>JAGRKN010000232.1:208-11723 GCA_020442275.1 Rhodoblastus sp. | reverse complement strand
CCGGCCACGGCCGCGAATGTCGTCGCCGCCACGGCCGCCGCCGCGCCGGTCGCGCCGAGCACGGGCGAAAAAATATTGATCTCGTGCGTGAGGAAGGCGGTCTGCGTCACCCAGACGATCGAAAAGGCGCCGGCGATCGACCAGAAGCGGAACGAGCGCAGCAGGGCGCCTTTCCCTTGGATCGGGGGTCGGGCGGCCGAGGGCGGGGGCGCCGCCGGCGCCTCGATCAGCCACAGCGCCAGCGGCGCTCCGACGAAGGCGAGCAGCGCGCCGCCGATCAGCAACGCATTCGTGAAGCCGCGCGCCTCGATCAGGACTTGAAGGGCCGGCACGACCAGAATGCCGCCGGCGCTCGCTCCGGTCAGCGCCAGCGAGACGGCGAGCCCACGCCGGGCGGAAAACCACATGCCAATCACGCTCGTGATCGCCGCGAGACTGGTCGAGGCCCAGCCGAGCGACATCAGGAGATAGACCGCATAGAGCTGCCAGGGTTCGCGCAGCAGGCCGAGCATGGCGGACGCCGCGCCCGTCGCGACCATGCCGCCCGCAATCACGCGCGGCGCGCCGAACCGCGCGATCCAGTCGGCGACGAAGGCGACCATCAGCGCGCTGACGAAATAGAAGCCGGTCACCGCGCCTGAAACCAGCGACAGCGACCAGCCGTGCACGGCGATGAGATGCGCGAGATAGACGCCCTGGCCGTAGAAGCCGAAGCCCCAGGCGAGCGTGGCGACGGCAAAGCACACCGCGACCATGCGCCAGCCGCGATAGGCGCGTGAATGCTCGTCGCTCACGGGCCGCCTCCGACTGCGGCGCGAGAACTCATCCGTCCTTGTCGACCGAAAGCTTCTGGAAACCCGCCATCATCGTCGGCTTCTTGGCCGACAGGATGCGTGAATTGATGCCGCCCCAGGAAATCTCGCCCGACAGCCGCCCCCATTCGATCTTGGGGCAGCGGTTCATGACGACCTGTACGCCCCTGGCTTCCGCGCGCGCGGCGGCTTCGTCGTTACGGACGGAGAGCTGCATCCAGATCGTCCTCGGCGCCCAGTGCAGGGCGAGCGCCTCGTCGACCACCTTGCCGGCAGCCTCGGAATTGCGGAACACGTCGATCATGTCGACGGGCTCGGGCAGGTCGGCGAGCGAGGCGAAAACCGGCTGGCCGAGGATCTCCTTGCCGGCCAGCCCCGGATTGATCGGAATGACCCGATATCCGCGTGCGATCAGGTACTTCAGGACGATGTAGGACGTCCGCGCCTCGTTGGCGGAGGCCCCGACCAGCGCGATCGTCTTGGTCGTGCGAAGGATCGAACGGATATAGGCGTCGGAATAGGAATCGTGATTCATCGGAAGCTCGCAGATCTCTACACCTAGCGGTCCGCGACGCGCCCGGAAAGAGCGCGTCGCGCGCCCATGAGTCCCGCTTCGGCGCAGCCACAAAGATTCCACGGTAGGGTCAGCTGCCTTTCGGCGTCGCCCGAGAAAATTCCAAGCCGCAAACGCAACGCCAAGAGTGCATCGATCGTCAGCGGTTTCGCTTTGCGGAAACGCACACACGGAGTTGGCTTGTTGCATTTGCGCGACACGACTCTGGCCACATATGGAAAAATCGCTATGTGACTTGTGTCATGGCTAAGGGCTGGCTAACGTCGTGATACACAGACAAAAATCGACCGGCGGCCAGTCGGCGATCAGATCCATGGGGCAGTCATGTCGAGAGCTTCGAAATATATCATTGCCGCGACGGTCGTGGCGACCGTTGGCGGAACCGCCTTCGCGGCGGACCTGCCGTCGCGCAAGTCGGCCCCGGTTCTGGTTGCTCCGGCTCCAATCATGACCTGGACCGGTTTCTACGTCGGCCTCAACGCCGGTTACGGCTGGTCCGCCGACCCCTCGACGCGGCTCACGGGCGGCAATGCCTTCGTCAACCCCGGTCTTGCAGGCGCATTCGTCAATGTTCCGCTCGCCGCCGCGCTCAGCGCAAGCGGCGTCTCGCCGGCATCCAAGGGCGGCTTCATCGGCGGCGGTCAGATCGGTTTCAACTATCAGATGTCGCCGAGCCTGCTCGTCGGCCTCGAGGCGGACATCCAGGGAATCGTCGCGGGCTCGTCCAATGGCTCGATCGTCAATGCGATCCCGATTGCCGCGCCTCCCGGCCCGGCGGGCCGCCTGGACATCTCGAATATCGCGACCTCGTCCAAGCTCGACTATCTCGCGACGCTGCGGGGCCGATTCGGCCTGCTCGCGACGCCGTCCCTGCTGGTCTACGCGACCGGCGGCCTGGCTTTCGGGCAGGCGAGCGCCAGCGCGGCGATCGTCCAGACCGTCACGAACCCGCCTGGCCCGGCGATTCAGCCGACGTTCGGCGCCGCCAGCACGTCCGCGACCCGTCTCGGCTGGGCGCTCGGCGCGGGCGGCGAGTGGAAGTTCGCCGCGAACTGGAGCGCCAAGCTCGAGTACCTCTATTACGATCTCGGCAGCCTCACGAACAATGTCGTGCTGACCCAGTTCGGACCGCCCGGCCCGGCGCTGCAGTCGATCACAGTTTCGCAGGCCCGCACGCGCGTGAACGGACACATTGTCCGCGCCGGCCTGAACTATCACTTCAACTGCTGCTCGGCCGCGCCGGTCGTCGCCAAGTACTGAAGCGATCGACACGAACTGTTTACGCCCGGCCGTCGCGCCGGGCGTTTTCTGTTCTGAGGGGCGAATTCATAGCGCCGAGATTCCTCCGGCGCGCTGTCATCCGCCGCGCTGGATCGTCGCCACGATCTTCCAGCGCCCCTTGTCCTTGCCGAAGCAGATGGCGCCTGGCGTCAGCTCGTCGAGCCCGAGCGCATCGGTAAAGCCGATGCCGCCGTCGGGCAGGGCGATGGCGTTCCAGCCGGACGGGATATTGGACGTCAGATCCGTGACGACAGGCGCGATGTCGCCAGCGTCGAGCCGCGATATCGCCTCCGACTCCGCCGCAGGCTTCGCCCGCAATGGAATGACCGCCGAAGCGACGCGAAGATTCTCCGGCTCTACTCCGGACGCCTTGGCGGCGGCCGCCGCTCGTTTGCGATCGATGCGCGGCAGCGCGGGCGAACAATATTCGCCCTTGGCGTCCGGATTCGCGGAAAGGCCGCCGGCGGCGAGATTGGCGGCGAGGATCGCGAACATCGTCTCGTTCTGCGACTCGACCGGCATATCCGGCGAAGGCTTGCCCTCGCAGCAGAAGGCCAACCGCAGCCGGTCGATTGGCCGTGCGTTCTTCGCGCCGACCGCCTTCGCCTTGCCCGGCGCGCAGGGTTTCAGCGGATTGGCGGCGCAGTCGAGCGCGACGAACTTGGCGGAGATCAGATCGGCAAGCGCCTGCGCGTCCTTGGCCTCGACCGCCGCGCGGGTCTGCTTGACCAAGGCCGCAAGGTCCGCGTCATTCTCCGCCGAGCGATCGTAGCTCGCCGTCAGCGCCTTGTAGGACTTGCCAGCAGGCGTTTGCGCGAGCGCCGAGGCGGCCGCGAAGGCGGCGCCGAACGCGAGCGTCGCCGCCCGGCGCGCGGCGATCACCGGTCCTCCCAGCTCGGCGCGCGCTTCTGCACGAAGGCGGAAATGCCCTCGTCGGCGTCGCGCGCGAGCAGGTTCTCGACCATCACGCGGCTCGCATAGTCGTAGGCTTCGCCGAGTTTGATCTCCGCCTGCTCGTAGAAGGCGCGTTTTCCGATCTTGACGGTCATAGTCGATTTCGACGCGATCTTGCCCGCCAGCGCCAAGGCGGCGTCGAGCGCGCCGCCGGCCGGCGCGACGCGATTGACGAGACCGAAGCGCTCTGCGTCGGCGGCGTCGAACATGTCGCCCGAAAGCAGCATTTCCATCGCATGCTTGCGCGACAGATTGCGCGACAGCGCCACCATCGGCGTCGAGCAGAACAGCCCGATATTGACGCCCGGCGTGCAGAACTGCGCCTTGTCGCCGGCGATCGCGAGGTCGCAGGTCGCGACGAGCTGGCAGCCGGCGGCCGACGCAATCCCCTCGACCGCCGCGATGACGGGCTGGGGCAGGGCGACGACCTGCTGCATCATTTTCGCGCAACGTGTCAGCGTATCCTCGAAGAAGGCGCGCCCTTTGTCGGCGCCGTTGCGCGCTGCGGTGATCTCCTTGAGATCGTGGCCCGACGAGAAAGCCGGGCCTTCCGCCGCCAGCACGACCGCGCGAACGCCGCGGTCGGCGGAAATGTCGGCGAAAGCAGCGCTCAGCGCGTCCAGCATGGCGATGGACAGGGCGTTGCGCGCCTGCGGGCGCGACAGCGTAAGGGTCAGGACCCCGTCAGCGCGTAAATCGCGGCGCAGGAGCGGGGCGTCGGTTTGGGCGACACGGGCGGCGGTATTCATGGGCGCACAATCACTCTCTTTGCCGCCGCCGGCAAGGAGCCTGCGGCCTTCACCCGCCACGGGCTTGAACAGGAGGCCGGACGCTCGCAAATTGGAGCCGTTCCCGCCGCCCTCCCTGATTTGGAATCCTCTCCCTGTCCCCGCGCTTTCTCATCATCCTCGCCGGCTTCATCGGCTTCGGCGCGATTCTGTATCTCGGCCGGTCCAGCGCCAACGCGCTCGTCGTCGCCTTTGTCGTGCTCGGCTGGATTGTCTCGCTCTGCCTGCACGAATCGGCGCATGCGCTCGCCGGCTGGTTCGGCGGCGATCGTTCCGTCGAAACGCGCGGCTATCTCTCGCTCGATCCCATGGCCTATGCGCAGCCCATGCTGACCTTCGGCCTGCCGGTCCTGTTCGTCCTGCTCGGCGGCATCGGCCTGCCGGGCGGCGCGGTCTATATCGAACGTCTGTCGCTGCGCAGCCGGTTGTGGGACAGCCTCGTCTCGGCGGCCGGNNCCGCTCGCCAACCTGCTCTTTCTGGGCGCCATCGCCATTCCCTTCTGGCTGGACCTGCCGATGCAGGGCGGCGGCGGCGCCTTCTGGAGCGCGCTCGCATTTCTCGGCTTTCTCCAGGCCACGGCGCTCGTGTTGAACCTGTTGCCGATCCCCGGCTTCGACGGGTTCGGCGTCCTGCGGCCCTGGTTGCCGGCGGATATGCAACTCCAGGCCGACCGCTTCGCGGCCATTTCGGGCCTGCTGCTGCTGGCGCTGATCTTCATTCCGCAATTCGGCGCGGCCATTCGAAACGCCAGCCTCACGCTCACGGATTGGGCGGGAATCGACAGATATTTTATCGCCAAGGGCTATTCGATGTTTCGGCTCTTTCGATGATTCGAAACATGAGAAACACGTCACAGCGGTATGAAATAGTTTGATAAAATCACAAGACCTCAATTGAGGATCGTCGCGCTCACGATCAACTGACCGTCCTTGAACATCGCGTCGTAAGTGATGTCGCGAACAGAAATGCCCCACGTCGTCATGAAGACCATGCGCGCGCGGCAAGAGGCTTTTTTCGCCTTGGGATCGAATTCGACCGTGGAGGGATTTTCCAGCGTGAAACGGCCGGACTTCCAGGCCTCCTCCATTTCCTTCACGGCAGCGCGCGCGCCGACCTCGAGCTGTTTGTCGTCCTTGTAGTCGAGCTTCCTCTCTTTCAGGATCCGGTCGAGCGCCGCGACGCTGCCGCGCTTGAGCAGCTCCTTCGAGACATCGTTCGGATATTGGGCGCGCACCGCCTCGATCGCCTTCTCCTTGACGATATCGTTGTCGCAGGCCGCCTCGTTTCCGCAACCGGCCAGCCCAACCGCCAGCGCGACGCCGAGCACGCCGAAGGCAAGACGGCCGAGAAGGGCGCGGGGAGCGACGGACATTCGGGAGACGCGGCTTTCCAGATTGGGATCGCGAACGATTTAGCCCCGCCGCGCCCCCACCGCAAATTCGGCCGCGACCATGGACTTTCGTACCTGTTCACATATCAGTGGACGACGAGCCTGCCGACCAGGGACGATTGATGAACGCGATACAAAAACATCTCGGGCCAGCCGAACTGACGCGCCTGCTGCAAGCGGAATTTCCGCAGAGCTTCGCGGCGGAAGGCGCCATGATGATCGAGGAGGCCGTGCCGATGCGTGCGCGCGTGCGGCTGCCGTTCCACGACCGCCATCTGCGGCCGGGAGGTACGATTGCGGGGCCGGCCATGTTCGGCCTGGCCGATTGCGCGCTCTATATCGCCGTGCTCGCGACCATCGGCTGGGTTCCGATGGCGGTGACGACGAATCTGACCATCAATTTCATGTCGAAGCCGCAACCCGGCGACATCGTCGGCGATTGCCGGCTGCTGAAGCTCGGCAAGAAGCTGGCGGTCGGCGAGGTCTACATCCATTCCGCCGGCCGCGACGACGCGGTCGCCCATGCCGTGGGAACCTATTCGATTCCGCCGCGCTGACGCCGGCGCAGCGGTTGACAGGGCGCCGGCCGGGCGCAATGTTGCGGCGGGACAAGAAGAGTCAAGCGTCTCAAGCGACTAGGACGGTTAGAGGGAGCAATCCATGTCGATATCGAACGTAACGCGCGCGGTGCGCGGCGGCATTGTTGCGGCGGCGCTCGCGGGCGGCCTGCTTTCGGCTGGCGCGGCGCGCGCCGACCAATTCGTGAATATCCTGACGGGCGGCACGTCGGGCGTCTATTACCCGCTCGGGGTCGCGCTCTCGAAAATCTTCTCCGAGAAGATGAAGGGCGTGCGGCCCTCCGTGCAGTCGACGAAGGCTTCGGTCGAGAACCTCAACCTGATCCAGCAAGGCAAGGGCGAACTCGCCTTCGCGCTTGGCGACAGCGTTGCGGACGCCTGGAACGGAAACACCGAGGCGGGTTTCAAGACCAAGCTCGACAAGCTGCGCGGCGTCGCCGGCATCTACGCCAACTACATCCAGGTGGTGGCGTCGAAGGATTCGGGCATCAAGACGCTCGCCGATCTCAAGGGCAAGCGGCTGTCGGTCGGCGCGCCGAAGTCGGGCACCGAGCTCAACGCCCGCGCGATCCTCAAGGCCGCCGGTATCGACTACAAGGATCTCGGCAAGGTCGAATATCTGCCCTTCGGCGAATCGGTCGAGCTGATCAAGAACCGCCAACTCGACGCCACGCTTCAGTCGGCGGGCCTCGGGGTCGCCTCGATCCGCGACCTCGCCAATTCCGTGCCGATCACCGTCGTCGAGATTCCGACCTCGATTGTCGACAAGATCGGCGCTCCCTACGTGACGGTGACGATCCCGAAGGGCACCTACGAGGGACAGACGGCCGATGTGCCGACCGCGGCGGTGAAGAACTATCTGATCACCAACGCCAAGGTTCCGGACGATGTCGCCTACGGCATGGCCAAGACGATCTTCGAATCGCTGCCCGACCTGCAGGCAGCGCACGCCGCGGCCAAGGCCATCAAGCTCGAGACCGCGCTCGACGGCATGCCCGTGCCGCTGCATCCAGGCGCGGCGAAATATTTCAAGGAAAAGGGCGTCCTGAAGTAGGATCGCCTCGGGCGCCGGCCTGTCGCCGGCGCCGCCCAACCCTTTCACAGCCGGACGCCCCACGTGAGCCAGCCTGCGATCAGCGCAACGGATCTCGCACATCCCACCGCGCCCGCGGTCGATGCGGAACACGGGCTGCCGCCGGGCATGGGGCCGGGCCTGTGGGGCGTGGCGCTCGCGGCCATCGCCTTCCTGTTCTCCGCCTTCCAGATATTCACGGCCATCTACTCGATCCTGCCGTCGGAAGTCGTTCGCGCGGTCCACGTCGGCTTCCTGATGCTGATCGCCTTCGCGCTGGTCGCCAACCACCGCTCGGAAAGCAATCTCGGCCGCATCGTCGGCTGGACGCTCGGCCTGGTCGGCATGGCGGTCAACCTCTACCACTGGGTCTTCTACACGGACCTCATCCAGCGCGCCGGCGACCTGACGGAGCTCGATCTGTGGGTCGGCATCGTCTTCATCGCGCTGGTCTTCTATGCCGGCTACCGTTTGCTCGGCATCGCACTGCCGCTGGTGACCGGCCTGTTCGTCGCCTATTGCCTTTGGGGCCACCTCCTGCCGGCGCCCTTCGACCACCGGCCGTTCGACCTGCGCCAGATCGTCGACCAGATGGCTTTCGGCACGGAAGGCATCTATTCGACGCCGATCGCGGTCTCGGCGACCTACATCTACTTGTTCATCCTGTTCGGCGCCTTTCTCGAGCGCGCCGGCATGATCAGCCTGTTCAACGACGTCGCCATGGGCGCTGTCGGCCATTCGCGCGGCGGCCCGGCCAAGGTCGCCGTCATCTCGTCTGCCTTCATGGGGATGATCTCGGGCTCCGGCATCGCCAATGTCGTGACCGTCGGCCAGTTCACGATACCCCTGATGAAGCGCTTCGGCTACAAGTCGGCCTTTGCTGGCGGCGTCGAGGCCACCGCCTCGATGGGCGGGCAGATCATGCCGCCGGTCATGGGCGCGGTCGCCTTCATCATGGCGGAGACGCTCGGCATCCAGTACGCCGAGGTCGCCAAGGCCGCGATCATTCCCGCGCTGCTCTATTTCGCCTCGGCCTTCTGGATGGTGCATCTGGAAGCCGGCCGTCTCGGCCTGTTCGGCCTGCCCAAGGACCAGCTGCCGTCCGCGCGAAAAGCGCTGATGCGACGCTGGCCACTGCTGCTGCCGCTCGTCGTGCTCGTCTACTTGCTCTTCGCCGGCTACACGCCCCTGTTCGCTGGCGCCCTGTCGCTGGCGCTGACGGTCGTGATCATTCTCGGCATGCCACTGTCGGGCCGGGTGCCGGCCGGCGTGCTGCGCAGCCTGTTCTGGATAGCGCTCGGCGTCCTGTGCAGTGTCTTCTTCGCCAGGGAATTCACGATCTTCGGGTTCCGCGTGCAGGGCGTCGAACTGGTGCTTCTGATCGTGCTGGCGCTGATCGCGCTCAATCTCGCGCTCAAAGGCGGCCGCGACACGATCTTCATGTGCCGGGACGCGCTGATCGAGGGCGCGCGCCAGGCGCTACCCGTGGGCATAGCCTGCGCCGTCGTCGGCATGGTGGTCGGAACGATGACGCTGACCGGCGTCGCCACGATCTTCGGCAATTGGGTGGTGTCGATCGGCAAGGCCAGCATCTTCCTGTCGCTGGTTCTGACCATGATCACGAGCCTCGTGCTCGGCATGGGCATCCCGACCATTCCCACCTACATCATCACCTCGTCGCTGGCCGCGCCCGCGCTCCTGAAACTCGGCGTGCCGCTGCTGATCAGCCACATGTTCGTCTTTTATTTCGGGATCATCGCGGATCTGACGCCGCCAGTCGCGCTCGCCGCCTTCGCCGCCGCGCCGATCGCGCAGGCGAGCGGTTTCTCGATCGCCAACCAGGCCGTGCGCATTTCGCTGGCGGGCTTCGTCATCCCCTATATCGCGGTCTACGACCATTCCCTGATGCTCCAAGCCGACCCCGGCATGTCGAATTCGGCCTTCCTGCTCGCGGTCGTATGGGCGGTGGCGGAAACGCTGCTGGCGATCGGCCTGTGGGGCATTGCCGCGATCGGATATTTCAACCGCCCGCTGAGCTGGGCCGAGCGCGCCTGGCCGTTTGTCGCGGCGATCCTGATCGTCGGCTCCGATCCGCTGACCGAAATCACCAAGAAATTCGGCGTTGGAACAGGGCCGATCCTGACGACCGGCTACATTCTGGCGGCGGGCTTCGCCGCCTATCTCTTCGTGCGCCGGCCAAAGACGGCATGAGCCTCTGCGTGGTCGGCGCGAAGACGCTCGTCCTCGCGACCTCCGCCTTCACCCTGTCCTGGACGCATTCGGTCCAGAAGACGCTATGGGAAGAGCATTGGCGGATAGAGCAGGGCGGCCTTCGCATCGTCGAGGCCCGCGTCGAAGGCTCCGGCGCCGGCATGGAGCCGGGCGAGGGCGCCAAATTCGACGGCCGCTTCTGGCGCTGGAAGCCCGATCTGCCGCTGCTCCCGGAACTGCTGCTGCGCCGCTCCGACGCCGTGCCGCAGGGCTGGCGGCTGTGCGCGGCGGGCAAGTGCCGGGCGATCGCGGACAGGGCAGAGACGGCGGATGTGGTTGCGCTGCGGCCGTGCCTCTAACGCGACGGTTTCGCTCGCTTCGTCAACATCGATTGCACCAAAGCGGCATTCTTACTATACAACTCTTGATTTGTTTTATTGTTTGGATAGTATTTCGCATTCAATTGCGCGATTGCATCATCAGATAGTGACTCTGCTTCGTTAAAATCCGCACTAACGTCGATTGTCTCATCGTATAGCGGTCGTCCAAACACACCGACGACCCAGAATATATTCCACGCCCGAATGACGACGCGCACAAAACGCTCTTCTTCGTTACCGTATATCAAAGGCTTTCGATAAGAACGACGTTCGTGCATCATCTCCAATTTATTGGATATGAAATCTGCCATGTAAGCACATTTCATATGTCGAGAAAAAATATCAGAATAGTCTGCATCTTCCATAATCATAGCCGGCTCATCAATCAGCGCCTCGATTGTTTTATTGATGTTCTCTAAAACCTGGAGAAAATGTAGAAACGTAAAATTAATGTCAATCGAGAATGATGACTGCACAAGAGGCTTGCATTTGTTAAGATCATCGATATTATAAAATTGCTTCTTTAAGAATAGATGCTTGGATCTGTCGCTCGCCCATTGGGTAGGGTCGAGTTTGGCAAAGAGGCATGCTCGGCCATTGGCCAGTCCGTGACGCGAGACATTCTTTAGTATGCTGCTCACCGCACGGCATTGCTGCAACGATTTATCCCACTCAAGTATCCGGTCTCGGATCCCACTTGAACCGACCCAAGTGAGCACTCCTCCAGCGGTCGATAAAACAGCCTCAAACGCAGTAATTTCCAATTCAGCCTCCTCAGAGATGCCGCCAGAAATTGCATGAATGAGGATAAATGATACGGTATCTTCATACCGCCATCCTGTACCGCACTGAAATTGGGCGCGTCCAGCTGATAGCATTGACAACTCAGTTTGACGCGCCTATACACCCGCCATCCGGACCGGCGCAGGGTGTTGGCATCCTCGCGCCGGTTCGCTTCGTTTCGCGGCCAAAGGGAAACCACCGCCAAAGGAAAACCACCCCATGTACGGCAAGACTTATTCGGCCAAGCCCGCCGATATCGAAAAGAAGTGGCTGCTGATCGACGCGAAGGGCCTCGTCGTCGGCCGCCTCGCCTCCCTCATCGCTATGAGGTTGCGTGGCAAGCACAAGGCGACGTTCACGCCCCACATGGACGACGGCGACAATGTCATCGTCATCAACGCCGACAAGGTGGTTCTGACCGGCCGCAAGCGCGAGCAGAAGGTCTATTACCATCACACCGGTTATCCGGGCGGCATCAAGGAGCGCACCGCCAAGTTCATCCTGGACGGCCGCTTCCCCGAGCGCGTTCTCGAGAAGGCCGTGGAGCGCATGCTTCCGCGCGGTCCGCTCGGCCGCAAGCAGCTCGGCAACCTGCGCGTCTACAAGGGCGCGGAGCATCCGCACGCCGCCCAGAACCCGGTGACGGTCGACATCGCCGCCATGAACTCCAAGAACGCCCGGAGCGCCTGAT
>JAGRKN010000232.1:0-127 GCA_020442275.1 Rhodoblastus sp. | reverse complement strand
AGGTCGACAAGTACGGCCGCGCCTACGCCACCGGCAAGCGCAAGGACGCCGTCGCCCGCGTGTGGATCAAGCCGGGCACCGGCAAGACCACGGTCAACGGCCGCACGCTCGAAGTCTACTTCGCCCG
>JAGRKN010000231.1:7347-11256 GCA_020442275.1 Rhodoblastus sp. | reverse complement strand
TGGCCAGGAATTGCCCGAGCTTCACATAGGAAGGCCCCAGACGCGCCATCGCGCGCGCCAGAGAATCGGGACGGTTTGCGGCGTCGCGCCGGGCGAGCCTCTTGAACAGGAAAAAAAGCGGTTGCGCGGCCGGAGGTACGAGCGAGGGATCGACGTCGAGAAAGACGCCTTCGCGTCCGAGGATGAATCCGGCGCGAGCGAGACGCAACAGGTGCAGAAGACCGATCATCGCGTGGCTCGCAGCTAGAGGTTCCAGCCGCTGTGGATGGCGACAACGCCGCCCGTCAATCGGTCGAACGACGCGCGCCGCAATCCCGCTTGCGCGATCATGTCCCGAAACTCCTCGGCCTTGGGGAACTTTCGGATCGATTCGACGAGATATCGATAAGGATGCGCGTCGCCGGTAATGATCTCGCCGAGCTTGGGCACGATGCGAAACGAAAACTGATCATAGATCCGTTCGGCCAGAGGGAGTTCGACCTGCGAAAATTCGAGACACAGGAAGCGACCGCCCTTCTTCAACACACGTCGCGCTTCGCTGAGCGCTTTCGGTATGCGTGGCACGTTCCGGATGCCGAATGCGATCGTATAGACGTCGAAACTCGCATCGGGGAACGGCAACTCTTCCGCATTCGCCTCGACGGTTTCCACGCGGTCTTCATAGCCGAGTTCCTTCGCCCGGCGACGGCACACAGCGAGCATGTCTGCGTTGATGTCGACGACGGTGGAATGTGCGTCGCGCAGTCCCAGCTCCGCGACCCGGAAGGAGATGTCGCCGGTCCCGCCGGCGACATCGATATGCCTCCAAGGCCGCGAGCGGGATGGATGAGCCATGGCGACGAAGACATTCTTCCATTCGCGATGAAGCCCGGCGGACATCAGGTCGTTCATCAGGTCGTAGCGGTCGGCGACCTTGTGAAACACATCGTCCACGAGCGCCTGCTTCGCGCCGACTGGCACGCGCGCGAAGCCGAAACTGGCGCTTTCCTCATCTTTCGGCCGGGAAACTGGTGTCGCACTCATCGGGATATCCTCATGAGGCGGGACAATAGCGTTTCCGCGCCACTATATCTACGCGGCCGGGCGTCGCGCGCGGCCGAGGGTTAACCCCGTCAAGGATTCAGCGCATGCCGGAACTGCCGGAAGTCGAAACCACCCGCCGGGGACTGGCCCCGGTGATGGAGGGGAAGGCCATAGCTCAGGTGATCCTGAACCGGCCGGATCTTCGGTCTCCGATACAGGCGGATTTTCGGGCGCGCCTTGCAGGCCGGACAGTCGAGCGGATTGATCGACGCGCGAAATATCTGCTGCTTCGGCTTTCAGGCGGCGACGTGCTTATCGCCCATCTCGGAATGAGTGGATCGTTTCGCGTGGATTCGGCTGGCGCTGCGGGTGCGACAGCGACGCTCTATCGCGATATCCCGCGTCTTGTCGCGCATGACCATGTCATTTTCGAAATGTCGGATGGCGCGCGTGTCACCTACAACGACCCGCGACGATTCGGATTCATGTTCGTAACCGCGGGCGAGGGTCTTGAGCGTCATCCGCGTATGCGCGGTATTGGGCTCGAACCGCTCGATCCGCCGCTCGCACCGGAAATGCTTGATCGGCTCTTGGCGCGAGCCGGCGCGAGCCTGAAGGCCGCTCTTCTCGATCAGAAGCGGATCGCTGGCCTAGGCAACATTTACGTTTGCGAGGCGTTGCATCGAGCCGGCCTCTCGCCTCTCCGTGGCGCCGCGACTCTCTCCGGCCCCGAGCGATTTGCGCGCGAAGGACGACACAAGCTCGCGACCGCGATTAGGGACGTCCTCATCGAAGCGATCGAGGCCGGCGGCTCGTCGTTGAAAGACTTCTCCGGCGCAGATGGCAAGCCTGGATATTTCCAGCATTCGTTCCGGGTCTATGACCGAGAAGGCGCCGCCTGCCCGAAGCGAGGGTGCAAAGGCGCAATCGAGCGCATTGTTCAGTCCGGTCGCTCGACATTTTTTTGCCGCGCTTGTCAGCGCTGACTTCACGCGGTCGAGCCGTTCTTTGAAGCTCGCGACGTAGCGACTCACGACCTGCTTAGGTAAGATCGAATCATGCGGCTCTTTCGAAGCATCGACGACGCACGATCACAAAGTGGCGTCATCGAACTGCGGCACGACGGCGAGATCTACAGGGTCCAGCTGCGGCGCGTCGATACCGCGCGACGCTTCATTCTTCGCGTGCGAGGAGCCACGCGCGACGCAGTGCTTACGATCCCGCGACGGGCGTCTCTGAAGGATGCCGCGGAATTCGCTGAACGCAACGCCGCTTGGGTCGGCGTTCGTATTCGCCGGCTACCGCAACAACTCAGGTTCATTGACGCTGCGGTGTTCCCGCTACGAGGTGTACCGACCCGAATCGTTCACGCGCCAGGAGCGCGCGGCGTCGTGTGGCTCGTCGCAGGCTCGGCGAGCGAGCCGAAACTCTACGTAGCTGGCGATAGCGCGCACATCGAGCGTCGCGTGCAGGATTGGCTGAAGGCGCAAGCGCGAATTGAGCTGCTGACCGCAGTCGCGCGCTATGCGGAAACGATCGGCAAGCCAACGCCGCCGATCTCAATGAAAGATACGACGACCCGCTGGGGTTCATGTTCGTCGAGCGGCGCGCTCAGTTTTTCATGGCGGCTGATTCTCGCGCCGAACGAGGTCCTGACGTATCTCGCGGCACACGAGGTCTGTCACCTCGCGCATATGAATCATTCTGCGCGTTTCTGGAAATTGTGCCGGTCGATTTGCCCCGAAACAGACAGCGCCGAAAACTGGCTGAAAGCGCACGGTCTCGATCTGTACCGCTACGGTGCAAAGGGTCGCGGCGGGCCAACGAAGCCCGCTATTTTCTGACGAATGTCAGATAGGCGGACGGACGGCCCTCGCGCCGCGCCTTCATCTCATATCGCGTCGGCGACCATCCCTCCCAGGGGGTCAACCAGTCGGCAGGACGAGACGCGGGCCAGACGAAATCCTTCGATCGCGAAAGATGAGCGAGCGTCCACGCGCAATAATCGTCGATGTCTGTGGCGAAGCGCAATTCGCAGCCGGACTTCAGGACGCGGGCGGCGGCCGCCAGAAAATCGTCCGATACGATGCGGCGCTTGTGATGACGGCGCTTCGGCCATGGATCGGGATAGAGGAGTTCGATCCGGTCGAGTGATCCGGCCGGCAACGCGGCGAGCAAATCCCGGGCGTCGCCGCTGTGAATACGAACATTGTTCAGAGCACGGTCGCTGACGGCGGCGACGGCCTTCGCGACGCCGTTCAAAAAGGGTTCGCATCCCAGAAATGCGACGTCCGGCCGTTGGCTAGACTGTTCGACGAGCCGCTCCCCGTCGCCGAACCCGATTTCGAGCCGCACTTCTGTTCTCGTGAACGGGAAGAGCGCGTCCAGCGAAAGCGCGCCCGACAGATCAACGGCCACCGAAGGGAGAAAATCCGCCATCAGCCCATCCTGGCGCTGGCGGAGCTTCTTTCCCTTTCGGCGGCCGTACAGCTTGTGCAAGCGGTCGATCTGTCTTGGTTATTAGGCGAAATAGGCCTTGAGCTTGTCCGCGAGGTCGGTGCGCTCCCAAGAGAAGCCGCCATCGGCCTCGGGCTGGCGACCGAAATGGCCGTACGACGACGTACGGGCATAGATCGGGCGGTTGAGCTGGAGGTGCTCGCGGATGCCGCGCGGCGACAGCTTCATTGCCTGCATCAGAACCTGTTCGAGCTTGCCTTCATCAACCTGGCCGGTGCCATGAAGGTCGGCATAGATCGACAGCGGCTCGGCGACGCCAATCGCGTAGGAGAGCTGGAGCGTGCAGCGGTCGGCAAGCCCGGCCGCAACGACGTTCTTGGCGAGATAGCGCGCCGCGTAGGCCGCCGAACGGTCGACCTTGGTCGGGTC
>JAGRKN010000231.1:0-7301 GCA_020442275.1 Rhodoblastus sp. | reverse complement strand
CGACGATGATCTTGCGGCCGGTCAAGCCGCAATCGCCGTCCGGTCCGCCAATGAAGAACTTGCCGGTGGGATTGATGTGCCAGACGGTCGAGGGGTCGATCCAGCCTTCCGGCAGAGCCTTGCGCACGAAGGGCTCGACGATTGCACGCACGTCGCCGGACGATAGGCTTTCGTCGACGTGCTGATGCGACACGACGATCTGGGAAACGCCGACGGGCTTGCCGTTCTCGTAGCGGACGGTGACCTGGCTCTTGGCGTCCGGTCCCAGTTTGGGTTCGGCGCCGGAGTGGCGGGCCTGCGCGAGGGCATGAAGAATCTTCTGCGCATACTGCAGCGGCGCCGGCATCAGGTCGGGCGTCTCGCGGCATGCGTAACCAAACATGATGCCCTGGTCGCCCGCGCCTTCGTCCTTGTTGCCGGCGGCGTCGACGCCTTGCGCAATATCCGCGGACTGGGCGTGCAGCAGGACTTCGACCTGCGCGTTCTTCCAGTGGAAGCCTTCCTGCTCGTAGCCGATCGCCTTGATCGCCTTGCGCGCGACATCCTCGATTTCCGCCTTGGAAATATCCGGTCCGCGAACCTCGCCTGCGATCACGACCCGGTTGGTCGTCGCAAGTGTCTCGCAAGCCACGCGAATCTGGTAGGGGTCGATCCCTGCCGCAGCGCCGCGCGAGAAGAAGAGATCGACGACTTCGTCGGAAATCCGGTCGCACACCTTGTCTGGATGGCCTTCGGAAACAGATTCACTGGTGAACAGGTAATTCGTGCGGGCCAATCCAGCCTCCTGGCGTCAGGCGGTCGCGCAGCGACCGAAAAGCTGGCGCCTTCTGACAGCCCGTGTTCGTTTCGTCAAGCGACTTGGCCAGTTTCGTTCGGTTTGACGAACGGCATCAGGAGCGATCGGAATCTGCTATCGCTGTGACGAGATCGATCAGCCGCCGCCGAAGTTTCGAACTTTTGATCCGCGCGAAGGCCCGATTGAGAGCGATGCCGTCGGTCGTATCCTCGATGCCGGCGGAGGGCATGTCGGATTGCCGCTCCGAAAACCCTGAATCCGTCGCCTTCGTGGCGGGAAGTCCCTCGAAGAAATAGCTCGGCTCTACATTGAGCAGCCTGCCGATCTGAAAAAGCTGGCCCGCGCCAATGCGGTTCGCGCCTTTTTCGTACTTTTGGATCTGTTGAAACGAAACGCCGAGATGATCGCCCAATTTCTCCTGGCTGATCCGAAGAAATGAGCGGCGAAGCTTGATTCTGTTCCCGACATGCGTGTCGATCAAAGAAAGTTGCTCTTCGGCGTTCATGGTCCTCGACTCGGCCACATTGTCTCGGCGGGAGTATCGCCGTGAACAGACTGTTCGTCGAACAAAGTCATATCCTGCGGCGACCCGCAAGTGACGCCAGTAAGAGCGTCAGATAGATCGCCCCGACCGGCGCTATCGGGTGGCGGCTGAACAGCGTCGGAGGAATCGCCGTCGGCAGCGCGCTATCGAGTATGCCGGCCACCCCCAACGGCAGCTCCTTGATCACGCGGCCGTAGGGGTCGATGATCGCAGAAATGCCGGTGTTGGCCGCCCGCACGAGCGGCAGTCCTTCCTCGATCGAACGAAGGCGCGCCTGCGCGAGATGCTGGTAGGGGCCGGACGTGAGCCCGAACCAGCCGTCGTTCGTCACGTTCAGCAGGAACGCTGGCCGCGGGACCTCACCGTCGGATCGCGGCGCCGGCGTTACCTCGCCGGGAAAGATCGCTTCGTAGCAGATCAACGGCTGGAAGGGAGGAAGACCAGGAACGTTCATCAGCCGCCGGGCGCTGCCGGCCGTGAACCCTCCGGGCAGAGAGATGAACTGTCGCAATCCGATCGCCCTGAGCAAGCGACCGAAAGGAAGATATTCGCCGAACGGCACGAGATGGACCTTGTCGGCGCTGTCGACGATCGATCCCGTCCCGTCGACAGCGAGCAATGAATTGTATGCCCGTTCGTCGTTTCGGGTCCCCGAATTCATGCGAATTGCGCCAGTCAGCAGAATGGTGTGATTTCCGAGCGCCGCGGCGATCATGTTGAGCGCTTGTGGTTCGCGATTCAGCACGAAGGGAAAGGCGGATTCCGGCCAGATGAGGTGGGTGACATTGACCAGACCAGCAACGCTCGGCGACGTCGACCGGTCCGACAGATCCAGGTAGCGTCGGAGAATCTCGGCGCCGGCGCCCGGCCGGAATTTGGAGTCTTGCGGAACGTTGGGTTGCATGATGCGCAACCGGACATTCGATGTCGACTTCACGGTCGACGCACCCAGCCGCAAGGCGCCGAAAAAGGCGACAGACGCAAGCCCGAGACATGCAAACACCAGCGGCGCGAGGCGCCGCCGCGGGCTTGTCGCGTCGGTCAATGCCGCCGGCGCCGCGCCGATGGCAATGACCAGCGGCGTCAGTCCGTGGAGCCCGACGATCGACGCGCCCTGTGCGAGCATGGCGTATTGGCCCAGGGCCATGCCGAACTCGTTCCAGGGGAACCCCGTGAAGAGGTAGCCGCGGGCCAGTTCCGCTAGCCCGAGTCCGCAGGCAAGCGCGAGAATTCGCGCGGGGCCAGAACTCCACAGGGCGAGCGAGAGCAGAAAGCCGAACGCCGGAAAGATCGCGAGCGCCGCCGGCAAGCCGAGGACGCCGAGCGGCAGCGCCCAAGCGAAACGGTCTGGCTCGACCAGAAAGGCCGCGCCGAGCCAGTACAGTCCCGCTACAAAATAACCGAAGCCGAGGAACCAGCCGGCGGCTGCCGCCGAACGAAACCGATCACGCTGGAGGCCGGGTCCGCCTTTGGCGCCGCATCCGTCCAGGAGCCACACTGCAACTGGCATTGTCACGAGCAGAGCGGGAAGAAAGCCGATCGGTGGCATCGCAAGCGCGCCGATTGCGCCGGCGGCAAAGGCGATGGCGTATCGACGCCAGCCGTCGGCGAGCATGATGAAGTGAGCCAATCGACTCATGTGGGGATCATGTCGCCGGACCTTGTCCTGGATCGCGAACCTGAGCCGTATCAGTCTGTTCGCTCGAATCGGGCCGCATCGAGCGTATACGAACACGTGTGATGCGTCGCGGGTCGGCATCCACGATCTCGAATTCCAGTCCCAACGTCGTCAGACGGATGATCTCGCCGCGGGCGGGAACGCGTCCGGCCTCCGATGCGATCAAGCCGCCGATCGTGTCGACTTCCTCCGACTCCGCCAGCGTCGTCATGTCGATTCCCGTTCGCTCGGAAACCGCGGCAGGATCGGCGCGCGCATCGACCAGATATTCCTTCTCGCCGACCTGCTCGATCCGAGGTTCTTCCTCGTAGTCGTGTTCGTCTTCGATATCGCCGACGATCATTTCGACGACGTCTTCGATCGAAACAAGGCCTTCAGTGCCGCCGTATTCGTCAATGACCAGGGCCATGTGGGTACGGGTCGCTTGCATCTTTACAAGTAGATCGAGCGCCGGCATCGACGGCGGAACGAAAAGTACGGGCCGGATCACCCTCGAATGGGTGAGTTCCGTCGAGAGATCGAGCGCGCCAATCGCCGCGAGTCTTTGGCTGCGTTTGTCGAGCGATTCGCTCTCGGTTTCAGCCTGCCCACTTGCGGCCTCCGGCGCCGGTCGCTTGCGACGACGCATGCCCAGTTCCACAGCGCCGGCGAGATAATCGACGAAATCCCTGATGTGGATCATGCCACGAGGATCATCCAGCGTCTCGCCGTGGACCGGCAGGCGCGAATGACCAGCGGTCCGGAAAACGGTCAACACTTCAGCCAGGGTCGCTGTGATCGCGACGGCGACAATATCGGCACGCGGAATCATGATGTCGCGGACGCGATGCTCGTGCAGCTCGAGGACGTTGCGCAGAATGACGCGTTCCTGCGGCGAGAAGTCGTCCGCATTCTGAGGCTGCTCCAAGGCGTCTTCGATATCGTCGCGCAGCGACGCCGGCGAAAGGCCGAGCAGATTTCGCATGCGATCGAGCAGCGTCGTGCGCCCCTGATTCTGATCATTGTCCCGTCTGGCGTCGCTCATCCTGCGGCGCGCTCCTGTTTCGGATCGATCGTGTAGGGATCGGCGATGCCGAGGCTCGCGAGGATCTCCCGTTCGAGGCCTTCCATTTCTTCGGCGTCCTCGTCCGACTCGTGATCAAATCCAAGAAGGTGGAGATAGCCGTGGATCGTCAGATGCGTGAGGTGATCGACAAAGCTCTTTCCTTCCTCTGTGGCCTCTCGCTGCACGGTTTCATGCGCCACGGCTATGTCGCCGCGATGGAGCTGCGTCGCATGGTGCGGAGCGGCGGGAAAGGACAGTACGTTGGTTGCAGTATCCTTGCCGCGCCATTGAGCGTTCAGGCGACGGATTTCCGCGTCGTCGCACAGCAGAACGCTCACTTCGGAATCGGCGAGCTCGAAGAGCGATTCCACCGCCTCAATGGCCCGTCGGATCGTTTCTTCAGCCTCGTCCTCCGCCCAGAGCGCGGAAGCGACTACTATCTCGGTCTTCACGCTCATTTGCGCTCCGACGACCCCGCAATCTGATCCCGATCAGCCTTTGAATAAGCGTCGACGATCCGTCGGACGAGGTCGTGCCGCACCACGTCGCCTTCGAGAAACTTGACGTGGCCGACTCCTTCGACCTGTCGGAGCAATTGCACGGCCTGACTCAGGCCCGACCTTTGCCCTGATGGCAAATCGGTCTGGGATGGATCGCCGTTGACGATCATGCGCGATCCTTCGCCCAGACGGGTCAGGAACATCTTCATCTGCATTGTCGTGGCGTTCTGCGCTTCGTCGAGAAGAACGCAGGCGTTACTTAGCGTTCGACCGCGCATGAAGGCCAGCGGCGCGACTTCAATCATGCCGGTTTGCATCCCGCGCTCGACCATGCGCGCGTCCATGAAATCGTGCAACGCGTCGTAGATCGGACGCAGATAGGGGTCGACCTTTTCCCGCATGTCGCCGGGCAGGAACCCCAGCCGTTCTCCCGCTTCGACCGCCGGCCGGGACAGGACGATTCTCTCGACGACGCCCTGCTCGAGCAGCGACACCGCGTGGCCAACGGCAAGCCAGGTCTTCCCGGTGCCGGCCGGACCTTCGGCGAATACCAACTCAAATTTTTTCAGAGCCCGCAGATAAATGCTCTGCGCATTGTTTCGGGCCCGCACGCTCGGGCGCTTCCGGGTCCGGATTTCCTCGAATCCATGCGGCTCGGCGCTGGTGTCGTCCGGGAACAGCGAACCCTGCAGCAATGTTTCCTCGAGCGCGCCGTCGACTTCCCCGAGCGAGATCGCGTGGCCCGCCGCAGCACGCGCGTAGAGCCGCTCCAGCGCACGACGCGCCTGATCGACGCTGGAAGCCGCGCCTTTCAAGGTCACGTGATTTCCGTTCGCCGCTGCGACGATACTCAGCCGGCGTTCGATTTTCGCGAGATTGTGGTCGTATTGTCCGAATACGGTCGAGGCATGGCGATTGTCGCCGAAAGTCAGCGTGATTTCGGTTTCCTCTTCAACGGGATTGTCGCCCGAAGTCTCGAATTCCCTGCGCTGTCCCGCGCCGATGCGTCCGTTCAATTGCGAGCCTCCACGCCCTGTTCCGGCTCGATCGCTCCGAACAGCGAATGAGGTCCAGGTCGCACGATCGTGCAGCGGCGCACAGATCCGATCAATTCCGTGGGGCCGTCCACCTGGACGCTTTGAAGATAAGGCGACCGGCCGACGATCTGGCCTGCATGGCGACCGGTCTTCTCGAAAAGAACATCCATGCTGCGACCGACGCTGCCGGCGTTGAACATTGTAGCTTGTGCATCGAGAAGCGCCTGAAGCTCGGCGAGCCGCACTTTCTTAACGTTTTCTTCGACCTGTCCGTCGAGTTCCGCCCCGGGCGTACCGGGACGCCGCGAATATTTGAACGAGAAGGCGCCTGCGAACCCGACATCCTCGACAAGGCGCATGGTCGCGCGGAAATCCTCGTCCGTTTCTCCGGGAAAGCCGACGATGAAATCGGACGACAGCGCGATATCGGGGCGCGCTGCGCGAATTTTTTCAATCAGCGTCAGATATTCAGCCGCGGTGTGCCGGCGGTTCATGGCGCGCAGAATGCGATCGGCTCCGCTCTGCACCGGCAAATGCAGATAGGGCATGACCTTCGGCAGGTCGCGGTGCGCGGCGATCAAGTCGTCGTCCATGTCGAGAGGATGGCTGGTCGTATAGCGCAACCGCTCGATCCCATCGACCATAGAGAGCCGCTCGAAGAGGCGCGCCAGCGTCCAGACGCCGCCCGGCCCGTCCCAGCTATAGCCGTTCACGTTCTGCCCGAGCAGCGTGAGCTCTTTCACGCCGCTTGTAGCAAGTCGTTCGGCTTCAGCGATCACGTCCGGCGCAGCACGGGACACTTCGGCGCCGCGCGTGTAGGGAACCACGCAGAAACTGCAGAATTTGTCGCAACCCTCCTGGATCGTGACGAAGGCGGTCAGCTGGCCACGATCGACCTCGCCGTTGGGCCGCCGCAGATCGTCGAATTTTTCGTTAGTCTCGAAGTCGATGAACAGAGGCCGTTCGCCGTCCCGGGCCCTTTTCAGCGCCTCCGGCAGACGGTGATAAGCCTGTGGGCCGAGGACGAAATCGACCGCGCCTTCCCGGCGCAGAATTTCTGCGCCCTCGGCCTGAGCGACGCAGCCCGCGACGCCGATCAGCAGCGGTCGACCCAGTTCGGCGCGTTCCTGCTTGATCTGGCGGATCTGCCCGAGCTCGGAGAACACCTTGTCGGCGGCCTTTTCCCGGATGTGACAGGTGTTCAGCACGATGACTTCGGCGTCGAGCGGACTATCGACCTGGACGTGGCCTTGTCCATCCAGAAGTCCCGCAATTCGGGAGGAATCGTAGACGTTCATCTGACAGCCGTAGGACTTGACGTAACCGCCTCCCGCCGTCTTCGAACCCTTGTCCACGCTTTTGCGATCCTCGCGCTCCGTCGCCCTTCGACGACCCGATCAACCGCTTATACGACCTGTCGACCCGAATGAACATAAGCGGCTCGGCGCTGGGGCGGGTTCTCCATTATTTCGCTTCGAAAGGCCTCCCGGATGGCCAGCGCCGCTTGCCGCGCCGCGACCTTCCGATCCGTCGTCCGATCAAACCTGAGGGGCGCGAGGAACCGGATCCCGCACTGCGCGGGGCCACTGCGGACGAGGTCGAGCAAGTGAGGCGCAAAATCCGTATCGCCATACCAGGCGACGGCGGCGCGGCCAGCTCGCCCGAGCGGCAGGCCATTGCGGCGCGTATAGGCGATCACGA
>JAGRKN010000230.1 GCA_020442275.1 Rhodoblastus sp. | reverse complement strand
ACGTCGCCGGAACGGTCGACGCCCGGGCCCTTGCCGTACCAGATGCAGAAGACGCCGTCGTATTTGCCCTCGCCGCGCATCTCGGCCTGCTGCGCGCCCCAGACGGCGGTGGCGGCGAGGTCTTCGTTGAGGCCGGGCTGGAACAGGATGTCGTTCCTGTCGAACCACTTTTTCGCCGAATGCATCTGCATGTCGACGCCGCCGAGCGGCGAGCCGCGATAACCGGTGATGAAGCCGCCGGTGTTGAGCCCGGCGCGGCGGTCGCGTTCCTTCTGCATCAGCAGCAGGCGTACGATCGCCTGCGTGCCGGTCGAGAAGATGCGATCCTTCGTCAGATCGAACTTGTCGTCGAGAGACACAGCCGTGACGGCGGTCTGGTCGGCGCGACCTTCAAGGGGTTCGGCCATCTGCTTCCTCCGGTCCGGCTTCAGCCGGAAAATCCATACGCAGACATGTTAGCCTGCTTTCGACTTTGGAATATGTCAGTATTACTGACTAAATTCAATCCGCGTTTTTCCAATTTCCGCCGCCTTCGCGAGGCATCGGATTTCCTGCGGGAAAAGATAGAGTTGCCGCGACCGAATCCGAGGCTGGACTCAAGACGATGTTGTTTAGCAAGACAATCGCCACCGTGATGGCTGGCCTCGCGGCGCTGATCGCGGCGGCTGCGCCCGCCATGGCCCATCCGCATGTCTGGGTGGCGGCGCGTGCAACCGTGCTGTTCGACAAGGAGGGCCAGATCACTGGTGTGCGGCATGTCTGGACCTTCGACGAAATGTATTCCGCCTTCGCCACGCAGGGCCTCGGCAAGGATGGCAAGCCGCCGACGCGCGAGGACTTGCAGCCGCTCGCCAAGACCAATGTCGATTCGTTGGCCGAGTTCGACTATTTCACCTTCGCGCGCGAGGCCGGCAAGAAGCTGCCGTTCCAGGAGCCGTCGGATTTCTGGCTGGACGCCGATGAGAAGAAGATCGTCTCGCTGCATTTCACGCTGCTGCTGAAAGAGCCGATCGCGGCGAAGAAGGCTTTTTCCTTCCAGGTCTACGACCCCACCTATTTCGTCGCTTTCGGCTTCGAGAAGACGGACCCGATCTCGTTGAAGGATGCGCCTGGCGGTTGTTCGGCGAGCGTGATGACGCCGGCGCCGCTGCTCGCCGCGGAATCGCAAAGGCTGAGCGCGGCGGCAGCCGAGAATTTCTCGCCGGGCGCGGACCTGTCGTCGCGCCTCGCGCCGCGCGTGGTGGTGGCGTGTCCGTGAGGGAGCGGGGCGGCTCTTCTCCCTCTCCCCGCTTGCGGGGTGAGGGCAGGCGCGAGGGGCGGAGCGACTTACTCGAATCGAGCGTCGCTCCCCCGGCACCTCATCCGGCCTTCGGCCACCTTCTCCCCGCTTGCGGGGAGAAGGGCACAGCCACGCGAGGTTGGCGGGCGACAGCGCTCGCCGTCCTCGCGCTGCTCGCCGCCTTCGTCCTCTTCGCCCCGCCTGCGCTTGCGCAACGCAATCCCTTCGCGGTCG
>JAGRKN010000032.1:53861-54054 GCA_020442275.1 Rhodoblastus sp. | reverse complement strand
TTCGACGCGGCGCTCGGCTGGGTGCAGGCGATGCGCTCCGCGTGTGCGCGGCTCGTCGCATCCCGCGAGGAAGATTTCGGAGAGGACGCGCACTGGCCGGCGTGTCCGACCGTTGTCGCGGCGCTTGCCGCCCGGTTCTGAACCACCGTTTCGATTTCACATCCCGCGTCGCCTTCGTCACGTCCGTTCGCGG
>JAGRKN010000032.1:4254-53755 GCA_020442275.1 Rhodoblastus sp. | reverse complement strand
CGTATCGCGATTGCGTCGGCGTGTGGACGATCGGCTACGGCCACACCTCGCGCGCCGGCGCGCCGCGAGTCTCGCCGGGGATGAAGATAGCCGAGGCTGACGCAGATGAAATTCTGTCGCGCGACCTTCGCATGTTCGAGCGCGGCGTAGCGGCCGCGCTTGCAAAGGCGAAAGGCGAGGTGGTGCAGCGCGAATTCGACGCGCTGGTCGATCTCGCCTTCAACATCGGGCTCGGCGCCTTTCGCTCGTCCTCGCTGCTGCGCGCCTATCTGGTCGGCGACAAGGCGAGGGCGGCCGAAAAATTTCTCGACTGGACGAAGGCCGGCGGCCGGGTCGTGCCCGGGCTTGTCGTACGTCGCAAGCGTGATCGCGCCTGGTTCCTCACGGGGCGCCTGCCGGGCGAACGCCTCGCGGATCGCGTCGCCTCGGGCGAGCCCGCGCATGTCATTGACGCGCCGGACGCCGCGCACGCGCGTCTCGTCAATCTCGTGCAACTCGAAGGAGCAGATCTCATGAAAGGCTATCGCACCATTCTCATCGGCCTCGTGCTCGCGATCGGGCCCGCCGCCCTGCAATTTCTCGGCGCGGTCGACTGGAGCGCGCTGATCGGGCCGACCGGCGCCTTCTTCGTCTCTGGCGTCGTCGCGATCCTCATGCGCTTCGTGACGACGACGCCGGTGGGAAAGCCCGACGCGCCGGCGCCGGCGCCGTAACGCTGTCGCCCGTCGCGCAATCCCTGATCGACGCGGCGGTTGCGCTCGCGCGCAACGACGGGCCGCGCTTCGTCGCCGCGCTGAAGGCGCATGACTGGAAATCGGCGGCGAAGCAGGCGTTTCTCGCCGAACTCGAATTTGCCGCCGCGGCCGGCGTGCGCGGCGCGGCGCTCGCGCTGCGACTCGCGCCGCTCGCCGAGATCCTCAGCCTTCACCCGGCCGATCCCGCTGCGCCCGCCATGACCAGGGCGACTGGCGGCGACGACGGCCAGAACATCTCGACAGGAGCTTGAAGATGATCAAGGTTGCAACCGTCGCGCTGGCGCTCACGCTCGCCGCTTGCGCACAGACGCGGGAGGCCGCCGACTGGCTCGCCTCCGACAAGGCGCGGGAAGCGGCGGCCAACCTCAAGACCATCGCCGCCGCGATCGATTGCGGCCTTGTCGTGTCCGGCGCGGCACTGTCGACCGAGGTCGCCCGGATCGTCGACGCCGGCGAAGCGGCGATCGATGGCGCCGGCAAGGTCCATGCGGTTTCGGCGGCGGTCTGCGAGGCGCTGGGCGGGACGCCGGGCGCGCTGGCGGCCCGGTGATTGTGCGCGGGGTGCGTTTGCGTCACCATTCAGCCGTCATTCATCCCGCCTGCGACAGATTGGCGTCATGCGCCTCCTCGGCATCCAGCTCATTGCACTGGCCCTATCCGCCGCGGGCGGAGCAGTGGCTCAGGACGACAACCGGCCTGTGCCGGAGCGCGCCTGCTTCAGCGCGCCCGAGACGCGTGAAAAAATTCTCGCCAACGGGCTCGCCGACCCCTTCGCTCTTCTGCGCTCGCAGGCCGCCGAACAGCGCGCCGAGCCGATCGCCGTCAAGCTCTGCCGACAGGGCGACGCCTATGTCTACGAAATCGATCTTTTGCGCCGTGACGGCCGGCTGATACATAGCCGTGTCGACGCCCGCTCGGGCCGCCCTGCGGCTCATCAGGGGCGTCGCTAGCAACAGGGGGCGCATGTGCGGCTGCTGGTCGTCGAGGACGACAAGGATTTGAACCGACAACTCGTGCAGGCCCTCGGCCGCGCGGGCTATGCGGTCGACCATGCCTTCGACGGCGAGGAGGGGCGGTTTCTCGGCGAGACCGAGCCCTATGACGCCGTCGTGCTCGATATCGGCCTGCCCAAGATCGACGGCGTCAGCGTGCTGGAGGCCTGGCGCAAGGCCGGCCGCACCATGCCGGTGCTGATCCTGACCGCTCGCGACGGCTGGAGCGAAAAAGTGCGCGGCTTCGACGCCGGCGCCGATGATTATGTCACCAAGCCCTTTCATCTCGAGGAAGTGCTCGCCCGCCTGCGCGCGCTGACGCGCCGCGCGACCGGCCATGCCAGCGCGGAGCTCGTCTGCGGCCCGGTCAGCCTCGACACCAAGGCAGGGCGCGTCCATGTGCATGGCGCGCCGATCAAGCTGACCTCGCACGAATACCGGCTGCTCGCCTATCTCATGCATCACACCGGCCGCATCGTCTCGCGCTCGGAGATCGTGGAGCATCTCTACGATCAGGATTTCGACCGCGACTCCAACACGGTCGAGGTATTCGTCGGCCGCCTGCGCAAGAAACTCGGCGCCGAGATCATCCAGACCGTGCGCGGTCTAGGCTATCTCGTCGCGCCGCCCGAGGAACCGGCCGGTTCGTCGAAACCCAGCTCGAAATAATGCCGGCCTATCTCGTCGCGCAAAAATCGATCGCACGACGCCTGTTCCTGACCGCCGCGGCTTGGATACTCGTCATTCTCGGCGTCGCGGGCGTCCTGCTCAGCGCCTATTACCGTCGAACGTCGGAAGCGGGCTTCGATCAGCGCCTGAATGTGTATCTGCGCGCGCTCGTCGCGGATGTCGCCAGCTCCGGCGACGATCAGCGCGGCGATCCCGGCGAACTCGGCGATCCCCAGTTCGATCTCGTGCAATCCGGCTGGTATTGGCAGATCACCCGGCTCGACAGCGAGAAGCCGCAGATTCGTGCGTCGCGCTCGCTATTCGCCGCGCGCCTGCCGAGGCTGGCCGAGAGTGGCGTGCCGGCCGATATCGGCGGCGCGCGCGCCGGCTATGGCGCAGGCCCCGACAAGCGCACGCTGCGGATTGTCGAGCGGCAGATTTCCGTCGGCGACGCCGGCCTCTATCTTGTTCAGGTCGCGGCCACCACCGAGGATCTCGAGGCCCAGATCGGCCGATTCGAGGTCTCGCTCGCCGTCGCCTTCGCGCTTCTGGCGGCGGGCCTGTTGGCGACCACCGCCTTTCAGGTCTCCTTCGGCCTGCGGCCGCTGCGCCAGCTCGAAACGGCGGTTTCGGCGATCCGGCGCGGCGCGGCCGATCGGATCGAAGGCGATTATCCCAGCGAAATCGCGCCGCTCGCCGATGAACTGAACCTGCTGGTTTCAGCCAATCGCGAAGTGGTCGAACGCGCGCGCACCCAGGTCGGCAATCTCGCGCATGCGCTCAAGACGCCGCTCAGCGTGCTGATCAACGAGGCCGGCGCTTCCGACGATCCGTTCGCCGGCAAGGTGCGCGAGCAGACGGCTCTCATGCGCGACCAGGTCTCCTTTTATCTCGACCGCGCCCGCGCCGCCGCGCGCGCCGGCGCCATCGGGGCTGCGACCGATGTCGGCCCCGCGATCGAGGCGCTCGCCCGCACTTTTCGCAAGATCTATCGCGAACGCGAGATCGTCGTTCCCGCCGCCATGCCAGAGCTGCGCTTTCTCGGCGAGCGGCAGGATTTCGACGATCTCGTCGGCAATCTCCTGGACAATGCCTGCAAATGGGCGGCCGCGAAGGTCGAGCTTTCGCTTGGGCTCGAACCCGCCGCCGCCGGCCGCTCGCGGCTCGTCGTCACAATCGACGACGACGGGCCGGGCCTCGCGCCGGACATGCGCGCCGAGGCCATGCGCCGCGGCCGCCGGCTCGACGAAACCAAGCCCGGCTCCGGCCTCGGCCTGTCGATCGTCGCCGATCTCTCGGGCGCCTATGGCGGCGCGCTGGCGCTGGAAGAAAGCCCGCTCGGCGGCTTGCGGGCGGTTCTGCGACTACCGGCGGCATAGCGCGCGCGGCGAAAAAGTGGACGCCGATTTTTTGCGAAGCGCGCGCGCTACGCTTTGAAACAGATCAGCTTCTCTGCAATTGAGCGATTTCGCTCAATTGCGGGCTAATCCCGACGCCAGACTTTCGCCAGATTTTCTGCTATTGATGCGCCCGCCGAGCCGGGGCCTTGCTCCGGCCGAAGGAGATTCGCACGTGAAAGTTTTGAACCTGGCTTGTATCGGCCTCATCGGCCTCGCCCTGTCCGGTTGCGCCTCGACCTCGGGTCCGCATGAATCGGGCGGCACGGTTGTCGGCGCGGGCGCCGGCGCGATTGCCGGCGGAATCATCGGCGGCGCGCTCGGCGGTTCGCGCGGCACGGTTGTCGGCGCGGTGACGGGCGCCGCGCTCGGCGGCCTGACCGGCAACGCCATCGGCCGCGATCTCGACGAACAGGATCGTATCGCCGCCATGGAAGCCCAGGAACTGGCTTTCGAGTCCGGTCAGCGCCGCCCGTGGCGCGGCCCGCGCGCTTATGGCTACATCGAGCCCGGCGTCGAATTCGACGAGCCGCGCGGCCACTGCCGCCGCTTCACGCACCGCATCTACATCGACGGTCGTCCGCGCGCAGCAGAGGGCGTCGCCTGCCGCGGCCCGAACGGCGGCTGGCGCGTGGTGGGCTGAGCCGTTACGCCCGCTCGATCAAAGGCCGCTGCCCGCAGCGGCCTTTTTCATGATCGCCTGAGACAATTCGCGCATTTGCCGGCAGCCTCGGGCAGGATAGACGAATGCATCGCCCGGCCACATAGCGGCCCGACAGATCGAACGGATCATGACCCGCAAGCAGCGCCGCCTCGTATTCATCGCCGCCGCCCTCGGCGCGCTCGGCTGCGCGCTCGGGCTGGTGCTGTTCGCCATGCGCGACAACATCGTTTTCTTCTATTCGCCGACGGAACTGGCGACCAAGCATCTGGCGGCTGGCACGCGCGTGCGCGTCGGCGGACTGGTGAAGGACGGTTCGCTGGTGCGCGGCGCGGGCAAGCAGGTATCGTTTTCGATTACCGACACCGGCGACAAGGATGTGAGCGTCACCTACGACGGCATTCTGCCGGACCTGTTCCGCGAGGGGCAGGGCGTGGTGGCGGAAGGCGCCTTGGGGGCGAATGGCGCGATCAAGGCCGACAACGTGCTCGCCAAGCACGACGAGCGCTACATGCCGCGCGAGGTCGCCGACGCGCTGAAGAAGCAGGGCGTCTGGAACGAAGGGCAGGGCGGGGCCAAGGCATCCGAAAAGGGCAAGTGATGCGTGGAATGATCAGGCGTCTGCGGATCGCGCTTCTGGCGCTCTTCATGACGCTTGGCGCGCCATATGTCGCCCATGCTGTGCAGCCCGACGAAATGCTCGCCGACCCCAGACTCGAACATCGCGCGCGCGAAATTTCAGGCGGCGTGCGCTGCATGGTCTGCCAGAACGAGAACATCGACGATTCGAACGCGCCGCTGGCGCGCGACCTGCGGCTTCTCGTGCGCGAGCGCCTGAAGAAGGGCGACAGCGACGATCAGGTCCGCGACTATCTCGTCGAACGCTACGGCGATTTCGTTCTGCTGAAGCCGCCGCTGAAGCCCTATACGCTGATTCTGTGGATCACGCCGGCGCTCGTGCTGCTCGGCGCGGCGGCGTTCACGATCGCGCGCATGCGCGGACAGAAGATGGCGCCAACCGCGGCGCTCACGCAGGAAGAGCGCGCCGAGCTCGATCGGCTCGTGGCGAAGTCCGACAGCGGCGCGCCGATTACCAAAGCTTAATCTCGCGGCCACGCGCGGGTAAGGCGACATTCCCCATGTTCTTCCTCGACGGCGGCCGAACCGCCGAACGGAGAAGAATTCATGACCGACCGCACCACCGATCCCCATCGCTCCGAAGGTTTCGCGCTGCCGCGTACCGGCGTGCGCGCTCGCGTGTTTCTGCTGGGCGCCGTCTCCGCGCTCGCTCTCGGCGGCGCCGCTCTCAACACCTCGCTCGTGACGCTGCCCGCGCGCGCGGAGGCGCCGCTCAACCAGTCCATCGTTCCCGCCGGGCCCGCCTCTTTCGCCGATCTCGTCGATCGCGTGAAGGGCGCCGTCGTATCCGTGCGTGTCAAGACCGTGCAGACGGCTTCGGCCGACGGAGATGACGAACATGGCATGCCGCAATTCGCCCCCGGCGATCCGCTCGAGCGCTTCTTCAAGCAGTTTGGCGGCCGCGGCGGTCAGTTCCAGTTCCGCAACAAGCCGCAGAAGGGCATGGCGCTGGGCTCCGGCTTCATCATCTCGTCCGACGGCTATGTCGTGACCAACAACCACGTCGTTCAGAACGCGACCGAGGTCGAGATTCAGCTCGACGGCGGCAAGACGGTTCCGGCGAAGATCGTCGGCACGGACAAGAAGACCGATCTCGCGCTGCTCAAGATCAAGGATAGCGGAACCTACCCCTTCGTCCAGTTCGGCTCCAAGACGCCGCGTGTCGGCGACTGGGTCGTGGCCGTCGGCAATCCCTTCGGCCTCGGCGGCACGGTGACGGCCGGCATCGTCTCGGCGCGTGGTCGCGACATCGGCTCCGGCCCCTATGACGATTTCCTGCAGATCGACGCGCCCGTGAACCGTGGCAATTCCGGCGGCCCGACCTTCGATGCGAACGGCCAGGTCGTCGGCGTCAACACGGCGATCTTCTCGCCGTCGGGCGGCTCCGTCGGCATCGGCTTCGCCATCCCCGCCGATGTCGCCAAGCAGGTCGTCGGCGAACTCAAGGACAAGGGCGTCGTCTCGCGCGGCTATATCGGCGTGCAGATCCAGCCAGTCACGCAGGACATCGCTGAAAGCCTCGGCCTCAAGGACGCCAAAGGCGCGCTCGTCGCCGAAGCAAAGACCGGCCCGGCCGCGGAAGCCGGCGTGAAGTCCGGCGACGTGATCGTGGCCGTCAACGGCGAGAAGATCGACGGCCCGCGCGAGCTCGCCCGCAAGATCGCAGGCATCGGGCCCGACAAAAAGGTTGAACTCACCTACATGCGGGGCGGCTCGGAGAAGACCGTGTCGGTCACGCTCGCCAAACTGCCGGGCGAACGTCAGGCCAAGGCCGATCGGGACGAAGGCGGCTCGCCCGCGTCCCTTTCGAGCTACGGTCTCGAACTCGCCCCCGCGACGGCCGTGCCCGGCGCTGGCAAGAACGGCGTCGTCGTGGCCGACATCGACCCCGACGGTCTCGGCGCCCAAAAGGGCCTTCGATCCGGCGACGTGATCCTCGAGGCGGCCGGAAAGCCGGTCTCGAGCCCGGCCCAGGTTGTCGCCGCGCTCAAGGACGCGCGAGCCGAAGGCCACAAGGCGGTTCTGCTGCGTGTGAAGACGGGCGACGCGACGCATTTCGTTGCGCTGGCGACCCGCTCCGCCTCGTAGCGCCAAGCAATCGAGGTCGCGGTTCCGCCCTGTCCGCGACCTTGACGACGGCAGGCCGAGCCCCCTTTCCGGCCTGCCGTTTTTTCATGGAAGCGGCTATATGTCTGACATGCGACTCCTCGTCATCGAAGACGATTCAGAAGCGGCCGCCTATCTGGTGAAGGCATTCCGCGAGCAGGGACATCTGGCCGAGCACGCCGGCGATGGCCTCGATGGATATGCGCGCGCGGCCGAGGGCGACTACGACGTGCTTATCGTCGACCGGATGTTGCCGAAGCTCGATGGTCTCTCGCTGATTTCGAGCTTGCGCGCGCAGAAGGTCGAGACGCCGGTCCTGATTCTCTCTGCCCTCGGGCAGGTCGACGATCGCGTGAAGGGCCTGCGCGCCGGCGGCGACGATTATCTGCCCAAACCCTATGCCTTTTCCGAGCTTCTCGCGCGCGTCGAAGCGCTCGGCCGCCGCAAGGGCGGGGCAGGGGCGCAGGAGACAGTTTATCGCGTCGCCGATCTCGAACTCGATCGTCTCTCCCATAAGCTGACGCGCGCCGGCAAGGAGATCACGCTCCAGCCGCGCGAATTCCGCCTGCTCGAATATCTGATGAAGCACGCGGGCCAGGTGGTGACGCGCACCATGCTGCTCGAGAACGTCTGGGATTATCACTTCGATCCGCAGACCAACGTCATCGACGTCCACATTTCGCGTTTGCGCTCGAAGATCGACAAGGGCCAGGAGACGCCGCTGCTGCATACGATTCGCGGCGCGGGCTACATGATCCGCGACGGCGCGGCGTGAGTGCGCTTCTCAAGCTCTTCCGCACGACCGCCTTCAAGCTCGCCGTCGTCTATTCCATCGTCTTCGCCGTCGCCGCGAGCCTGGTTGTCATGAACGTCGGACGCAATGTGCGCGGCGTGCTGGAAGATCAGATCGGCGAGACGATCGACGCCGACATTCGCGGCCTGGCGGACCAGTATGCGCAGGGCGGCGTCCAGCAGGTGGTGCAATCGATCGAGCGGCGCATCCGCCAGCCAGGCGGCGACGTCTATCTGCTGACGACATTCGCGGGCGAGCCGATCGTCGGCAATGCCGCCGCGCTTCCGACCGCGACCCTTTCCAGCGAAGGGCTGGTCACGACAACCTATCAGCGGCCGGGCGAACGCGAGGCGCGCCGCCGCGCGCTGGTGCGCGTATTCGTCTTGCCCGGCAATTATCGTCTTCTGGTCGGCCATGACGTCGAGGAGGTGGAGCGCCTGCGCAAGATCCTGCGCAATGCGCTTGGCAATTCGCTCATCTGGCTCGTCATCATCGGCGCCGTCGGCGGCCTGTTCGTCGCGCGTCGCGTCCTCGATCGCGTCGACGCCATGTCCGAATCGGCGGCGGTCATCATGCGCGGCGATTTGTCCAAGCGACTGCCGGTCGGCGGGTCCGGCGACGAGATCGATCGCCTCGCCGAAAATCTCAACGCCATGATCGCGCGCATCGAAGCGCTGCTGCGTGGCATGAAGGAAGTGTCCGACAATATCGCGCATGACTTGCGTACGCCGCTGACCCGGCTGCGCAACAACGCCGACACCGCGCTGCGCCAGACAGGAGAACCGGCAGCGCTGCGCGAGACACTGGAAAAGGTGATCGGCGAGGCCGACGGCCTGATGCGTATCTTCGACGCGCTCCTGACCATCGCGCGCGCCGAATCCGGCAGCGGTCCGAAGATGGAGACGCTCGATATCAGCCGCATCGCCGAGGATGTGGCTGAATTGTACGAAGCCGCCGCGGAGGAGCGCGGCGTCGCCTTCGCCTTCGCCATCGAGCCTGGATTGCTCGCGCGCGGCAATCGCGAACTCATCGCGCAGACGCTCGCCAACCTTCTCGACAACGGTCTGAAATACGGCGTGCCAGCCGCCGCCGGGCTCGCGCCGGAATTGCGGCTCGTCGTCCGTAGAGACGGGCGGCGCGTGCGCCTCTCCGTCGAGGATCGGGGACCGGGCGTGCCGGCGGCGGACCGCGACCGGGTTCTCGACCGCTTCGTGCGGCTCGAGGCCTCCCGCACGCTGCCGGGTTCGGGCCTCGGCCTGTCGCTCGCCGCCGCCATCGCGCGGCTGCATGGCGGCGCATTGCGGCTCGAGGACAATGCGCCTGGCTTGCGCGCCGTGGTAGACATGCCGGCAGCGACATTGCCGCCGCCTCAGGTCGGCAGGCAGGGAGACAAGACGCGTGCAGGCACGGGATGAATCGACGGCGGCATCGCAACTCTGGCGCCGGCTGAAGCCGACGCCGCTCGTGGCGGATCGCAAGGCGACGGCCGCGAAGATGAAGGATTTGACGGAAGCCGCGCGTAGCGACGCGCGCCTCGCGCCGCTTTTGGCCGACGCCGCCGTGGTGGAGCTTCTCGGCGCGATCGCCGATCACTCTCCGTTTCTCTGGCGGCTGGCGTCGGGCGATACGGCGCGGCTCGCCGACATGCTGACGAGTGATCCCGATACGGCGTTCGACGCGAGTCTGCGCAAGCTCGCCGATGAATGCGCCGTCCTCGACGACGAGGATGCGCTGATGAGACGTTTGCGTCGCGCGCGTCAGTTCGGCGCGCTCTACATCGCTCTGGCCGATCTCGGCGGGCTATGGTCGCTCGCGCAGGTCACGCAGGCCCTTACCGCCGCCGCCGACGCCTATGTCGCTTCCACGCTCGAATTTCTGCTGCGCCGCGCCATGTCGGACGGCCGGTTCGAGCCGTCGGACCGAGCGAGACCGGCGGCCGATTGCGGTCTCGTCATTCTCGCATTGGGCAAGCACGGCGCCGGCGAGCTCAACTATTCCAGCGACGTCGATCTTATCGTTTTCTACGATCCCGACATCGCCGCCGAGCGGCTGTCTGGCGGCGAGCCGGCGCCATTTTACGTGCGACTCACCAAGGCGCTTGCGCGCATCCTGTCGGAGCGCACCGGCGATGGCTATGTGCTGCGAGTCGACCTTCGACTGCGTCCAGATCCCGGATCGACGGCAGTCGCCGTGTCGCTGCCCGGCGCGCTCTCATATTATGAAACGCTCGGCCAGAACTGGGAGCGCGCCGCGATGATCAAGGCGCGTCCAATCGCCGGACAGGTGGAGCTCGGCGCGCGCTTTATCGAAGAGCTCAGGCCCTTCATCTGGCGCCGTTATTTCGACTATGCGGCGATCTCCGACATCCATGCGATGAAGCGGCAGATCCATGCGGTGCGCGGCCATGCGGAAGTCGTCGTGCCGGGCCACGACGTCAAGCTCGGTCGCGGCGGCATCCGAGAGATCGAATTTTTCGTCCAGACGCAACAATTGATTTTTGGCGGCCGAAGGCCCGAACTGCGCGGTCGCCGTACGGTCGACATGCTTGCCGCGCTCGCGGAAGACAAGTGGGTGTCGTCCGGCGCGCGTGACGAACTCACCGAATCCTATGCCGTCCTGCGAACGGTCGAGCATCGCCTCCAGATGCTCGCCGACGAGCAGACACAGCGCCTTCCTTCCGACGAGACGGAGCTCGCGCGTTTCGCGAAATTCTGCGGCCATTCGACCTATCGCAAATTCGAGACATGGCTCACGCGATACTTCCGCAAGGTCGAACGGCACTATGCACGGCTGTTCGAGCGAGAGCCGGGTCTCGACGCCGAGAAAGGCAGTCTGGTCTTCACGGGCGTGACCGACGATCCCGATACGCTTGAGACGCTTGAGCGCATGGGTTTCAGGGATCCGCCGCTGGCCGCGGAAACGGTGCGCGGCTGGCATTTCGGCCGACGGGCCGCCGTTCAGACGGCGCGTGCGCGCGAGGTTCTGACCGAACTCGTGCCGGACCTCCTGGAGTCGCTCGCGGGCTCCGGCGATCCGGACGCCGCACTCGCCGCTTTCGACGCAGCGCTAGGCCACATGCCTGCGGCGGTCGAGCTCTTTTCCATCCTGCGGTCGAATGCGAAGCTGCGCGAACTTTTCAGCGATGTTCTCGGCGCGGCGCCGCGACTCGCGGCGATCGTCGCCAAGTCGCCGCACGTGCTCGACGCCGTCATCGATCCGCGCTTCTTCGGTTCCGCGCTCGACCGCGCCTACTTCGACGAACATGCGCGCCGCCTCTATTCGACCGAACAATACGAAGATTTCCTCGACGCCGCGCGGCTGATCGCGCAGGAAAACCTCTTCTCGATCGGCGTTCGCGCGCTGTCCGGCGCGATCGACCCGGTCGACGCCGGCCCGGCCTTTTCCGCGCTTGCCGATTGCCTGCTCGAAGCGACACTCCATCACGTGCTGAATGCTTTCGAGGCCGATCATGGCCGTGTGTCCGGCGGGCGCATCGCTGTCATCGCCATGGGCAAGCTCGGCTCGCGGGAGATGACAGCGACGTCAGATCTCGATTTGGTGATCGTCTACGACTTCGATCAGGACAATCCGGACTCCAACGGCCGGCGTTCGCTGCACGCCGTGCAATATTATACGCGGCTGACGCAGCGGCTCATTTCGGCGCTCACGGTGGCGACGCGACGCGGCCCGCTTTACGACGTCGACATGCGGCTGCGTCCGTCTGGCAAGAAAGGGCCGGTGGCGGTTCAGCTTTCCAGCTTCGTCCAGTACCAGCGCGAGGAAGCCGAAACATGGGAAAAGATGGCGATCTCGCGCGCAAGGCCAATCTGCGGCGATGCGACGCTTCTCGAAGATCTGCGCGGGGCGATCGAACATTCATTGGCTGAAGCGCGCGATTTGCGCGCGCTGGCGCGCGAAATACGCGACATGCGCGAATTGATCGCGGCGGAAAAAGGCGACGACGACCCGTCTGATCTCAAGCTCTATCGCGGCGGGCTGATCGAGGTAGAATTCATCGCGCAATTTCTCGTGCTGGCGCACGCTGCCGCGCACAGGGATCTTCTGGTCGTCGGCACGTCCGACATCCTGCGTCGCGCCGCGGCGACGGGCTTGCTCGGCGCCGGCGACGCGGAGGCGCTTCTCGCCGCGCACCGTCTCTACACGGACGTCGTGCAGATGCAGCGCATTCTCTTGCCGGTCGACCTGAAGCCTGACGACGCCCCTGCGGCCGTGCGCCGCAGGATCGCGACCAGCGCCGGTCTGCCCGACGACAAGCAGCTGAATGCGGAACTCGCCGAGCGGACCGAAGTGGTCGCCACGCTGTTCAAGCGGCTGCTTGCTGCCTGAAGGCCTCGCGAGGCAGGTGGAACTGCACGATCGTGCCGCGGCCGGGCTGCGAGCGCACCTTGAGGCGACCACGATGCAGGGCGACCAGCGAATGCGCGATGGCGAGGCCGAGGCCTGAGCCGCGCATGCCATTGTCGACATTCGAATGGAACTGCTCGAACGGCTTGCCGATCCGCTCAAGGCACTCCCGCGTCATGCCTGGCCCGTTGTCGGCGACATAGATGTTCACGCCGCTTTCCAGCGCGCGCAGGCGGATCGAGATCGATCCGTCGGCATCGGTGAACTTTATGGCGTTGCGCAGCACGATACCGAGCGATTTCTCGATCGCCGCGCGATCGCCGAAAAAGTCGAACCGTGCGGGCCCGCGCGTGTCGACGACGATGGCCTTGTCGGCGGCAGCCAGCTCCACGCGCCGCGCCGCGGACTCGAGGCTCTGCGCGAGATCGAAGGGTTTCGGATCGATGGAAATCTGGCCGGCGTCGAGGCGCGACATGTCGAGCACGTCCGAGATGACGCCCAGCAGGTAGTCGCCACTTTCCTTGATGTGTCCGCTGTAGTCGGCGTACTTGTCCGACCCGAGCGGGCCGAACACCTGCGCCTGCATCATTTCCGAGAAGCCGATGATCGCGTTGAGCGGTGTCCGCAATTCGTGGCTCATATTGGCCAGGAATTCGGTCTTGGCGCGGTTCGCGCTTTCCGCATTCGCCTTTTCTTCGAGATATTTTTCCGCGAGTTCGGCAAGCTCCCGCGCCTGCCGCTCGAGCGCCTGTCGCGATTTCCGCAGGTCGATCACGGTCGCGGTCAGGCGGCGTTCGGAATCGAGCAATTGTTCTTCGTGTTTCTTGAGCTGGGTGATGTCGGTGCCGATCGAGACATATCCGCCGTCGCTGGTGCGACGCTCGTTCACTTGAAGCCATCGGCCATCGACGAGGCGGGCTTCATAGGTGCGGGCGGCGGCGCCGGGCCGTTCGCCGAGCGCGATCTGCGTCTGGATCAGCGGCGGCGAACCGGCCGCCATCACATGCGAATAGGCTTTGCCCACGGCCGCGGTTTCGTTGCAGAGACCGTGCAGCGTGCGGAATTTCGAGTTGCTCATCACCAGCCGGTTGTCGGCGTCCCACAGAACGAAAGCCTCCGAGATCGTCTCGATGGCGTCGCGCAGCCGCGCATCGTGCCGCTCGCTGTGCTCGGCCAGCGCTTTCTGTTCGGTGATGTCGATCACGATGCCGATAAGGCGCGGCGTTTCGCCCGGCAGAGTTTCCACCAGTTCAGCGCGCGCGCGCAGCCAAATCCATTCGTTGCGGGCGTTGCGAATGCGGAATTCGCTCTCCAGCGCTTGAGCCTTCTTCGAGGCCAGCGATTCCGCCATCGACGCGAGATCGGTGTCTCCCGCATGCATCAGCGCGGTGAGCTCGCCGAAGGACATGAAACGATCCTGCGGCTCCATGCCGAGAATTTCGTACATCGACTGCGACCAGTAGATGCGGCCACGCGCGATATCCCAATCCCAGAGTCCGCAACGTCCGCGGCTGAGCGCGGCGTCCATGCGGCGGCGCAGCCGCTCGCTCGCATCGTCGGCGTCGCGGGTGCGGCCTGCTTGCCAATAATAGGCGGCGACGACCAGGGCGAGCAGAAGTCCGGTGGAGCCCAGAAGCACATCGGCGCGAATGACATTTGCGCGGGCCTCCGCGACCGCGTCCTCGAACGTGTGCACGACAGCCAGCTGCCCGAGCGGGGCGTGAAGATTACGCACGGTCGCGAATGCGCGGACACCGTTGGCGAGCAAGATGTCCATCACGCCTGCCTTGTCGGCGAGGACCGTGACCGGCTCGGCTACGCCCAGAACGTCAGCCAGCGTCTTCGGCCCATTGGCCTGCTTGGGGAAGTAGTCGAGGATCGCGCCCGTGGAATCGGTGACGAAGATGCGCCGCCCGCGTGCCAGCGACCGCCCGGGCGCGACATCCGTGAGAGACACGCCGCCTTCTTTGCCGAGAAGCGCGATAGCCGCGCCGCGCAGATTGTGCTCGATCGCCGAGGCCACGATCTCGAGATCGGAATGGGCGTCGCTCAACGCCTCCTCGCGCACACGCGTCGAAATGAAAGCGGCGGCGATCGTGAGCGAGACAAGAAAGACGCTTGCCATCACGACGACGGCGCGCCGAAACCACGGTTCGACGCGATGAAGCGCTTCGGGTTCCGGGACAAATCTCCCCGATACCGCGCCCCGGCTGCGCGTCCGCCCACGCGCTAGCACGCTGGCTGCGTCTGCACGCGCCATGTGTGGCCCCCTCGATTCCTTTTTTGCTGACCGGAGCCATGTGCCGCATCGCTCCGAATCGAATTCATCTGAATCCGGGGGGCGCGATTTGTCCAGAGCGATTAACGGAAGATGAATCAATAAATTTCGCGCGGCGCGAGCGGGCGCGAACGTACAATGAACAATTGGTTAATTAGGCGTCGCGCTTCGGCTCTGCGTGTCCGACAACCCGGCAGATGTCGCCGCGTGCTGCTTTCAGTCGCCTGTCGAGGCTGTCGACCGCGTCGTGCACGCGGGTCACGGTCAGCGTCGGATCGACGCGGCAATGATAATTGACGACGAGGCCGGCGTCGGTTCGGCGCACGCGAACGTTGTGAACTTCGCTGACGAGGCCGCCCGCCTCGGCATGCTTCGTAAGCTCCTCGAGTATGGTCGAGGAAAGGTTCGCGGAGACGTCGTGCCCTTCCAGCTCGCGCGTTTCCAGGGGCTCGATGTGGGTCTCGACCTCCACGTCATCGCCGAGTTCCTCGCGCATCGCGGCTTCGAGGCGGGTCGCGGCCTCGTGCGCGGCGCCATGAGGCAGGCGGCCGTCGAGCTCCAGATCGAGCGAGATGGACCGCCGGCCGTCGACTTCCTGGATCGTGACATGGTGGACCGCCCGCTTTTGCCGGGCGGCGACGAGCAGAACGCGCTCGAGCGCGGTCTCCTCATCGAGAGCGACGGGCGTCGTCGTCAGCGTCAGCTCCGCCTCGGGCGTTTCGCGCCTGACTGCATCGGCCACTTCGTCGCTGATCCGTGCGACCCGTTCCTGGGGCAGCGTGCGCGGGACCGCGATGCCGATTTCGCCGAGAAGAACGGGCCCCGCAGGCCGTAGGCGGAGAAAATCGACACGAACCACGCCCGGCACCGCCTCCACGGCCTCGCGCAGCCGATCGGCGACGCCCTCCGGGGCGGTATCGAGCAGGGCGTCGACGGTACGCCGTCCAAGCCGGTAGCCCGCAATGGCCACGAAGGCGGCGACGCCGAAGGCCGCATAGGAGTCGGCCTGCGGATAGCCGAAATAGGTCAGCGTCAGTCCGATCAGCACCAGGACCGAGGCGACGAGATCGCTCGAGAAGTGCAGCGCGTCGGCCGCCAGCGCATCGCTGCGTGTCTCCTTGGCGATTCGAGACAGCGAGATCCATCTGACGGCGTCGATGACGATGGAGGCGATGAGCACGATGAAGGCGATCGCTTTCGGCTCGACCGACGTGTTGCTCGCCAGCAGACGGTGCGTCGCCTCGATCACGACGAAGGCGGTCAGCGCGAACAGCAGGCCGGTTTCGGCCAGCGCCGCCAGCGATTCGTATTTGCCGTGCCCATAGTGGTGTTCGTCGTCCGCCGGCTTGTTGGCGGCGCGAACGGCGAGCCAGGTGAGGATCGTCGCGCCAGTGTCCACCGCGGCATGTCCCGCCTCGGACATCAGCGCGAGCGAGCCCGACATCAATCCGGCCACGAGCTTGCCCAGCGTAATCGCCGCGCTCGCGCCGATCGAGGCGAGCGCAGCGCTCTCCTTCTTGGCGTGCAATTCCGACATTCGTTTTCCCATGCGCCGACAGCGCCGCCCGTCTAGGCCAATGCGCCGCGGGCGGCAAGTTTTCGCTTTCCTTCCGCCGGCGCCTGGCCGATCCTTCGCGCCGACGATTTGGGAGGAAGCCCTTGCAATATCTGCACACCATGATCCGCGTCAGCGATCTCGATCAATCGCTGGATTTCTTCTGCAACAAGCTCGGTCTGGTCGAGGTGCGGCGCATCAGCAACGAGGCGGGCCGTTTCACGCTGGTCTTCCTAGCCGCGCCGCAGGATGTGGAGCTGGCCAAGGACCGCAACGCCCCGCTGGTGGAGCTGACCTACAACTGGGACCCCGAGCCTTACGGCGGCGGCCGCAACTTCGGCCATCTCGCTTATCGCGTCGACGACATCTACGCCCTTTGCGAGCGTTTGATGAAGGCCGGCGTCGTCATCAACCGCCCGCCGCGCGACGGTCGCATGGCCTTCATCCGTACGCCCGACAATATCTCGATCGAACTGCTGCAGGCGGGCGACGCCAAGGCGCCGGCGGAGCCTTGGGCCTCCATGCCCAACACGGGCGTCTGGTAGCTCGGTCTCGTTCAAACCCCGATGCGGTCACGATCTAGTCTTGATTGGCCGCTAGTGTGCGGATCGTCACAGCGGCAGGGAGCCCGAGGGTCCATTCTTCGGACGTCTGAGGCCAACCTGCAGATGGTTCCACACACGCCAAGGGGGAGAGTCCAATGGTGATTCAGGACATCATGAACTCTTGTTCCAACGAGAAGGTCGCCGAAGCCGCGGTCGCCTCGATTGGCGGCGCCTTTGCGCGTCGCGTGCGGGAAACCGCCACGCGTCGTGGCCTCAGGCCTGGGGCGCTCGCAGCCTCTGCGGTCCTCCGCTTCCGAAGCAATGCGCGGGCGCCGGAATTCGCGGCGCTGGAGCGGGCGGTGGCCGGAGACGATCTTCCGCTTCTGCGCGGTCTGGCCTTTATTGTCGAGCCCGCGCTCGGCGAGGGCGAGCAGACAGGCGTCTGAGACACGTAAACTTGCCTGAGGCGGCGCCGTACCTTTAAGTCGGTCGACGCCCCTCGGAGCGCCCCTTGCATTTCTTCGGCCCCGACCAGATTCCCGTATTGCTGGCGAGTTACGGCTGCGTGCTCGTGCTGGCAGTGGTCGCGCTGGAAAGCGCGGGCCTGCCTCTCCCCGGAGAAACGACGCTGGTCAGCGCCGCCGTCTACGCTGGCACGACCCACCATATGGCGATCACGGGCGTCATCGCGGCCGCGGCCGCCGGCGCCATCCTCGGCGACAATATCGGGTTCTGGATCGGGCGCGAGGCCGGTCCGCCCATTCTGGAGCGCTTCGGCGATCTCGTTGGCCTCGACGCGCGCCGCCGCAGGCTCGGCCAGTATCTCTTCTTTCGCTATGGCGGCGCGATCGTCTTTTTCGGACGCTTCGTCGCCTTTCTGCGCGCCTACGCAGCGCTGCTGGCGGGTGTAAATCGACTTGAGCCGGCTCGTTTCTTCTTTTTCAACGCTGCGGGCGGCATAGTCTGGGCGACAATGTTCGGCCTCGGCGGATATGCGCTCGGCGCGAGTTTTCACCGTATCGCCGGTCCCTTCGGCCTTGCGATGCTTGCGCTTGCCGTAGCTGCGGTCTTGTTCGGCTGGCGGTTTTATCGGTATCACGAGGAGCGCCTGCTCGACGAGGCTGAGCGCGCCATGAATCCCCGGGGCCTAGGCTGATCGATGCTGCACGTCTGGATCCAGCCGATCGTCGCGCAATACGGGCTCTATGCGGTCTTTCTCATCGTGATGCTGGAAAGCGCGGGCGTGCCGCTGCCCGGCGAGACGGCGCTCGTGCTCGCGGCGATCTTCGCCGGCATGACCGGTCAGCTCGATATTGTTCACGTCATCGTGGTGGCGGCCGCCGGCGCGATCATCGGCGACAATATCGGCTTCATGGTCGGCCGGCGCTACGGGCTGCCGCTGGTCAAGCGCTACGGCGCCTTGATCGGTCTCGATGACAGGCGTCTTGCCTTCGGTCAGCACATGTTCGCGCGCCATGGCGCCAAGATCGTCTTTTTCGGGCGCTTCGTCGCGATCCTGCGCATCTTCGCGGCCCTGCTCGCGGGCGTGAACCATTACAGCTGGCGCTCGTTCCTTTTTTACAACGCGGCCGGCGGCATCGTCTGGGCGAGCGTCTTCGGCGTCGGCGGCTATGTATTCGGCGACGCAATGCATCGCGTCGCCGGCCCGATCGGCATGATCGGTCTGGCCTTCGCCGTCGTCGGCTTAGTTGCAGGCTGGTGGGTTATGCGACGCCAGGAGGAGCGCTACGAGCGGGAATTTCTCGAACAATCCGAGAAAGACGCCGCGCGGCTGCCGGACGATGACGAGCGTCGGCGCGCCGCGCGCGATTGACCGCGCCGGCGCCTGCGACAGATTTCAGAGCGACTTGCCGAGCCGGTGGGCGATCTCGCCGACGATGCCGCGGCGGAAGGCGAGCACGCAGGCGACGAAGATGACGCCCTGGATGACAGTCACCCACTGGCCGAAGCCCGCCAGATAATTCTGCATCGCCACGATGATCAGCGCGCCGACGACCGGTCCGTAGATCGTGCCGAGACCGCCGACCAGCGTCATCAGCACGACTTCGCCCGACATGGAGAAAGTGCACATCGGTCAGCGATGCGTTCTGCGCGACAAGCGACTTGGTGGCGCCGGCAAGGCCCACCAGCGCCGCCGGACATGACAAACGCCGCGAGCTTGTATTGATCGGCCTTGTAGCCGAGCGAAATCGCGCGCGGCTCGTTCTCCCGAATGGACTTCAACACGTCGCCGAACGGCGAATTGATGATCCGGTGGATGATCAGGAAGCGCGATGAGAAAAATCGCCAGGACGAAATAGTACATCGTCATCTGGTGCGACAGGTCGATGAAGCCGAGGGCCTTGCCCTGCGGCACGCCCTGGATGCCGTCCTCGCCGTGCGTAAACGGCGCCTGCAGGCAGAAGAAGTAGATCATCTGCGACAGGGCGAGCGTAATCATCGAGAAATAGATGCCCTGACGGCGGATCGCCAGCGCGCCGGTGATAATACCGAGGATCGCGGAACTCGCGACGCCGATCAGGATGGCGATGAGCGGGTCGACCGGGCCGAAGTTCAGGTTGAATCGGGCCGACCTCGATCGTGCCGAGCTTGGCCATATGCGCCGAAACATAGCCGGCCAGGCCGAGAAACATCGCGTGGCCGAAGGACAGCAGTCCGACATAGCCGATCAGCAGGTTGAAGGCGCAGGCGAACAGCGCGAAGCAAAGCGCCTGCATCATGAAGAAGGGATAGACGAGCCAGCGGCGAGGCCGCGAACAGCACGGCCATGATGAAGAAGGCGACCATTTCGTCGCGCCGCTTGGATGCGTCGAGCGCCGCGCTGGTCGGGTGAATGGCTTGCGCGGTCATTTCAGGCAGTCCTTCCGAAGAGGCCGGCGGGCTTGATCAGCAGCACGATCGCCATGATGACGAAGACGACGGTGTTCGACGCTTCCGGATAGAAAACCTTGGTCAATCCCTCGATGACGCCGAGCATGAAGCCGGTGACGATCGAGCCCATGATCGATCCCATGCCGCCGATGACGACGACGGCGAAGACGACGATGATGAATTCCGCGCCCATCAGCGGACGCACCTGGTTGATCGGCGCGGACAGAACGCCGGCGAGCGCCGCGAGGCCGACGCCGAAACCGTAGGTCAGCGTGATCATCAGCGGCACGTTGATGCCGAAGGCGCGCACCAGCGTCGGGTTCTCGGTCGCGGCGCGAAGATAGGCGCCGAGCCTTGTCTTCTCGATCGCGAACCAGGTGGCGAAGCAGACGATCAGCGAGAACACCACGACCCAGCCGCGATAGTTCGGCAGGTACATGAAGCCGAGGTTCTTGCCGCCCTTCAGCAGGTCCGGGATCTCGTAGGGCAGGCCGGACGAGCCGAAATAATTCTGGAAGACCCCTTGGATGATCAGCGCGAGACCGAAGGTCAGCAGCAGACCGTAGAGATGGTCGAGGCCCGACAGGCGCTGCAGCATCGTGCGTTCGATGATGACGCCGGCAAGCCCCACGATGATCGGCGCCAGCAGGAGCGCCCACCAATACCCCAGGCCGCCGAGGTTCAGCAGAAAATAGGCGACGAAGGCGCCGACCATGTACAGCGCGCCATGCGCGAAATTGACGATGTTGAGCATGCCGAAGATGACGGCAAGCCCGAGGCTGAGCAGCGCATAGAAAGCGCCGTTGATCAGGCCCAGCAGAAGCTGGCCGAAAAGCGCCTGGGTCGGGATGTTGAGCAGCGGGATCATCATGGCGGAGTGTCCTCAGACGCCGAGATATTCGTGGAGCTTGTCCATGTTCGCCTCCAGCTCGCTGTTGGCGAAGCTGTCGATGATCTGGCCGTGCTCCATTACGTAATAGCGGTCCGCGACGGTCGAGGCGAAACGGAAGTTCTGTTCGACCAGCAGGATCGTGAAGCCTTGCGCCTTGAGCTTGCGGATCGTGTGGCCGATCTGCTGGATGATGACGGGGGCGAGACCTTCGGTCGGCTCGTCCAGCATCAGCAGCGTCGCGCCGGTGCGCAGGATGCGGCCGATCGCCAGCATCTGCTGCTCGCCGCCGGACAGTTTCGTGCCCTGGCTCGACAGGCGTTCCTTCAGGTTCGGGAACAGTTCGAAAATCTGTTCGACAGGCAGGCCGCCGGGCTTCACCTGCGGCGGCAGCATCAGGTTTTCCTTCACGTCCAGCGACGCGAAAATGCCGCGCTCCTCTGGACAGAGCGCGACGCCGAGCCGCGCGATCTTGTCCGAGGCCATGGCGATCGTCTCGTGCCCCTCGAAGCGCACCGAGCCCTTGCGCTTGCCGACCATGCCCATGATCGACTTGAGCGTCGTGGTCTTGCCGGCGCCGTTGCGGCCGAGCAGGGTGACCACCTCGCCCTGGCGAACGTTGAAATCGACGCCGTGCAGGATGTGGGATTCGCCGTACCACGCTTCCAGCCCGGCGATTTCGAGCAGCGGCCGGCTGGTCGTATCAAGCATCTCCCGCTCCCATGTAGGCCTGTCGCACCTCGGGGTTCTTCGACACGGTGGCGTAGTCGCCTTCCGCCAGGACCTGCCCCCGCGTGAGGACGGTGATCGTGTCGGAGAGGTTGGCGACGACGTTCAGATTGTGCTCGACCATCAGGATCGTGCGATTGGCGGACACGCGCTTGATCAGCGCGGCGATCTTGTCGATGTCCTCATGACCCATGCCGGCCATCGGCTCGTCGAGCAGCATCATGTCCGGCTCGAGCGCCAGCGTGGTCGCGATCTCGAGCGCGCGCTTGCGGCCGTAGGGCATTTCGACCGCGACCGTGTCGGCGTATTCGGTCAGGCCGACGCTGTCGAGAAGTTCGCGGGCGCGACCATTGTAGACGTTCAGGACAGACTTGGGCCGCCAGAAGTCGAAGGAATTGCCGCGTTGGCGTTGTAGGGCCACGCGGACATTCTCGAGCGCGGTCAGATGCGGAAACACCGCGGAAATCTGGAACGAGCGCACCAGACCCATGCGGGCAATATCAGCCGGCTTGATCGAGGTGATATCGCGGCCGTTATAGGTGATCCGGCCACGGGTCGGCACCAGGAACTTTGTCAGCAGATTGAAGCAGGTCGTCTTGCCCGCGCCATTCGGTCCGATCAACGCGTGAATCGACCCGCGTTTGACCCGCAGATGAACGTCCTTGACCGCCGTGAAGCCGGCGAATTCCTTCGTCAAGCCCTCGGTTTCGAGGACATATTCCCCACTCACGCGTCAACCTCCCCGTGGCCTTTGCGGCCGGTCTTTGCGCGCAACCTAGCCTAAGCGGCCAGATAATCAAGCTGTCGTGGGCGGCTCGCGATGCGCCAAATTTCATCGATTTCATATGTATCTATGTGTGAGCTCGGGCCTCTTGTTCCGGGTCGGGCTACTAGGATAGTGGGCGGCGGAACTCGGAGATGCGTGGATTGGGCAGCAGGACGTCCCGCCCGGACATATCGATCATCGTCCCGGCGCTGAACGAGGAAGGCAATGTCGAAGGCGCTCTGGCGGCCCTCGCGCCGTTGCGGACGAGCCGCGCCGAGGTCATTCTGGCGGACGGCGGGAGCACGGACCGGACCGTCGAACTTGCCCGCCCGCTGTGCGACCGGCTCGTCGTCGCGCCGCGTGGTCGCGCCGCGCAGATGAACGCCGGCGCCGAGGTCGCGTCGGGCGATATTCTGCTGTTTCTGCACCTCGACACGTCCCTGCCGGTCGATGCTCTGGAGCGCATCCGCTCTGGCCTGCGTACGACGGGGCGCGCGTGGGGGCGCTTCGATGTTCGCATTCTCGGCGCTCACCCGCTCCTGCCGATAGTCGCTACGCTGATGAACATGCGCTCGCGCGCGACAGGCATTGCGACCGGCGATCAGGCGATTTTCGTGATGCGCGAGACTTTTCGTCGCGTCAGTGGATTCCCGGCGATTGCGCTGATGGAAGACATTGCCCTGTCGCGGCGGCTCAAGCGCGAGACCCCGCCGCTTTGTCTGACGGCGAAGGTTTCGACATCCGGCCGGCGGTGGGACTGCAACGGGTTTTGGCGTACCGTTTTGCTGATGTGGCGATTGCGGCTTTCCTATTTTCTCGGCGCCGACCCCGGCGACCTCGCGAGAGCTTATGGATACGCCCGTGAGACGTGAGGTCTCCATCGCTGTGATGGCGCGCGCGCCTGAGCCAGGCCGCGCGAAAACGCGACTGATGCCGGCCCTCGGCGCAACCGGCGCCGCGCGCCTCCATGCAGCGATGACGCGCCGCGCGTTGTCGACTATCGCGCGAACCGGCTTGCGCGCGACGCTCTGGTGCGATCCCGGAACAAGTCATCCATTCTTCGCCGAATGCGCGCGCGATTTCGGCGTGACCCTGCGCGGCCAGGCGCAGGGCGATCTCGGCGCGCGCATGCTTGGCGTTTTTTCTGACGCCGAAGGTCCCGTCCTGCTGATGGGCTCGGATTGCCCGTCGATCGACGCCGCGCTGCTGTGTTCCTGTGCCGATAGTCTGGCTCGTGCGGAGGCCGTATTTCTGCCAACCGAGGACGGCGGCTACGGCTTGATCGGGCTCAATCGCCCCATTCCCGAGCTCTTTTCCGATATGCCCTGGGGCACGGACGCCGTCATGACGACGACCCGCAAGCTAATTTCGCAGCTGCGCGTCGATTGGCTCGAGCCCGCGAAAGTTTGGGACGTCGATACGCCGGCCGATCTCGCGCGTCTGGCCGAGACCGGTTTCCCTATTCCGGCTTGCGAAGACTGATGCCGCGTCCTGCCTGTCGCGGCATGGGCAGATGCGCGTCAGCGTCATGAAACGCGCGAATGCGCGCGATCTGGTCCGGTGCGAAAGGCGCCGCGCGCGGTTTGTAGCCGGATTGATCGACGCAGAGCAGAACCTGCTCGTTCAGCGCGGATATCGCGCCGTCGTCGCGCTTCAATTCGAACCACAGACGAAGCCGCTTGTCGTCGTGCTCGAGAATGCGGCCTGTCACGGACAGCGCCTCGCCGAGATGCGCTTCGTTCAGATAGTGGATCGTCATCGTCAGTGTGTAAATCGTTAGGCTCGAACGGTCGCGCCCGTCCTGGTCGAGTCCGATCGCCGCCATGAGGGCGTCGACCGACAGGCTGAAGACGCGCGCATAGGCAGCATCATTCATGTGCCCGTTGTAGTCGATCCAGCCCGGCTGCACGGAGGTCGTGAACAGCGGCTCGGGCAATCTCGTATCGTTCATGAAGATCTCGCGCGCTCACATAGCGCGATAGGATATCGCCGGCGTGCCCAGAGCCGCAACCGTGCCGCTGGGCGCCATACCCGGCTCGTGAAAGCGAACAATCTTCGAAGCGCCCGGCGCGAGATGAAACCAGTTGTCGTCTGGCGTCAGCCTTGCGTCCTCGATCTTGACGGATTGCGCGATGCGGTCGGACTGGAGTCGCAAGGCATAGCCCTTGTCGTCTCGAAAGACGTCGACAGAGATTGTCGGCTCAAACATCGCCGCCGCTCTGCCAACAGGAAAACGCCAGGCCTCCGCAAGCGCAACGCCATCAACGTCGAGCAGCGTCGCGACGGTCGCCTCATGCGAGGGCGGACCGAAGCGATAGGCGTATGTCGTATCGAAGAAGGCGCCCCAGAGATCGCAGTCGCGTAGCGAGACCGAGCCGCGTGGCGCGATCTCGACGTCGCGATCCGCATTCATGATGAGCGTCGCGCCATCGCGATAGCAGCGCAGCGCAATCTTGCCCACGAACGACGTGTTCGCCTCGTTGATGCAATGGACGTGCTGCCCGTTGACGCCTTCGTCGCTGAGGGCGATCTGAATGGGGCGAAAGGCCCGGCGCATCGCCCACCACGGCGATTTGGGCGCGCCCGTCCAGTCGAGAACGCCCCAGCCGCTCGACGCCCACAGATCCTTCCAGAACCAGATGAGCGCGCCGGCGCATGAGGAGCCCGGCCGCCGCCATTCGCCGATCGTCGCCTCGACGACTTCGGCGACAGCGGCGCGCGAAAGATCGAGATAGCGTTCGGGCTCTTGTACCTTCAGCTCTCGCGGATCGACCTCGTAAAGCAGACCGACGTAATGATCGCGCACCTCCTCGAAATCCTGCATCGCGCCCTGATCGCGCGGAATGCGCTGCCGCCAGAGCGGCGAGGACAGAGGCGCCGCGCCGAAATCATGTTCGAGCGTGCGAGCTTCCGGCACATTGGCGAAGCCCAGACATTCCGACGCGAAGCGCACATTCGCGCGTCGCGCGTCCTCGAGCGGGCGACGATAGGCGCCGACGCCATAGTAATGCGCGACGCCCGCGTCCGAGTGGAAGGGCAGGGCGCCGCCCGACGGCGAATTGACGACATAGTGGACGTCTGGTCGCTCCTCGTCACACAGGCGCGGCAAAACCTCCTCGAACAGCGCCGACCGCCAATTGGATTCCGCGACGCCCATCATCGCCGCCTGCTGATAGACCTCGTTGCCGCCGCACAGAATCGCGATCGACGACGATCCGCTCGTGCGCTTCAGGAATCGCCGCGCCTCGTTCTCGACGGATGCAACGAAACCGGCGTCAGCCACGGGATAGTCGAAATTCGAGAACATGAAATCCTGCCAGACGAGAATGCCGGCCGCATCGCAGGTGCGATAGAATTCGTCCGTCTCGTACACCCCCGTCGCGCCCGCGCGCAGCATGTTGACGCCCGCTTCCTTCGCCAGCCCGATCGTGCGTTCGAGAAGCGCGGGATCGTTCTGCAGCGAGACGGGATCGAGCGGCGTCCAGACCGCTCCGCGACAGAACACGCCGACGTCGTTGACACGCAGCGCGAAGCCGAGCCCGTCGGCGCCGCGATCGACCGAAATCTCGCGGAATCCGACGTGCCCGAGCGGCGCATACTTGCCGTCGATGGTCGCCGATATTTCGTAGAGGCGCGGCGCGCCGTGCGTGTGCGGGAACCATCTTTCGACGGACAGCAGGCGCAGGGACCCGACATAACGATTGCCGCCGGCGCTTGACAGGATACACGCGAAATCGCCGCACCGCGCCGTCGCTGAAGCGATCGGAGTGGCAAGCTCCAGTTCGATTTCGACAAGGCCGTCGCCTTCATCAAGGCGCGTCGAAAGTCGCGTCGACAGAATCGTCGGCGTTTTCTCAGAAACCAGATGAATCGGCCGCCACGGCCCAACCGGCGGCGCGGGCGGGGCAAAGCCCGGCATACGCCCCATTGCACTCGTGCGCGCGAAACGCAGCTCAGAAGGCTGGATCATGCGCGGGCGCCATTTCGCGCGGCCCTTGCGTCCTTCGAGCGCGGCAGATGTGGCGCGAAAGCGGATCGACAGGCGATGTTCGCCCCTCAGCGCGACGTCGACGCGCCGCGCCACGAACATGTTGTCGCTCTTGAGAATTCGCGCCTCGTCCAGCCAGATTTCCGCAAAGGTCGCGAGCCCTTCGAACAGCAGAATATGCGGGCCCATGCCGGAAATCGTCGTGCGATACCAGACGTCGCGATCATCGAGCGGTACAGGATCCTCCCACCACCAGTCGCCGTTGTCGATCAGCGCCTGCGCGGCCGTGCCGGGAACCTGTGCAGGCGCGAAGACGAGCGCGTCGGCTTCGACAGGCGTCGTCGCCACGTCGCGTGTGCAAATCGCAAGAGACCAGTTTGCATCGAGCCGCATGGCGGCGGCTTTCAGGACGCTAGGCGCAGTGCGCGGTCCCGCCGCGTCAGGCCATCGAACAGACGATCGTAGGTCTCGCTCAGAACGGCGAGCGGCGCCTCCAGCCCGACGGTCTTGCGACGCACCGTCGCGCGCGCGAGCAGAAATTGAAAGGCCTTCGCGCCGGAGGAGATCGCGCGGCACGCCTCGATTTCGGCGGCGAATTCGTCCTTGTCGCCGAGCCAGGCGAGATGCGACCCCATGAGCTCGAAATTGGCGCCGAGCTGGCGCAGTGAGTTGAAGGCGAACTTGTGGAAGAATTCCGGCTCGCGCGTCGACATACGCTCGACGAGATCGGGCAGGCGCGCCGCGAAGGCGGCAATCGGATTGCGCGCGGGCCGTCGCCCGAGATGTCGCGTCAGCAGCCTACGCGCGCAATCGCGCGCGGCCTTGTCGTCCAGCGGCGCGAAATCCGCTTTGAGGATTTCGGCGTAGGGCGGCAGTTTCAACCGGCCGGCATCCGCGCCGAACGCGAGGACGCCATCGTAGTCCGGTCCCTCGGCGCGAAAATAAGCTTCGTTGTGGAAGTAATCGATCACGCGGCCTCCCGGATCGATCCGGTTGACGCCGATTGTCGTCTTCGAGCTTTCGAGTCCGTATGAGACGCCGCGCGTGTCGGGCAGGTGGAAGGCGTCCACCTCGATGAGAACGAGCCGCCCGCGCGCGCATTGTTCGACCAGATGGCCGGCGAGATCGTCGTAGATCGACAATTCGCGCACGGAAAATCCGTAGAGCGACTCGAGATCCTCGAGCGGCGGCTTGAAGAAGGTGAATTGGTCGCCTTCGAAATCGAGGGTCGCCGTGAAGGCGAGCATAGGTTCTGGACGCAAGCCCCGCGCGTGAATCGCCTCGATCCACAGATCGGCGTAACAATTGGTTTGCGGCCAGTCGCGCGACGCATCATGCAGCGCGCTCGCGACATATGCGATGGGATCGGCGTGCGGAGCGAAGGCGCTCTCAGAGGGAGAGCGCATCGCGCACCTCGGCAGGCCACTTGTCGACATCGAGCCCGTGATGGCGGAACAGGGCAATCGCAACTCGCTCCATGCCGAACCCGACACAAGCCGTATGCGCGGTTTCCCCCGCGGCCGTGCGAATGTTCCAGGTCGAACCGAAATGGTCCTGGTGGTAGTTGAAGCTCAGGCAGGCGGTCGGGTTCTCTTCGCTGTTGACGGGCACCAGCAATTCGAACTTGAGACCGAGGTCGCGCTGGCTCGAGGCCATCACGCGGCCCGCGCGGCCGAAGAACGGATCGTTGGCGACGTCGACATTGAACGGCAGGCCGAGCTTGGCGATCAATGCCTGACCGCGCTCGAGCCAGTTCTTGCGGAAAGCGACAACCTGATCAGGCGTTCCGATGCGCACATATTCGCGCATGCGGAACATCTGCTGGCGCGTCGGCTCCTTGGAAGGCTCGTGCCGGAAGCAGTACGAATTCAGATCGAAGATCAGTCCGTCTTCCGGCAAAGGTCCACGCTTGGCGGCCGTCGGATAGAGCGGATAGCAGGCGGCTGGCGTCAGGACGATATCGGTCATCTCCTGTTTGTCCCACCACGGCTGGCCCTCGGCGAGGCGATCGAGCAGGACCGCGTGGTCCTTGTCGTTGCCGCCGAAGGAATGAACCGTGCCGGCGAGCTGCGGAAAACTCTTCAAATATCCGCTCTTCTCGAACAGGACGCGGTTCATGCCGGGCGGAAACCGCAGCACTTCAGCCTTCTGGTCGGCGCCAGTTCGGGAGATCAGACGGTCGAAACCATCGATCACCTGTTCGAAAAGGCCCGAGCGGCCATAGAGGCCGTCAATGCCGGTTTCGACGAGCAGCCCTTTGTGAAGGAGCTTGTCGAGCAGGGTGGGACAGGCTTCGCACATGGTCAGGCCGCCAGAGATGGGTCGAGACGATGCATCAGCAAGAGGTTCGCGACATTGCCGAAGATGCGGTCGTTCGAGATCATGATCTGCGCCGACAGGGCGTCGCGCATGTGCCGTCCAACGCTGTAGGGCGTGTTGTTGCGGTAGCCGTTGATGCCAGTGATCAGCAGCGCGTGATTGATGATGTCCACCACCATGCGCGAAGCGCCGATCTTGATGTTGTTCATCGCCACAATGAAGCCGACCGAACCGAGGTCGTCGTCGTTCACCTTCGCCGTCGCGAAGCGAGAAAGACCTGCGATCGTGTTCGAGCGCATCAGCTGCAGCATATTGGCGGCTTCCGCCACGCGCAGCGCGCCGGGCGGCGTCTGGCCCGGATTGCGCCGCGCCTCCGCGCGCACGAAGGACTGGGCGCGAGAAACGGCGCTCGAGGCGATGCCGTACCACACCGCGCTCCACAAGATGTGGCAGATCGCCAGCATCGACTTGGCGGCGATCTCGCCGAAGTCGTTTGGCAGGATCTGCGCGACGTCGCCTTCGGCGGAGAACTTGAAATTGTCCGAGCAGGTGCCGCGCATGCCCATCGCGTCCCACACGCCCGTCAGTTCGAGCTTGTACTGATCCTTCGTCAGGACAGCCATGACCTGATCGGACGCCGGCGCGTCTGGCGCGCTGCGCGCGGTGATCAGAATGGCGTCCGCGTCGCGGCCGTAGGAGATGACAGTGCCGTCCTTGACGAGCGAAAACCGGTCGCCCAGACGCTCGACGGCGCAGATGCTGTTGCGCAGATTGCCGCCGATGCCGCCCTCCGTCGTGGCCGAAGCGACGAGCAATTGCTCGCTGCTGATCCGGCGCATGAACTCCTGATGCCATTCGGCCTTGTCGCCGTGGCTGATCACGCTCGACACCTTGATCTGGTGCATCGCATAGGTCATGCCCGCGGACGCGCAGGCCTGCGAAATGACCGAGACGACTTCGGCGATCTCGGCGAGATCCGCGCCTTCGCCGCCGAACTCACGCGGGATGTAAGCCGAAAGCAGGCGTGCTTCTTTCATGGCGCGCACGGCCTCGGAGGGGAAGCGCCCTTCCTTGTCGACATGGTCGCTGTATTGCGCAGCGACAGCGGCGACGAGCTGCGCGCGCGCGACGAGCGAACTCATGATGCAAGCGCCTGCGGGCGGAGTTCCTGAATGCAGGCGGCGATCGATTCCATCGTCGCGAAGCTGCGGCGGTTGAGCATGCGTTCGGGGAATTCGATGTCGAAGGCCTCCTCGAGCGCGAGCATCAGCTGCACGGCTGCGAAGGAGGTGAGACCCGCGGCGTAGAGGTCCTGACCGGCGGCAAGCGTGTCGGCCTTCACCGGCAGTCGCGCATGCTTGTCGATCAGTGGTCGAAGAGTGTCGAGCATTGGTATTCGCCTCCGGGCTGCTTGTCCGGTCCCCCCGGACGCAATACGTGTGACGCGAAACTAGGTCTGCTCGGTTAAATCGCGGCTAAATATGTGCGGTCGCAATGGAAATGCCGAGACAAGGTGAATTTTCGTAAACTTCGAAAATCGCTGTTTGTCCCGGAATTCTACGGGTTTTGGCAGAATGCGGGTCGACGCCGCATGCTGTGCGTTGGGTTAAAAATTTACAAACGGCGCTGCGACTGCAATACAGCTTTTTCTAATCTCCGAAATCGACCGATGTCGAAAACGCATTCTCCTCCGACCGCGACCTGCCGAACCTCGCCCTGGCGGTTTTCCGTAGCGCCCATGATGGACTGGACGGATCGGCATTGCCGGTTCTTCCACCGCCTCATGACGCGTCATGCGCTGCTCTATACGGAAATGGTAACGTCGGCGGCAGTCGTTCACGGCCATCGCGAGCGCCTGATCGGTTTCGATCCGGACGAACAGCCGGTCGCCGTTCAGCTCGGCGGCGCGGACCCGAGCGAACTGGCGGAGGCCGCGCGCATCTGCGCGGATTTCGGCTATCGAGAAATCAATCTCAATGTCGGCTGTCCCTCTGATCGCGTGCAGGACGGAAGGTTCGGCGCCTGCCTGATGCGCGAGCCCGGTCTCGTGGCCGAATGCGTGGCGGCCATGAAGCGCGCGGTCGACGTTCCTGTGACGGTCAAGTGCCGGATCGGCGTCGACGATCAGGAGCCGCGCCGCGCTCTGTTCGATCTGGCGACACGCGTCGTCGGCGAAGGCGCCGACGCCATCATCGTCCACGCGCGAAAGGCCTGGCTGCAAGGCCTCTCGCCGCGTGAAAATCGCGACGTGCCGCCGCTCGACTATCCCTTGGTTTACGAGCTCAAGCAGGCTATGCCGGCGACGCCGATCGCGATCAACGGTGGAATTCAGTCGATCGCCGAGGCGCAGGCCCATCTCGCACATGTCGATGGCGTCATGCTCGGCCGCGCCGCCTATCACGATCCCGAAATCCTGCTTTTGGTCGACGCCGAATTATTCGGTGCGCCCGCGCCCGTGGCGGATGCGCATGCGGCTGTCGAAGCCTTCGTCCCCTACATCGAGGCGCATTTGAGCGAGGGTGTTCGCCTCTCCTCGATGACGCGCCACATCCTCGGCCTGTTCGCCGGCCGGCCCGGCGCCCGCGCCTTCCGCCGTCATCTCGCGACAGAGGCGGTCAAGCCCGGTGCCGGCGTCGACGTGCTGCGCGCGGCCGTCGCCCACGTCGATCGCACAGCAAAGGCGCGCGCTGCTTGAACCTCTCCGCGCTTCTCCATTCCGATCTCGTCTGGCTCGCCCCAGCGCTCGCGGTCGCGGGCGTCGCGACCGGCGTACTCGCGGGCCTGTTCGGTGTCGGCGGCGGCGCCATCATCGTGCCGGTGCTCTATCAGACGCTGCGCTTTACCGGCGTTGCCGACGAAGTCGCGATGCCTGTCTCCGTCGGCACCTCGCTTGCCGTCATCGTGCCGACATCTCTCGCCTCGGCGCGTACCCATTTTTCGAAGAATGCGGTCGATATGGCGACGATCCGCGGCTGGATCCTGCCCGTCGTCGTCAGCGTCGCGCTCGGCGCGGCCATCGCCCGCAATGCGCCGGCGGCGCTTTTCAAGCTGGTGTTCGTCGGCATTTCCATGTTTACGGCCGTGCGCATGCTCGGCGGCTACACCAACTGGAAGCTCGGGGAGAAGCCGCCACGAGGGCCGGTGTCATGGGCGGTCGGCGGAACGATCGGCCTTCTCTCGGCGCTCATGGGCGTCGGCGGCGGCCAGCTCGTCAATCTCTACATGTCGCTTTACGGCGCCCCAATCCACCTCGCGGTCGGCACGGCGGCAGGCGTCGGCGCTCTCGTCTCCGCGCCCGGCGCCATCGGATATGCGCTGGCGGGCCTCGGCAAGCCCGGCTTGCCGCCAGGCTCGATCGGTTTCGTCTCGCTCGTCGGCTTCGCCTTTATAGCGCCAATGGCGGCGCTGGCCGCGCCCTACGGCGCGCGGCTCGCGCACAAATGGTCGAAGCGCAGGCTGGAACTCGCCTTCGGGCTCTTTCTGCTGGTCGTCATCGCCCGTTTTCTGGTGAGTCTGATCTTTCGTGTCTGAGCCTCGCCATGCGCTCGGGCAGGAGATCGCGGACGCGCGCGCGCTGCTCGTCGCTCATCGAGCCCCAGTCGCCGATTTCCGAAAGCGTGCGCCCGCACCCCATACAGAGACCGCTCGTATCGTCCATGCGGCAGACGCCGTTGCAGGGCGATTGTGTCGCTCGCGGTCGAATGACGGCGCTCATGCCGCAATCGCCGTCGACAGGACGATCAGATAGCCGATCTCGGCGAGCTGCTGGGCGGCGCCCGCGACATCGCCCGTCTGTCCGCCGATCGTCTTGCGTGCGTGAGACGTGACGAAGAAGCCCGCGCCCGCCGCCACGATCGCCGCGAAGACGGTCGCGCCGGCGCCCGCGCCCGCGAACAGGGGCAGTGTGGCGCAAAGAATCGCGCCGACGATCGCCATGCGCAGCGCGTCGCTGTCCGGCGCGCCGGCGGCATGGCCCGCGCCTTCCGCGCGCGCGGGCGCCAGCAGCGCCAGCGGCGTGAGCGAGGCGACGCGCGATATGACGGCCCCCGCCAATAGCGCGAGGCAGGCAAGGAGCGTCGATGCCTGCACCAACGCTGTGAGCGCTCCCGCTCGTAGCGCGACCGAGAAGATCAGCGCGAGCGTGCCGAACGTGCCGTTGCGGCTGTCCCGCATGATGTCGAGCCGCCGCTCGGGAGTCGCCGCCCCAAGCGCGTCCGCGCAATCGGCGAGCCCGTCCTCGTGCAGCGCGCCGGTGCTGGCGGCAAGAACCGCGAGCGCCACCAGCGCCGCCATCAGCGGCGACAGGCCGCTAGCCCGGCCGAGCGCCAGCGCAAGCGCGGCGGGCGCGGCGATCGCGAGCGCTGCGGCGGGCAGGGCGCGAATGGCCGTGCGGAATGCAGGCAGCGGCGCCTGCGTCCCGACGGGAAGGCGCGACCAGAAGGACAGGCAGGAACGAAAATCGGCGGCGTAGCTCATCGCTTTCACATGCCCCTTGGACGCGCGCCCGACAAGCCTCCCCGATCAATTGCTTTGCGACCTTTCCAAGCGCGGCCCGGGCGTCTATGCAACGCGCGCCCGCAAGAATTGGGACAGACATGAGCATATCCGGCAAACCCTTCGACGATTTCCGCAATCTCCTGGATGTGATGCCGCAGGCGTCCGAACAGGCAGTCGCGGTCGTGCGCGCGCATGATGCGCAGCTGACCAAGCCGCCGGGGTCGCTTGGGCGTCTCGAGGAAATCGTCGAATGGCTCGCCGCCTGGCAGGCCAAGACGCCGCCGACCGTCGAACGTCCAACCGTCGTCGTTTTCGCGGGCAATCACGGCGTCGTCGATCAGGGCGTCTCGCCCTGGCCGCGCGAGGTGACGAAGCAGATGGTCGCCAATTTCGGCGCGGGCGGAGCGGCCGTGAACCAGATCTGCGCGACATTTGGCGCGGGCTTGAAGGTCTTCGAGATGGCGCTCGAGATCCCGACCAAGGACATCACGCAGGACGCCGCGATGACCGAGGCCGAATGCGCGGCGACCATGGCCTTCGGCATGGAGGCGATATCAGGCGCGGACCTTATCGCGCCGGGCGAAATGGGCATCGGCAATACGACGCCGGCGGCCGCGGTCTACTACGCGCTCTACGGCGGCAAGACGTCGGACTGGGTGGGGCGCGGCACGGGCGTTGACGATGCGGGGCTTGCCCGCAAGATCGATGCGGTCGAACGAGCGGTGACCCTGCATCGCGATCATCTCGCCGATCCCCTGGAAGTGCTGCGCCGTCTCGGCGGACGTGAAATGGCGGCCATCGCCGGCGCTATTCTGGCCGCGCGAATCGAGCGCGTGCCGGTCGTGCTCGACGGCTATGTCGTTTGCGCGGCGGCGGCTGTGCTGCATGCGCTCGATCGCAACGCGCTCGATCATTGCGTCGCGGGTCATCTGTCGGCGGAAGGCGCGCATGCCGATGTTTTGCGCCGCCTCGGCAAGAAGCCGCTGCTCGATCTCGGCATGCGGCTCGGCGAGGGTTCCGGCGCGGCGCTGTCGATCGGGATCATCCAGGCCGCGCTCAATTGCTGGCGCGACATGGCGACCTTCGACAGCGCGGGCGTCAGCGACAAGGCGTAGCCGGGACCGCCGGCCTCCGGCCGGCAATCGCGCCATCAGTGGAGCCGGTTCACAATCCCTTGATGAAATCGATCAGCGCCTTGTTCACTTCCGCCGGCTTTTCCTGCTGGATCCAGTGGCCGGCGCCGTCGATGATCACCTTGCCGCGCAGGCCCGGCAGGAGCGCGTCCATCGTCTCGAGCGACTTCGCGCCGATGAGGCCCGTGATGACCGGGTCTTTCGCGCCGGCGATGAACAGCGAAGGCTGAAAAATCTTCGCGTCCTGCCAGGGCGCGCTCAGCTCCCAGTTGCGGTCGATGTTGCGATACCAGTTGATGCCGCCGGCGATGCCGGTGCGCGAAAACGTCTCGATGTAATGCTGGATCTCCGCCTCGCTGATCCAGGCGGGCGCCTGCTCCGGAACCTTCGCGTCTTCCACCATGCCGCGTCCGGGCTTCAGCATCAGGCCGAGCCCGGTGCCGTAGTAGATGGCGCGCAGCGTGTGGCTCCAGTTGCGCGCCATCTCCTCTTCGACGACGCCGGGCTTCTGGAAATATTGCCAGTAGAAGGTCGAGATGCCCTGCTGCTTCAGAATGTCGAGTGGCGCGGCAGGCCCCCGATTGCGTAAGGGCACGGAAAGCGCGGCGACGGCGGGAAAGACGTCGGGCCGGAACATGGCCGCGCTCCATGCGACCTGCGCGCCCCAGTCGTGCCCGACCATGATCGCCTGTTTCTCGCCGAGCGCTTCGACCAGCGCGACGATATCGCCGACGAGATGAAAAATCGAATAGGCGGCAATATCCTTCGGCGCGCTCGTGCCGCCGTAGCCGCGCATGTCGGGCGCGACCACGCGGTAGCCCTCCGCGGCGATAGCTGGAATCTGATGGCGCCAGGAATAGGCGAGCTCCGGCCAGCCGTGGCACAGCAGCACGAGCGGCCCCTCGCCTTGCTCGACGATCTGCATGTCGAGGCCATTGGCCTTCACGATCCGGGTCTGCGCCGCCATGTCGTTCTCCACGTGCGAAGTCTTGGTGCTTCGCGGCGCAGAGTCGCGCCAGCGGGGCAGCGCGTCAACTCGCGTGGATCAGGCGGCGCTGCGGTGGGGTATGCGCGCGGCGCGCGGATCGATTTCGGTCTCGCCGAGACGGGGCAGGGCATTCATCACGCGTTCCGGCGGGAAGACGACGATGACTTCGGTTCCCTCGCGCACCTTCGAGCGCAGCGTGAACGTGCCGCCATGCAGTTCGACGAGGCCCTTCACGATCGGCAGGCCGAGGCCGGAGCCTTCGTCCGCGTTCTTCTGTGCGAGCGTGCCGCGCCCGAAAGAGGACATGACGACCGGAATTTCGTGTTCTGGAATACCGGTGCCGGTGTCGCGCACCGAGAAATACTGGCCGCCGGCCTGTGTCCAGCCGACCTTTATCGTGATCTGGCCGCCCTGCGGCGTGAACTTGATTGCATTGGTGAGCAGATTGAGCGCGACCTGACGAATGGCGCGCTCGTCCGCCCACAGGCGCGGGAGGTCGGATTCGATGGCGTCGACGATCTTGATGTCGCGCTTCTGCGCGCGCAGCATCAACAGATGCTCGCAATCCTGGATGATCGCGCTGAGCGAGATCGCGTCTTCCTTGAGTTCGTATCGGCCGGCCTCGACGCGCGAGAGGTCGAGGATTTCGTTGATCAGCGCGAGCAGGTGCTGGCCGCTGGAATGAATGTCGGTCGAATAGTCACGATAGGCGGGTACGGCATGGCCGCCGAACAATTCGTCCTTCATCACTTCCGAGAAGCCGAGGATCGCATTGAGCGGCGTGCGCAATTCGTGGCTCATGGTCGCGAGGAATCGCGACTTGGCCAGATTTGCCTCTTCCGCTCGGCGGCGCGCTTCGTCGGAATTGGACTTGGCGCGCTCGAGTTCGCCGATCAGTTCGTCTTTCTCGGCCTGGGCGTAAAGCGCGGACAGCGAGGTCTCGTAGAGGCGGCGCGCCAGCGTAATGAAATAGATCTCCGCGCCGCAGACGAACGCGGTCGTCGCGAGCACGGGCGTGTCGGTGGTGGAGCTTGCGGCAACGCCGGCGATGGCGAGGCACAGTGGCGTGACTGAGGCATAAACCGCGTTCGGGATCGCGGCCGTCGCCATGGCGGTCATCGCGCCGAGCATCAGCAGGATGGAGAGCAGGAATCCGCGCGCCTCGCCCTTGCCGAACATGATCAGCAGAACGACGATCGACGCCCAGGCGAGGCCGAGAAAGGCTTCGATGACAATGATCTTGGTGCGCCAGGCGGGAACCGAGGTGATCTCGGCCTGCCGCAGGAAGAGCTTGGACGCGAGGAAGGCGCCGCCGATCGCCGCCCAGACGATCGCCGTCCAGATGCCGACGAACTGGAGCGGCGCCCAGAAGGTCGACACGCCGCCGATCGCGGCCGCGATCAGCAGGGCCCATGGCGCGGAGCTGATCCGGCTTTCTGCGTAGATGCGAAGGAGTTCGCCCTCGAAGGCGCCGTGGCCGGCGCCGCCTGTGGTCAGTTTCTCGCGCGCCTCGCGCACCTTGTAGGCAAGGCGCCGACGTTCGGTCGAGCTTCGGGAACTGGCGCCGCGACCGCGCTCGATCATCTCGGCGGTGACTTGACTCATTACGAACGACCCACGCGAGGACGCGACACAACTGTGGGGAACATAATTGCGCGACAAAACTTAACGACTGGCTGACCGCGGACCCGCAATTCGAATAAAATCTATGGGATCGCGATAAGACTTGTGGCGCGCGCCTGCCGTCGCGGCGGGTGCGGCCTCGCACATTGCGAACGTTTCGGGCCGGGTAGCCGGCCGTCTGTCGCTTTCAACAGATATGGGGGGGTGTTAATGCTGGCCGGCGCGCTGCGGCCGCGCCGCGCCGGAGTATGGTTAATGATCCTTTACGATACCAAGGTCGCCCCCAACCCTCGTCGTGTCCGCATTTTCCTCGCCGAAAAGGGGATCGAGGTGCCGATGGTCCAGGTCGACCTCGGCAAGATGGAGCACAAGCAGGCGGATTACTCGAAGATCAACGCGCTGCAACGCACGCCTTCTCTCGTGCTCGATGACGGGACGGTGATCACCGAGTCCATCGCGATCTGCCGGTATTTCGAGGAATTGCAGCCCGAGCCGAATCTGTTCGGGCGGGGCGCCGTCGGCTGCGCGACGGTCGAGATGTGGCGCAGGCGTGTCGAGCTGCACCTGATGATGCCGACCGCCATGGTGTTTCGCCATACCCATCCCGCGATGGCGGCGCTCGAAGTCCCCCAGATCGCTCAGGTCGCCGAAACCAATCGGCCGCGCGTTCTTGATTTTCTGAAGGTGCTGGACGAGCGGCTCGCCGAAACGCGCTGGCTGGCGGGCGACGACTATTCGGTCGCCGATGTCGATGGCCTTGTCGCCATGGACTTCCTGCGTCTGGCCCGCATCCAGCCGCCGGCCGAATTGACCAACCTTGCCCGCTGGCACGGCGAATTGTCGGCGCGGCCGAGCGCGAAGGCCTGAGCGCGAATGCGGGTCACTTTCGTAGGCACCGGGGATGCGTTCGGCAGCGGAGGGCGCGCGCATACCTGCCTGCGTCTCGATCATGCCGGGCAAACGCTGATGATCGATTTCGGCGCCGCCTCGATCGTCGGCTGGCGACGGCTCGGCTTCTCGTTCAATGAGATCGATGGTCTGCTGGTCACGCATCTACACGGCGACCATTTCGGCGGCCTGCCGTTTCTGCTGCTCGAGGCGCAATTCGTCGATCCGCGCGACAAGCCGCTGACGATCTACGGGCCGCCGGGGCTGCGATCGCGCCTCTCCATGGCGATGGAGGCCTTCTTTCCGGGCACGACCGGCATCAAATGGCGATTCCCTTGGGAGATTCATGAAATCGCGCCGCCATCCCGCGTGGAGATCGCCGGCTTCGCCGTGCGCACCATGGAGGTTGTTCACGCCTCGGGCGCGCCCGCGACGGCGGTGCGGATCGGGGCCGGTGGAAAGTCCTTCGCTTTTTCCGGCGACACCGCCTGGACGGATGCGCTTCTCGACATTTCCGCCGACGCGGATCTCTTCGTTTGCGAGTGCCACTCCATGGCGCCCAAGGCGCCCGGCCACATGGACTGGCCACGCCTGCGCGAAAACCTGCCGCGCGTCAGGGCGCGTCGCATGATGATCACGCATATGGGCCCGGAGGTTCTCGTCGGCCTCGATACGATCCGCGCCGAAGGCGGGCCGGAAGCCGCCAGCGATGGCCTCGTCGTCGAGCTCTGATCTCGACCGGCTCGCGGATGAAATCCGCGCCTGCCGCATCTGCGTCGAATGCCCCGACGGCGCACCCCTGCCGCACGAGCCGCGCCCGGTGCTGCGGGTCTCGGCGACTGCGCGACTCCTGATCGCCGGTCAGGCGCCGGGCATCCGAGTCCACAAATCCGGCCTGCCGTTCGACGATCCATCGGGCGATCGTCTGCGCGCTTGGCTCGGGATGGACCGCGAGACTTTCTACGACACGCGCCGGGTCTGCATCGCGCCCATGGGCTTCTGCTTTCCGGGATACGACGCGAGTGGCGGCGACCTGCCGCCTCGGAAGGAATGCGCCCGCAATTGGCATGATCGGCTGTTCGAGCGCCTGCCTCAGGTCGATATCGTGCTGGCGATCGGGGGCTACGCCCACCGCTATCATTTTGCGCGACTGGGTCGACCCTTGGCGAAGGCGGCCAGGGTCGACGAGGTTGTCAGACGATGGCGGGAATTCGCCGACGACAGCTTGCGGCTGTTCCCCTTGCCGCACCCGTCGTGGCGCAACACGGGCTGGCTGAAGCGCAACCCGTGGTTCGAGACCGAGCTCCTGCCGGAGCTCCGCGCCGCCGTTGCAGCCGCGATCAGCGATTGAGGCGGGCGATCAGGCTCGACGTATCCCAGCGCTTGCCGCCCATCTTCTGCACTTCGGAATAGAACTGGTCGACAAGCGCCGCGACCGGCAGATTCGCGCCATTGTTGCGGGCTTCCGAGAGGCAGATCGACAGGTCCTTGCGCATCCAGTCGACGGCGAAGCCGAAGTCGAACTTGCCGTCGAGCATGGTCTTGAAGCGGTTTTCCATCTGCCAGGACTGCGCCGCGCCCTTGGAGATCACTGCGACCACGGCCTCGCCGTCCAGGCCCGCCTTCTGGGCGAAATGAAGACCCTCCGCCAGCCCCTGCACGAGGCCGGCGATGCAGATCTGGTTGACCATCTTGGTCAGCTGTCCCGCGCCAGAGGGCCCCATCAGACGGCAGGCGCGGGCGAAATGCGCGATCACGGGCTCCGCCTTGGCGTAAGGTTCGGCGTCGCCGCCGCACATCACCGTCAGCACGCCGTTTTCCGCGCCGGCCTGTCCGCCCGAAACCGGCGCGTCAATGAAAGCGACGCCAAGCTCGGCCGCAGCGGCGTGCAGTTCGCGCGCGACTTCCGCCGAGGCGGTCGTGTGGTCGACGAAAATGGCCCCCTTCTTCATGCCGGCGAGGGCGCCGTCGGGGCCGAGCGTGATCGAGCGCAGGTCGTCGTCATTTCCGACGCAGGCGAAGACGATGTCGCAATCCTTGGCGGCCTCGCGCGGCGTCGCCGCCGAGGCGCCGCCGAATTTCTCGACCCACGCCTTCGCCTTGGCGGCGGAGCGGTTGTAGACGACGACGTCGCAGTCGCCCTTGGTCTTCAGGTGGCCGGCCATGGGAAAGCCCATGACGCCGAGGCCGAGAAAAGCGACTTTTGTCATTTGGACGCGCCTTTTGCAGGTGGAAGCTCCACGCTGGCATGCCACAGCCCCGCCGGGCTCGGCAAGTCGGGCAAACAGCGGGCTGGCCCTGTCATTATCCCGCCGAAAACCATTCAGGCGACGTTCAGCCGCCATGGATCAAAAACGCATTGTCCGAGTTTCTGGGAGAGGTCCGGCAAACGCCGGCGAAAGGAGATATCCATGACCCGCTTCCGCAAGACCCTCACCGCCGGTCTGGCCGCGCTCACGCTGGGCGGCGCGCTGGCGACGTCCATCACCCCCGCCGATGCCTTCGGCCGTCGCGGATGGGGCGGCGGCGGCTACGGCTATCGCGGCGGATGGGGACATCATCGCGGCTGGGGCGGCCCCGGCCCGTGGGCGGCCGGCGCCATCGGCGGCCTGGCGCTCGGCGCGCTCGCTGCCGGCGCGTACAACAACTATGGCTGCGTCGCCAATCAGGCGGTTTACGACAGCTGGGGCAATTTTATCGGCTACCAGCGCGTTCGCGTGCCCTGCTATTGAACGTGGGCCGCGCAGATCGAGGAGCGCCGCCGGCAAAGCCGGCGGCGTTTTTGTTTGGACATCCCCGACCCCATGCCGCCACCCGATCGTCCGTGTCCTGGACGACCGGAAATCCATTAACTTCTCCTTCCGCGTCCCGCCGAATTTGTCGCAATTTGCTTCGCGCCCGCCGCGCGATGTGCTTATCTGCCGGCCGGCGCCGATTTGACGACAGCGCAAGAATGCGCGTCGTGACGGCTTCTGAGGGAGAACGACATGACGGTTGAAAGAAGAAAATTTTTGAAGACTGCGGCGCTGGCTGGGGCCGGCGCGGGGATTGCAGCCCCCGCGATCGCGCAGTCCGCGCCGAAGGTTCAGTGGCGCCTGGCGTCCAGCTTCCCGAAGTCTCTCGACACGATCTACGGCGCCTGCGAAGTCTTCGCCAAGGCCGTGTCCGACATGACGGACGGCAATTTCAAGATCCAGACCTTCGCTGCCGGTGAAATCGTCCCGGCCTTCGGCGTGCTGGAAGCCGCGCAGAACGGCACCGTCGAGATGGCCGAAACCGCGCTCTACTATTTTTGGGGCAAGGATCCGACCTTCGCCATGGGCACCGCCCTGCCGTTCGGCCTCAACCCGCGCCAGCAGAACGCCTGGTTCTATCAGGGCAATGGCGGCAAGCTGTTCGACGAGTTCCTGAAGTCCTACAACGTGAAGGCGCTGCCGGGCGGCAATACCGGTACGCAGATGGGCGGCTGGTTCCGCAAGGAGATCAAGACCGTCGAGGACCTCAAGGGCCTGAAATTCCGCGTCGGTGGCGCGGGCGGCACGGTGCTCTCCAAGCTCGGCGTGGTGCCGCAGTCGATCCCCGGCGGCGACATCTATCCCTCGCTCGAAAAGGGCACGATCGATGCGGCCGAATGGATCGGGCCGTATGATGACGAGAAGCTCGGCTTCAACAAGGTCGCGCCCTTCTACTATTATCCCGGCTTCTGGGAAGGCGGCGCCAACCTCCACTACGTCTTCAATCTCGACAAGTACAATGCGCTGCCGAAGGCCTATCAGACGGTCGTCGACACGGCTGCGGCCTGGTCGAACGTGTGGATGCAGTCGAAGTACGACGCGGTGAACCCGGGCGCGCTCAAGAGCTTGGTTCAGGGCGGCACCAAGCTTCGTCCGTTCCCGCACGAGGTTCTGGAGGCCTGCTACAAGGCGGCCGGTGAGACCTACGCGGAAATCTCGGCGAAGAACGCGAACTTCAAAAAGATCTACGACGACATGGTCGCCTTCCGGAACGACGAATATCTTTGGTTCCAGGTCGCCGAATACACCTACGACAATTTCATGATCCGCCAGCGCGCCAAGGGCTGAGCCCTGGACGCTTCTGAGCACTGAATTGAAGAGGGCCCGGACGATCCGTCCGGGCCCTTTTTTTTTGGCGAACGGCCGGCGTCAGCGCCGGCCGTCTTGCGAGAGATCAGAATTTCAGCGGCGGCGGCGCATCGTCGCTGGACGGCGGCGGCGCGATTTCCTTCAGCTGCTGTTCCATCTGCTTCTGGTCGAGATGGACGCCGCCGGACTTGTAGACCATGACCATGCCGGGAATGAGAATGACCAGCCCGACCATGATCACCTGAATGATCACGAAGGGTATCGCGCCCATGTAGATCTGCGCTGTCGTGATCGGCGCCATCAGCTTGTTGGTGATGCGGTCGACATATTCGCTCTTCGGCGCGACGGATCGCAGATAGAACAGCGCGAAGCCGAAGGGCGGATGCATGAAGCTCGTCTGCATGTTGACGCCGAGAATGACGCCGAACCAGATGAGATCGATGCCGAGCTTCTCAGCCGCCGGTCCGAGCAGCGGGATGATGATGAAGGCGAGTTCGAAGAAGTCCAGGAAGAAGGCGAGGACGAAGACGAACAGGTTGACGAAGATCAGGAAGCCGACCTGTCCGCCGGGCAGCGACGTCAGCATGTGCTCGACCCACACGTGCCCGTTTATGCCGTAGAAGGTCAGCGAGAACACGCGCGCGCCGAGCAGGATGAAGACGACGAAGGACGACAGCTTCGCCGTCGTGTCCATCGCCTGCTTCAGAAGGTCCAGCGTCAGCTTGCGTTTCGAGATCGCCAGGATCAGCGCGCCGAGCGCGCCCATCGCGCCGCCCTCGGTCGGCGTGGCGATGCCGACGAAGATCGTGCCGAGCACCAGGAAGATCAGCGCCAGCGGCGGCACCAGCACGATGATGACCTGCGAGGCGAGATGCGACAGCAGGCCGAGCTTCAGTTTCTCGTTGATCAGCGCAAGCCCGTAGGAGAACAGGATGGCGATCGCGCCAGCCCACACCGCCCGGTTGTCCGATTCCATGGCGGGATGCAGATGCTGCAGCCACAAGGAGGCCGCGTAGAACACGCCGGCCGACGCCAGGATGATCAGCAGCAGCGAGCCCACGCCCGACCCGAGCGTACGAGCTTCCTTCGGCAGCGCCGGCGCTGCGTCGGGTTTGACGATCGTGACCAGGAACACATAGCCGGCATAGAGCGCCGACAGCACGAGGCCCGGGATCATCGCGCCCTTGTACATGTCGCCGACCGAGCGGCCGAGCTGGTCGGCCATGATGATCAGAACGAGCGACGGCGGAATGATCTGCGCCAGCGTGCCGGAGGCCGCGATCACGCCGGTCGCGAGGCGACGGTCGTAACCATAGCGAAGCATGATCGGCAGCGAGATCAGGCCCATCGAGATGACCGAGGCCGCGACCACGCCGGTCGTCGCTGCGAGCAGCGCGCCGACGAAGATCACGGCATAGGCGAGGCCGCCGCGCACGGGGCCGAACAGCTGGCCGATCGTGTCGAGCAGGTCTTCCGCCATGCCCGAGCGCTCAAGAATGAGCCCCATGAATGTGAAGAATGGAATCGCCAGCAGCGTGTCGTTGTTCATAACGCCGAAGATGCGATCGGGCAGTGCGTCGAGCAGCGACCAGCTCAGATTGATCGTGCCATTCGACAGCGGCGCGAGTTCGACGCCGATGATGAAGTAGAACAGGCCGAGCGCTGCGAGCGAAAAGGCGACGGGATAGCCGAGCAGCAACACCACGATGAGCGTCGCGAACATGAGAGGCGCCATGTTCTGCGCGATGAATTGTGCCATGGTCCGACCCTCAGCCTTCGATGCCGTGGCCGCGCACGTTCTCGTGCGGGTCGGGAATCATGCCGCGCATGACGGCGATGCGCTTGATGAATTCGGAGACGCCCTGGATCAGCAGCATCGCGAAGCCGACGGGAATGATCAGCTTGGCGGGCCACACGATCAGGCCGCCGGCGTTGACCGACATTTCGCCGCCCTCGAACGAGCGCAGGAAATAGGGCCAACTCGTCCAGATCAGCACGAGGCAGAAGGGCGCGAGGAAGAAGACGTGCCCGATCAGCTCGATGGCATTGCGCACGCCCTGGGGCAGGTGCGAATTCACGATGTCGATCTTGATGTGCTCGCTGCGCAGCAGCGTGTAGCCTGCGCCCAGCAGGAAGACGGCGCTGAACAGATACCACTGCAGCTCCAGCCACGCGTTCGAACTGCGGCTCAGCGCAAATCGGATGATGGCGTTGATCGACGAGACGAGCACGGCCGCCAGGATCAGCCAGCTCAGGGCCCTGCCGATCCTCGCCTGCACGGAATCGATAGTGCGGCTGACGCTCAAGAGAAAATTCATGCGTCTCCCCTTTGCCTGCCGCGCCGGTTTGCCGGCTTGCTGCATGGGGCAGGCTCTCTGGATGCTTTAGCATCCGGAAAGCCGGGTCGCTAGACCATGAAAATGTCTGAATCGCTTCAGCCGCCGGTCACGCTCATGTGCCGGGCGAGCGCCGGCTGCTGCGTGTCGCGGTCGATGATGAAATCGTGTCCCTTGGGCTTGCGCCGGATCGCCGCCTCGATCGCTTCGTGGAGCTTCTCGTCGGTCGGCGCGGCGCGCAGCGGCTCGCGCAGGTCGGCGGCGTCCTCCTGGCCGAGGCACATGTACAGCGTGCCGGTGCAGGTCACCCGCACGCGATTGCAGCTCTCGCAGAAATTGTGGGTCAGCGGGGTGATGAAGCCGATCCGGCCCCCGGTTTCCTTCGCCTTGTAGTAGCGGGCGGGGCCGCCGGTCGAATAGTCCGTCGCCTCCAGCGTGAATTGCTCTGAGAGCTTCGCGCGCACTTCGCTCAGCGGCCAGTACTGGTCGAAGCGCTCGCCCTCGACCTCCCCGAGCGGCATGACTTCGATGAAGGTCATGTCCATGCCGCGCCCATGCGCGAATTTCACGAGATCGAACACTTCCGCCTCGTTCACGCCCTTGAGCGCGACGGCGTTGAGCTTGATCGACAGGCCGGCCTCCTGGGCGGCGTCGAGGCCGGCCAGCACGACCCTCAGGTCGCCGCGCCGCGTGATTTCGCGGAACTTCGCGGGATCGAGCGTGTCGATCGACACGTTGATCCGCTTGACCCCGCAATCGGCGAGCTCATCTGCATATTTCGACAGCAGCGAGCCGTTGGTGGTCAGCGTCAGTTCCTTCAGTGCGCCCGAGTCCAGATGGCGGGAGAGGCGGCGAAACAGGGTCATGATGTCGCGCCGGACCAGCGGCTCGCCGCCGGTGATGCGCAACTTGCGGGTGCCGCGCGTCACGAAGGCCGAGCACAGCCGATCCAGTTCCTCCAGCGTCAGCAGGTCGCGCTTGGGCAGGAACTGCATTTCCTCGGACATGCAGTAGACGCAGCGGAAGTCGCAGCGGTCCGTCACCGAAACCCGGACATAGGTGATTGCCCGGCCGAAAGGATCGACCAGCGCGGGCGTCGGTTTGACCGTCGGGGTAGCGGAGACGTTCATGGGCGCCTTATATCCTCGGGAGCACGGAATATATAGCGTCCGGCGCGCGGGAAAAGCGGCCTTTGGGTCGAGACGGGGAGAGAGAAATGGCCGAGCCTTGGCCCAGCGAGATCAGGTTGCACGACAACGGAACGCGCCTGACGATTCAGTTCGACGACGCCTCGAACTACGATTATTCGGCCGAATTCCTGCGCGTCGAGAGCCCCAGCGCCGAAGTGCAGGGCCACAGCCCCTCCGAGCGCAAGACGATCGGCGGCAAGAAGAACGTTCGGATCAAGGAGATAGCGCCGGTCGGCAACTACGCCATCCGGCTCGATTTCGACGATGGGCACAATACCGGCATCTACTCCTGGAAATATCTGGCCGAACTCGGCCGCGACCACGATGCGATCTGGGGCCGCTACGTCGCCGCGCTGGCGGAAAAGGGCCTGACACGCTGAACGACGCGAGGAGCGGGTTTCCGCCCGCTCGCAGCTGTTGCGTTTTGATCCGAACCTTCAGGCTGCTCCGGCCACCGGAGAGGCGCGCGCGCGAGCAAGCCCTGAATGGCGCGGTCAAGCAGCTGACTCGCCGGGCAAATTTTTCTCGTAGCCGAAAGTCGTTCGAGAACAGGCGATACATAGTCGCCTGGGCCCAAATATTGCGATCCCTAAATAATGTTCGGTAAATGTTTCATTAAGGGATTGCGTCAGTGTCGATATTAGAACGTCGCTCCGAGAAGAGGCAGCGCACTTATCTTGGCGCCCAGGTCGTCTTCAACAGGCGCCAAAGCATCTACGACTGCCTGATCAGAAATATGTCGGACAGCGGCGCGCGTCTCGTCTTCGCGCAGGCCGCGATGATCCCGACCGCGTTCGAACTCGTGGTCAACAAGGGCGGGGAAAGCCGGTGGGCCGAGATCAAGTGGCGCACGCATCTTACTGCTGGCGTCAGCTTCGCGACCATGAGCGCTTCCCCTTTCGTGTCGCTGCAGGCGGCCCGACGGATCAGGCAGCTCGAGGGCGAAAAGGCCGCCCTGAAGGCCAGGGTCGCCGAGCTCAGCGAGCCCTGACGATCATGCTCGCGAAGATTTTTCGGGCGCTTCTTGCAGTGCTGACGCGGGTCGTCGCCGTGATTTTCGGTCTGATGGTCAGTTTCTACATCCAGTTGGGCGGGGATATTCGCGCGCCCGTCAGGGCCCAGATCGACGACGCCATCGCCCGGCTGCGCGAACTCGCGCACGCGCTCGATTCGTTCGGCTGACACGAGGCGATAAAAAAACCGCCCCGTGAGGGGCGGTTCGTGCAGGGCGAGCCCTGAGATCGGCAATCGTGCGCCTCAGCGCATCACGACGACCTTGGTGCCGATGCTGACGCGGTTGTAGAGGTCCACGACATCGTCATTGGTCATGCGGATGCAGCCCGACGACACCGCCTGGCCGATCGTCTCCGGCTCGTTCGAGCCGTGGATGCGGTAGAGCGTGCCGCCCAGATACATGGCGCGCGCGCCGAGCGGATTCTCGATGCCGCCCTTCATGTGGCGCGGCAGGTCGGGACGGCGACGCAGCATCTGCGCGGGCGGCGTCCAGTCCGGCCATTCTTTCTTCATGGCTACGGTCTTGACGCCCGACCATTCGAAGCCCGGGCGACCGACGCCGACGCCGTACTTGACCGCCTGCCCGCCGGGCAGAACGAAATAGAGGCGGCGTTCGGCGGTCGAGATCACGATCGTGCCCGGCGCATATTTGCCGTTGAAGTACACGGTCTCGCGCGGAATGGCGGTGGCGAGCGGACGCCCACCGGCGCCGAGCGCGCCGGGGCGCTGGACGAGAGGCTGATGGGTTAGCGGGTCGTATTCCACCCCTTGGGCGGCATTGGCGACGCCAGCGGCCAGAAGGCCGGTCAGCGCGCAGGCATATGCGATGATCTTACGCCGCATGGATCTTTCCCTGATGTTGCAGACACCCGGCCCCGCCCCCGCGGAAAGCCCGATTCCGGCCGTATTCTGGCCAATGGACAGGATGCTGGCAACCGCGCCGCGCGAAAAGCGGACCGGGTTTCCCTCGGTCGTGTCGCTCCTGCCACACCGCGCCGTAGCCGACTTCGCCTCGTCTCACGGCGGCGGCAAGGACGCCGTGCCTTAGCGCACAAGCCGCCTCAGGCGCCGACGCGATAGTCCTTGAAGCGGCTGCGCAGCGCCATCTTCTGGACCTTGCCGGTGCCCGTCATCGGGAATTCGTCGAGGAATTCGACCGCGTCGGGCATCCACCAGCTCGCGAGCTTCGGGCGCATGTGCTCGAGGATCGCCTGGCCCCCGACGTTTGAACCTTGCCGGCGCACGACCAGCAGCAGCGGCCGCTCCTGCCATTTGTCATGGCTGACGGCGATGACGGCGGCCTGCAGCACATCGGGGTGCGAGAGCGCCGCGTCCTCGAGCTGGATCGAGGAAATCCACTCGCCGCCGGACTTGATGACGTCCTTCGAGCGGTCGGTGAGCGATACGTGGCCTTGGCCGTCGATCAGCGCCATGTCTCCGGTGACCAGCCAGCCGTCGGCGTCGAGACCTTCGTTCAGCTTCATGTAGCCGCCCGCCACCCAAGGCCCGCGCGCGCGAAGATGCCCGACGGCGACGCCGTCGTGCGGTAGCGGCTTGCCCTCGTCGTCGACGATGCGCAAGCTCCGTGCCGAAACAGGCGCGGCCCGACACCATGCGCCGGTCGAGCTTCTCCTGATCGGAAAGCTGGTCCGAACCCGGCCGCAGCGACGGCATGGTGCAGCCGAGCGCCTCCGTCATGCCCCAGGCCTGGATGTAGTCGACGCCATATTCGCGCTTGAGCTTGTCGACCATGGCGCGCGGCGGCGCCGAGCCGGACGAGAGCGTGGCGCGCAGCGTCGAGAATTTCTTGCCCGTGCGCGCGAGCCAGTCGAGCAGGATCAGCCAGAAGCTCGGCACGCCCGCCGACAGCGTCACGCCTTCGCCCTCGATCAGTTCGTAGAGCTTTTCAGGTTCATAGTTGCGGCCGGGCAGCACGAGTTTCGAGCCGGTATAGGGCGCGGTGAAGGGCATGTTCCAGCCGTTGCCGTGGAACAGCGGCGCCATCGGGAACATGACTTCCCGCACGCCTTCCTTATGCCCCGGCATGAATTCGAAGCTCGAGCACACCATCGTCTGCAGGATCGCCGCGCGATGCGAATAGACGACGCCCTTCGGATTGCCGGTCGTGCCCGATGTGTAGCAGATGGTCGACGCCGTCTTCTCGTCGAACAGCGGCCACTCGAATCCCGTCGCATCCTCCGCCGCCAGCAGCTCCTCGTAGCAATGGACGGGCTTCGGCAGATTGACCTCGGGCATGCGTTCGCGCGACGACGTGAAGACGAAGGCTTCCACAGTTTCCAGACGCGGCGCGATCGCTTCCACCAGCGGCAGCGTCGCGCGGTCGATGAACAGAAGCCGGTCTTCGGCGTGATTGATGATGTAGACGAGCTGGTCCGGGAACAGGCGCGGATTGACCGTGTGCAGCACGTAGCCCATGCCCGGCGCCGCATAGAACATCTCGAAATGGCGATGCGTGTTGAAGGCGAGCGTGCCGACGCGGTCGCCCTGCTTCATGCCGAGCCGCTTCAGCGCCAGCGCCATGCGCTGCATGCGTGGATGGGCGTCGGCGTAGGTGTAACGGTGTATGTCGCCCTCGATCTCGCGCGCGACCACTTCCGCCTCGCCATGATGATCGGCGGCATATTTGATGAGGCCGCTGATCAGCAGCGGCATGTCCATCATCAATCCCTGCATTTTTCTCTCCCTCCGGACCGTCCGACAATCTTGCGCGGTCCTTTTGTTGACGCGACGATAGGAGCGCTGGAGCTACGCCGTCAACGGCGGGGGAGGGGACTTGGGACGGTTCGAAAACAAGGCGGTCGTGATTACGGCGGCCGCCTCCGGCATCGGCCTTGCTGCGGCTCGTCGCTTCGCCGCCGAGGGCGCGCGTCTGGCGCTCTGCGATATCGACGGCGAGGCGCTCGCGGCGCGTGCGCACGATGTCGGGATTGGACGGGAGCGACTGCTGCTCGCGACCATCGATGTCCGTGAAAACAAGGAGCTCGAAGCGTTCGTGGCCGATGCGGCGGGCCGCTACGGCTGTATCGACGTGCTCGTCAACAACGCCGGCGCCGGCCGCCGCGGGCGCGTGCAGGACCTCGGCGACGACGACTGGCGACACGTCATGGGCGTCTCGCTCGACAGCGTCTTTCATGCGAGCCGCGCCGCCATGCCGCATCTCGTCGCCACGCGCGGCGCGATCGTCAATGTCGCCTCGATCTCTGGCCTTGCCGGCGATGGCGGCAATGCCGCTTACAACGCCGCCAAGGCAGCCGTCATAAATCTCACGCGCGCCATGGCGGTCGACGCTGGCCGCGACGGTGTGCGCGTCAACGCCATCGCGCCGGGCCTGACCGCGACGCCGATGACCGAGCGCATGCGCGCCGCGCCC
>JAGRKN010000032.1:0-4170 GCA_020442275.1 Rhodoblastus sp. | reverse complement strand
ACGACGCCTCCTACATCAATGGCGTCTGCTTGCCTGTCGACGGCGGTTTATCCGCCTGGACGGGGCAACCTGTCTGGAGACCTCGCGGCGGATGAACGGATGAATGCGAGCGCGTCACGTGCGAATTCGCGCATCGCGAAAATATGCGTCGGCCATATTGCCGGCAAATGGAACGCCGTCATGCCCAAGCTCGTTGCCGCATTGCTTCTGCTCTCGTTGCCGCTCGCGGCCCAAGCCGCGCCTGACGATCCGCGATGCGCGCGCGACATGCCGCGTGCTGGCGAGCTTGTCTCCGCGGTTGCCGGCCGAGACAGGGGCGGCCCCTACGGCCCGGACGCGATCTGCCGCGTCCTGCGCGCGAACCTGCGCGACATGAGCGAAGCGACCGATATCATGAAGCGGTGCATGAGCGGTCACGCGTTGCGGGAAAACGTGGGCCAGATGGAAGCCTCGATGGAGGATGTCCAGGCCGTCATCGCGCGGAAGTGTCGGTGAGCCGGTTGTCGTGGATTTGCATTGGCGGCAACCTATATCGAAACGCGTCGGATCATGGGGGGAAATCGTGACAAGGACAAAAGCCGCCGCACTGGGATTGTTCGCTCTGGCCCTCGCCGGCTCGGGCGCTTCGGCGTCCGCGGGCCCTTTCACGGGCTATCAGGGAAGCTGGACCGGCTCTGGCTCGATCACGACCTCAAACGGCAACGAGCGCATCCGCTGCCGCGCCTCCTATGCCGTGGACGCCACCGGCAATTCCCTGACGCAGCGCATCACCTGCGCCAGCGACAGCTATCGCTTCGTCGTCGTCAGCGAAGTGATCGCCAATGGCGCGCGCATTTCGGGCAGCTGGAGCGAAACCTCGCGCTCTCTGAACGGCTCTCTGAGCGGCTCCGCCGCGAATGGCCGCTACAACGCTCACATCGCCGGTTCGGGGTTCACCGCCAATGTCAGCGTCGCGTCGACAGCCTCGCGCCAGACGGTGACGATCACCTCGGGCAATTCGGGGATCAGGCGCGTGACGATGTCGCTTCACAAGGGCGGTTGACCCGACCGCCGCGCCACGCCGCGCGCAAGCCAGGCGATCGAGGGCCGCAGGATCAGGAAATCCGCGGCGAGCGCCGCCAGCATCGAAAAGGCGCTGAGCCAGCCGAACAGGCGCAGCGAGGGCAGGTCTGACAATATTGTCACCGCGAGTCCGCACGCCAGCACGACCGTGGTCAGGATCATCGCGGGGCCCACCAGCACCGTGGCGCGCTCGACCGCGGCGCCGGGGTCCTCGCCGGGCTGCTGTTCGAGGCGCATGCGATTGAAGAAATGAATGGTGGCGCTGAGGCCGAGGCCGAACGAGACGATCAGCGCGACAATGCTCGCGAATTGCAGGCCGAGCCCGCTGATCTTCAACAGCGCGCCGCACGCCACGACGGGAAAGATCGCCGGCATGATGGTCGCGACGCCCACGATCTTCGAGCGGAAGGCGAGGCCGATGAACAGCGCCACGAACGCGAATTCGATCGTCAGCCCGTGCGACAGCTTGTCGATCATACCGGCGCTGTTTCGCGCGGCGATGACCGCGAGACCGGTGACGGCGATCGTATAGCCCGGATGCGCCTTGCGCGCCGCGTCGAGACTGGCGTCGAGCGTATTGACGACCGGCAGCAGTTCGCTGGCGTCGATATCGGGAATGCGGCCGCTGACGAGCGCCGCGTCCTGGTTTTCCGAGAGGAAGCGCCGTTGCAGGTGTTTCGGCAGGAGGTCGACATATTGCTTGAGCGTGCCCATATCGGCGCGCCCCTGCTTTTCGGCGAGCCAGCGGCGCAACGTCTCCAGCGACCAGACATTGCCGACGCCCGCCTGTTTCTCGACCGCCGCGTGCACGGCGCCGATGATGTCGAGCGTTTCCGGCGCATAAAGCGAAGCGCTCTTGGGAAATTCGATCAGCACGTCGACGGGGTTCGATCCGGAGAGCTTCTGGTCGAGCCGATTGCCGGCGGCGACCGCCTTCTGCTTGTCTGGCACCTGGTCGGCGAGCCGGTAGCGCGGCTGCAGGCTGGCATAGACGGCGCCGAGCCCGACGACGACGATGACGCCCGCGAGCGTGATGAGATCAGGACGCGCCGTCATGCGCGTCGCGATCGCGCGGCAGAACCGCCGCAGCGCGTCGACGCCCATGTCGGATTCGCGCGCGTCGCGGGCGAAAATTGCTTCTTTGCGCACCAGGGCGACGCCGAACAGAGGCACGAGCCAGAGCACGGTCACGAGCGCTATCGCCGTCGCGATCAGCCCGGCCTTGCCGAACGTGCGGATCAGATCTGAATCCGAGATCAGCAGCGCGGCGAAGGAGAGACCCGCCGTCGCGTGGGTCAGCACGCAGGCGGGGCCTACCACCAGCATCGCCTCGCGAAAAGCGGTCCTCTTGTCCTTGCCCTCGATCAGCCGGTCGCGCGCGGCAAAGGTCAGCTGCATCGAATCCGAGAAACTGATGACCATGATCAGCGGCGTCATTACGTTCAGGAACATGTTGAGCCGGAAGTCGAGCCAACCGAGCGCGCCGAGCGCCAGCAGGATCGCGGCGAGCGGCGGTCCGGCGGCGGCGATCATGAAGGACACGCGCCGGAAGAAGGCGATGGCGATGAGGCAGCCCGCGACGAAGCCGACCGCGTTGTAGATGATGCGGTCGCGCTCGACCGCGTTGCGGATTTCCAGCTGCATGACGGGCACGCCGGAGAGTTCGGCCGTGAGACCCGAGCCTTCGAGGTCTTGCGCGATCGTCTTGCGCACTTCGTCGATCACGCCGCCGAGCTTGTCCTGCGCGGTCGCATCGGGTTCGAGCGACAGCACCATCAGCGTCAGCCCGCCGTCCTTCGAGATCAGCTTGCCCTGGATGATCTCGTTCGACTTCACGCGCGCGACCAGCGTGTCGAAATCGGCGCCTTCCGGCAGCGTTTCTGGAAACAGCGGCGGTGGCAGGCCGCCGTTCTCGCCGGGCTCGCGCGCGGAGAAGATCGAGATGATGCCGCGCGCGCCGGGCACGAGCTGGAGATCGGTCGCGACATCGCGTAGCTTTTCGAGCGCCTCGCGCTGCAGAACATGCCCCTCGATCACGACGAGCACGTCGAACTCGGTCGAGGGAAAGCGCTGCGTCACTTCCTCGTATTGCCGGAACGCGGGCGTGTCGGAGCGAAAGAGCTGCGACAGCGAATCGTCGACCTTGACGCGCGCGAAGCCGAAGGCGGCGCCGATGGCGCAGACGAGCGCCACGATGCCGATCAGCCAGGGATGGCCGAGCGGAAGAAGCCCGAGCCGCTCGATGCCGAGCGCCAGGCTCGGCAGCTTGCGCGCGGGCGCGTCGCCTTCGGTGATGCGGGCCGGCGAATGCAGCGCGATTCCCCCTTCGTCTGCGACAGCGCGCGGCGTCTCCGCGAGGGAGCGCTCGACTTTGGGGCATTACTCTAATGCTTTTGGATCATCCGTCGAGCGCGTCGCGCGAATTTCTCCGGCTGGCGCCGCGCGAGCTTCGCCACTAACCTGTCGCAAGAGGGAGATGCGCAATGAGCTTCAAGGAATTCGGCGCCTATGACGCCGTCGGTCTCGCGGAACTGGTGCGGCGCCGACAGGCGAGTGCGGAGGAATTGCTCGACGAGGCCATCGCGCGCACCGAAAAGGTTGATCCGCAGCTCAACGCAGTCGTCGTCAAACATTATGATTTCGCGCGCAAGCAGATCGAGAAGGGTCTGCCCGACGGACCGTTTCGCGGCGTGCCCTTTCTCCTCAAGGACCTCAACCTGCTCGCCGGCACGCGCACGACCTTCGGCGCCTCGCTCAACAAGAATTATGTCGCCGATCACACGGACACGCTGACGCAGCGTTTCGTCGACGCCGGCCTCGTCATCTATGGCAAGTCGTCGTCGCCCGAATGGGGCTTGATGCCGACGACGGAAACGCGCCTGCACGGACCGACGCGCAATCCCTGGAACACCGAGCACTCCTCCGGCGGCTCTTCAGGCGGCGCCGCCGCGGCGGTAGCTGCGCGAATCCTGCCCGTGGCGCATGCGTCGGATGGCGGCGGCTCGATCCGCATTCCCGCGTCGGCCTGCGGCGTCTTCGGCCTCAAGCCGACGCGCGCGCGAACCCCTATGGGCCCGGATCGCGGCGAAGGGTGGGGCGGCTTCTCGG
>JAGRKN010000031.1:1763-10007 GCA_020442275.1 Rhodoblastus sp. | reverse complement strand
GCGGCGGCTCGGTGAAATGCTGGGTCGCTTCGATCTTTTCGCGCGAACACGGTTCGCCGGCAGACATCGGGGGCAGGCGGCTGCCCTCCTCGTCGTCGGAATCGTCGTCCTTGCCTTCCTGATAGAGTTTTAGGAACCCGTCGAAGCGGACGACCTGGCCAGTGGCGCGCAGGTCGATCGTGCGACCACCAGCTTTTGCCTCGATCTCGACCGTGGTGCGTTCGAGCTCGGCCGATTCCATCTGGCTGGCGATCGTGCGGATCCAGATGAGTTCGTAGAGTTTCGCCTGCTCGGGATCGAGCATGCTGGCGACCCGGCGGGGCAGGCGCGCCATGTCGGTCGGGCGGATCGCCTCGTGCGCTTCCTGCGCATTCTTGGCCTTCACCTGATATTTGCGCGGCGCCTCCGGCACGTAGTCGGCGCCATATTCCTGTCCGATCACCTTGCGGGCAGCCGAGACGGCCTCGGGCGCCATGTCGACGCCGTCGGTACGCATATAAGTAATGAGTCCGACCGTCTCGCCGTCGATGTCGACGCCCTCGTAGAGACGCTGGGCGATCTGCATGGTGCGCGCCGGCGCCAGCCCCAGTTTTCGCGAGGCCTCCTGCTGCAGCGTCGAGGTCGTGAAGGGGGCCGACGGATTGCGGCGGGCAGGCTTGGCCTCGACCGAGCGCACCGTAAAGGCCGCGGTTTCAAGCGCCTTCTTGAAGGCTTCCGCCTCGGCGCCGGCGCCGATGTCGAGGCGGTTGATCTTCCGGCCGTCCGCGCCGACGAGACGGGCAATGAAGGGCGCGCCGGCCTTGGTCTTGAGGTGGGCGACCAGCGACCAATATTCGCGCGCGACGAATTTCTCGATTTCCAGCTCGCGGTCGCAGACGAGGCGCAGCGCCACCGACTGCACGCGCCCGGCCGAACGAGCGCCCGGCAGCTTGCGCCACAGGACCGGCGAGAGATTGAAGCCGACGAGATAGTCGAGCGCGCGGCGGGCGAGATAGGCCTCGACCAGAGCCGCATCGACCTCGCGCGGATGCTTCATCGCGTCGAGGATCGCGTCCTTGGTGATGGCGTTGAAGACGACGCGCTCGATCTTCTTGTCTTTCAGGACTTTCTTGTTTCGCAAGACTTCGAGCACGTGCCAGGAGATGGCTTCGCCCTCGCGGTCCGGGTCGGTCGCCAGAATGACCTTGTCGGCGCCCTTCACGGCGTTGGCGATGTCCGAGAGGCGCTTGGCCGACTTGCTGTCGACCTCCCATTTCATGGCGAAATCGGCGTCCGGCTCGACCGAGCCGTCCTTTGCGGGGAGGTCGCGGACATGGCCGAACGAGGCCAGAACCTCGTAGCCGCGGCCGAGATATTTGTTGATCGTCTTGGCCTTGGCAGGCGATTCGACGATGACGACGTTCATGAAATTCAAGTCCTTGCGCGCCTTCCGGCGGGCTCGAAATCGGGTGGCCGGGGTCCCCGGCAGGCGCGGGAACATGGTCGAGCGGGTCTGGACTGTCAAATCGCGGGGGAACGCGCCGAAAGCTGGATTAACTTTACGGCTTGTCAAACTCCTTTTGAAACAATGGCCGGGTCTAGCCATCCAAAAGGCCTGCAAATGCTTGCCCGTGTTGCATTTCTGATGTGCGGCCTGATCGCGCTTCCGGCTGTGGCCACGGCGCAGGAGGACGCGCGCGCCGTCGCCAACGCCTATTCGATCATGCTCGAGCGGCAATTCATGTCGTGGCACATCTGGACGACCGGCGTCTCGCGCCTCGACGACGGCACGCTCTTTGGCCTCACCTCGATCCTGCTCGCCATGTCCTTCGGCGTGTCCGGCATCGGCATCATCCTGTTCCAGGAAAAGGGCCTGGGATTTCGCGGCGGCTGGATGCTGTCGATCCCGGTCATCTTGAGCACAATGATCGGCTATACAATCGTTCGTCCCTATCCCAGTGTGCAAGACGTGCCCACGATGCTGGTCGCCTCGGCCCTTGCCGCCCTGATGGCGCTGTTCATCGCTCGCCTCACGAAAGTATCCGTGGCGGAAGCCGTCGAGCGGCCGGCGCACAAGGCTGATGTCGCGAAGGCGGCCGCCGATCGCCGCCTCCGGATGGCGACGCGCGCGCCCGTGGGCAAGCGCGGCTACTGATCGACGCTGTGGAATTCGGCGGCTGCGACGTCGGCGCCCCTTGCGGAGGGCGCGCCTTTCCCGCATAGACCGGCCCGATGTCGCACGCTGCGCCCCGGCCGACCTTTCCCCACCGCCATCTGCTCGGTATCGAAGGGCTTTCGCGGCCCGATATCGAGGCCCTGCTGGACCTCGCCGAGGAGGCGGTCGACGTTTCCCGCCAGGTCGAGAAAAAGCGCGCGACGCTGCGCGGCCGCACGCAGATCAACCTTTTCTTCGAAGCCTCGACCCGGACGCAGTCCTCTTTCGAGCTCGCCGGCAAAAGGCTCGGCGCGGACGTGATGAACATGTCGGTCGCCAATTCCAGCGTGAAGAAGGGCGAGACGCTGATCGACACGGCGATCACGCTCAACGCCATGCGGCCGGACATCATCGTCGTGCGTCATGCGCAGGCGGGCGCGGTGCATCTTCTGGCGCGCAAGGTCGACTGCTCCGTCGTCAACGCGGGCGACGGCGCGCACGAGCATCCGACGCAGGCGCTTTTGGACGCCCTGACCATCCGCCGCAACAAGGGCCGGATCGACGCGCTGACGGTCGCGATCTGCGGCGACATTCTCCATTCGCGCGTGGCGCGCTCCAACATCATCCTTCTGACGGCGCTGGGCGCGCGGGTGCGAGTGATCGCGCCTTCCACCCTGCTGCCAGAGGGTATCGAGCGCATGGGCGTCGAGGTCTATCGCGACATGCGCGCCGGGTTGAAGGATGTCGACATCGTGATGATGCTGCGCCTGCAGCGCGAGCGCATGAACGGCGCCTTTGTGCCATCGGTGCGTGAATATTTCCGCTTCTTCGGTCTCGACGCCGACAAGCTGAAGCTCGCAAGGCACGACGCGCTGGTCATGCATCCCGGGCCGATGAATCGCGGGGTGGAAATCGATTCGAGCATCGCCGACGGTCCGCAGTCGTTGATCCGCGAACAGGTGGAAATGGGCGTGGCCGTGCGCATGGCCGTGCTCGAAGCGCTCGCGCAACATCTGCCGAACGGATGAGCGCGTCCGCAACAGGAGACCATCATGGTCCGCATCGCGCGCATGATCGGCTTCTTTCTATCCGCGGTCGGCGTGGAGCTGGCGAGTGGCGTCGGGCTCGCCGCGCTGATCGTGGCCGCGATCCTCGGCTGGAAGCGGGCGGGCCTGCACTGGCTGCTCGCGCCGGCGGTCGCGGGCGCGATCCTTTCGCAGGTGTTGTTCGCGGGCGTCTCGACCGGCGGCAAGGTGATCAACGCCATGTCGAACGGCGTCTTTCCGCTGATCGTCTATGTCTTCATCTGTCTCGTCGGCTACGGCCTCGGCGCGCTGGCGCGCCGGTTGCGCCGGGCGGGCGGCGCAACATGAGCTGATGGAAAAGCCCATGCCGTTCCAGGCCTTTCAGCCCATAGCGCTCGTCAATGCGCGGCTCGTCGATCCCGCGCGCGGGACGGAGACGCGCGGCGGCGTTTTCGCGCGCGATGGTTATATCGTCGCGGCGGGAAGCGACGTGACTGCGCAATCGGTTCCCTCCGACGCGCGCATCGTGGATTGCGCGGGCGATGTCGTCGCGCCCGGTCTGATCGACATGCAGGCTTTCGTCGGCGAGCCTGGCGCGGAGCATCGCGAGACGATCGCGACCGCGACGACGGCGGCGGCGATCGGCGGCGTGACGACGATCGTTTCGCGCTCCGACACGCATCCGCCGGTCGACGATCCGGCCGTCGTCGACTTTCTCAAACGTCGCGCGCGCGACACGGGCAGCGTGCGCGTGCTGCCGATGGCGGCTCTCACGCGGGGCCGCGAGGGCAGGGAGATCGCGGAATTCGGCTTGCTGTTGGAAGCAGGCGCGGTCGCTTTCGGCGACGCCGGCCATTCGCTGCGCAATGCGCAGGTGATGCGCCGCGCACTGTCCTACGCGCGGGATTTCGACGCGCTGATCGTGCATTACGCGGAGGAGCGCGATCTCGCCGGCGGCGTGATGAACGCCGGCGAATTCGCCTCGCGCCTCGGCCTGTCCGGCGTGCCGCAGGAAGCCGAATCCATCGTGCTGGACCGCGACATGCGGCTGGTGGCGCTGACCGGTGGGCGTTACCACGCGTCGTCTGTCACCTGCGAGCAATCGCTCGACATTATTTCGCGAGCGAAGGCGGCCGGCTTGCCGGTCACGTGTGGCGTGTCGATCAATCATCTCACGCTCAACGAAAACGACATCGGCGACTATCGCACCTTCCTGAAACTGCGTCCGCCGCTGCGCCGCGAGGAGACGCGTCGCGCGCTCGTCGATGCTGTGGCGAACGGCCTGATCGACGTGGTCGTCTCCGACCACGATCCGCAGGATGTCGAGACCAAGCGCCTGCCGTTCGCGGAAGCCGAATTCGGCGCGATCGGGCTCGAGACCATGCTGGCCGCCGGCTTGCGGCTTGTGCACGCCGGCGATCTCACGCTGCCGCAACTCTTGCGCGCGTTGTCTTCGCGGCCGGCGGAAATCCTGAAGCTGCCGCAAGGACGACTTGCGCCGGGCGCGCCGGCCGACATCATCCGCTTCGATCCGGACGAACCCTTCGTCGTCGTGCCCGAACGACTGCATTCGAAGTGCGGCAACACGCCGTTCGATGAGGCGCGCTTGCAGGGCCGGGTGAAAATGACGCTGGTTGCCGGCGCGGTCGCGTACGAATAGGCTCGGCGCGCAACGACACGTCCGGGGCCCATGAGCATAGCGTTCCTCACCGAAATCGCCGGCGCGACTCTGCTGATCGCTTTCGTCTTCGGCTATCTCTGCGGATCCATTCCGTTCGGCCTCGTGCTCACGAAACTGTTCGGCACGGCCGACCTGCGTTCGATCGGCTCGGGCAATATCGGCGCGACCAATGTGCTGCGCACAGGCCGCAAGGATCTTGCCGCCGCGACGCTGCTGCTCGATGCGCTGAAGGGCACGCTCGCCGTGCTGATCGCCGCCCGCTTCGGACCATCGGCGGGGGGCGCGGCCGCGCTCGGCGCCTTCATCGGCCACATCTATCCCGTCTGGCTGAAATTCAAGGGCGGCAAGGGCGTCGCGGTCTTTCTGGGCGTGCTGGTCGCGCTCGACTGGCGCGCCGCGCTGGTCTTCGCGGTCGTCTGGCTCGGCGTCGCCTATACGACGCGCTATTCCTCCCTGTCGGCGCTGGTCGGTTCGCTGGCCGCGGGATTCTCGTTGTTCGCGCTGGGGCGGCCGGCGCTCGGCGATCTCGTCGTCCTGCTCGTCGCCATCCTGTTCTGGAAGCATCTCGACAACATCCGCCGCCTGCGCGCCGGCACGGAGAGCAAGATCGGGCAGAAGGGATGAGCGTGCGGCTGAGCGACGCGCAGAGGCTCGACTGGTTGCAGTTGATCCGCTGCGACAATGTCGGGCCGCGCACCTTTCGATCCCTCGTCAACAAGTTCGGCGGCGCCGGCGCGGCGCTCGCCGCATTGCCGGATCTCGTGCGCAACGCCAAGGGCGAGCGCGCCATCCGTATTTTTTCACGCGACGAGGCGGAGCGCGAAATCGCCGCCGCCGCCAAAGCTGGCGTGCGCTATGTCGCGCTCGGCGAGGCCGACTATCCCGCGACCCTGCGCGCGATCGATTCGCCGCCGCCGCTGATCGCGGTGCGCGGATGCATCGAAGCGCTGAGTCGGCCCGCGGTCGCGATCGTGGGCTCGCGCAATGCTTCGGCGGCCGGGCTCGCCATGGCCGAACGGCTCGCGCGCGTGCTCGCGAAAGAGGGGATCGTGGTAATCTCGGGTCTCGCGCGCGGTATCGACGCCGCCGCCCATCGCGCGAGCCTGCAGGGTGGAACGATCGCCGCGCTCGCCGGCGGCCATGCGCGGCTCTATCCGGCCGAACATCGCGAACTCGCGCAGGCGATCTGCGAGACGGGCGCGCTCGTTTCCGAAATGCCACATGAATGGGAGCCGCGCGGCCGCGATTTTCCCCGGCGCAATCGTATCGTTTCGGGTTTCGCGCTGGCGACGGTGGTGGTGGAGGCCGCGCGGCGCTCCGGTTCGCTGATCACCGCGCGGTTCGCGGGAGAGCAGGGGCGCGAAGTCTTCGCCGTGCCCGGCTCGCCGCTCGATCCGCGCGCGGAAGGTACGAACGATCTGCTGCGTTCGGGCGCAACCTTGTGCACCCGCGCGGAAGACATTCTGGAGACCATTGCGCCGATGATCGAGGGCGACGCGCCGCGCGCCGATCTCTTTGGCGAAGATGCGCCGGTTTCGCGCACGGAGCCGCTCTGGGACGAGAGCGATCTGTTCGACTTGGGCGCGAGTTTGGCTCCGCAGACGATGCCCGATCATGAGATGAACGAACCGCGCGAAGAATTCGAGCATGCGGGGGCGCCGGTCTCGGACGCGGACGCCGCGCTCGAACGGGTGAGCGCGCTGCTCGGACCCTCGCCCGTCGGCGTCGACGATCTTTTGCGTGCGGCGCAATTGCCGGCGCAGGTCGTGCACACCGCGCTGCTCGAGCTCGAGATCGAAGGACGGCTCGCGCGCCACGGCGGCAATCGCGTTTCGCTGGAGCCGGAGAAGTAATCAGCGTGCGTCGAGGGCGCCTGCCGGAGGCGCCGCGTCGGCCAGCTGCATCTCGGCTTCCACGCGCGCCATATTGAGGAAATATGTGAGCATCGGCAGACGGGCCCCGCCGGCCAGGGATGCGAGTTCGCCCGTCATCTCCGCGATATAGCGCAGTGTTTCCGCGCGCTCGCGCTCGCGCGGCGTCGCGAGCAATTCGCCGCCGCGCGGCGCCAAGGCTTCCGCCTTTCGCCGACTCATGAAATCCCCCGAATTCAATAAAGCAACCAATAGTTGCTTATAAAGACTTTGCAACCAATAAATTCAAGAGGTCATGTCGACGCGGCGCCGATCGCGCGCAGCCGGTCGAGCGCGCCTTGCAGAATATAGGCCGCCGCCATGCGGTCGACGACTTCCGCGCGCTTGGCGCGCGACACGTCCTGCGCGATCAGTTCGCGTGTGACGGCGGCGGTCGACATGCGCTCGTCCCAATAGACGAAGGGGATTTGCGTCTTGGCGGCGACAGCGCGCACGAAGGCGCGGGTCGCCTGCGACCGTGGGCCCTCCGTGCCGTCCATGTTGAGCGGCAGGCCGATGACGAAGACAGCGACCTCATATTTCGCGGCGAGTTTCAGCATGGCCTCGACATCGAGCGTGAACTTTCGGCGCGCGATCGTTTCCAGTGGCGAGGCGAGGCTCCGTTCGACGTCGGACAGGGCGAGGCCGATCGTCTTCGTGCCGAGATCGATGCCCATCAGCCGGTCGAAGCGCTTGAGGCGCGCGGGCACGGTTGCGAGATCGAGCACATTGGCTTCGACCTTCGGTCCCTTCGCCCCGGCGGGCGCGACTTGCGACGATCGTGTCATGGCCTGGCTTCGCGCAGCTCGGCGGCACAGTCAATTGCGCTTTCCCGTTAACTCGTGGTGCGCAATCGCCGCCGTATCCTCCCGCCAATGACGCAAGCCACCGACATGCCGCCGCGCGGCGCAAGCCCCTGGACGATCGCCGGCCTTGCCTGCGCGCTGTTCGGCCCGTTGCTGATGACGACCGCGCCGATGCAGAAGCTCTATGTGCTCGCGGGCTCGGGCCTGGCTTCGGTCGCCGTCGCGCAATCGACGCTGTGGTTCGTGCTCGCCGCCGCGCTCGCCTGCCATGTGTTCGGCGACAGACTGCCGCTCGCGGCGGTGGGCCTGGTAAAGCCGCGCATCGGTTCGATCCTGTTCGGGCTCGCTATCGGCGTCTCAGTCTATGTCGGCCTCTACGCCATCGCTTTTGTCCTGTGGAAGAACGGGCTGTTCGACGCCAAGGCGCCGGCCGGCCAGATCCTGCAATGGCCACTGTGGCTGAGATTGCTCATGCTGATAACCGCCGGCGTCGTCGAGGAGGCTCTGTTTCGCGGTTTCGCCATCGAACGGCTGACGGCGCTGACGGGCAGGCGCTGGCTCGCCGCGCTCATCGCGCTTGCGGCCTTCGTCGTCGCGCATCTGCCGTTCTGGGGCTTGGGCGCCGTTGCGACGCCGATCGTCGGCGGCGGCTTCTTCACGCTGGTCTATCTCTGGCGGCGCGACCTGA
>JAGRKN010000031.1:1552-1702 GCA_020442275.1 Rhodoblastus sp. | reverse complement strand
ATCACCTCGTCGGCTTGACGGGGGGAGAATGGGGACGTCGCTCGCGCCTTACGAGAAGGTCTCCTTCTCGGCCTGCGGTTTCACGCATGACGTCTACAAGCGCGGCGCGGGTCCCGCGGTCGTCATCATCCACGAAATTCCCGGTCTGCA
>JAGRKN010000031.1:0-1446 GCA_020442275.1 Rhodoblastus sp. | reverse complement strand
GTCATGAAATCGCTGGCGCAGGCGACTTTCTGCATGCGGCGGTCATTTTCGGTCTGGGCGACGGATCGATCGAGCCCGGTCGTCGATTTTCTGCGCGCGCTGGCGAAGAGGGCGCATGAGGAATGCGGCGGGCCGGGCGTCGGCGCGCTGGGCATGTGCCTGACCGGCGGCTTCGCGCTGGCGATGATGACCGAGCCCTCGGTCATCGCGCCGGTGCTCTCGCAACCCTCGCTGCCGTTCACGCTGACGGCGTCGCGCCGTCGCGCGATCGACGCCTCGCCAAACGAGATTTCCTGCGCGCGCGAGCGATTCAAGAACGAGAGCCTGTCGATGATCGGCCTGCGCTTCAAGGGCGACCCACATGTCGGCGACGCCCGTTTCGCGCGCTACGCCCGCGAATTCGGCGAAGCCTTCGAGGCGATCGAGATCGAGGACACGGCGACAAATCCGGAGGCTACGACCTATCCGCATTCGGTGCTGACCGTGCATCTGAACGACGCGGACCCGGAAGGCCCGACCAAAAAGGCGGAAGCGCGGGTAATCGCGTTTTTCCGGGAGCGGCTGAAGGCCGGCTGACGCGCGTTTGCGCTGCAAAAGCCGCAAATGCTATAGGGCGCGCAACCAATTCCGCATCCCGCTCCACGTGAGCGAGGACGCCAGTCCGGAGCCATACATGTCGGTCGATCAAGCCACCGTCCGCCGCATCGCGCATCTGGCGCGCGTCGCGGTCGAGGACAAGGAAGTCGAGCATCTGCAGGGCGAGATCAACGCCATCCTGTCCTTCGTCGAGGCGCTGGGCGCGGTGAATGTGGACGGCGTGGAGCCGATGACCTCGGTGCTGCCGATGCATCTTCGCATGCGACAGGACGAAGTGACGGACGGATTCATCGCGGCGGATGTCGTGGCGAACGCGCCCGAGCGCGAGGACAGCTTCTTCGTCGTGCCGAAGGTCGTGGAGTAAGCCGATGACCGAGCTCACCCGCCTTTCGCTCGCCGCCGCGCGCGACGGTCTGAAGTCGAAGCAGTTCACCGCGACCGAGCTCACGCAGGCGCATGTCGACGCCGTCGCGAAAGCGCGCGCGCTCAACGCCTACTTGAAAGAGACGCCGGAGAAGGCGCTCGCCGCCGCCGCCGAGAGCGACGCGCGTCTGGCCAAGGGCGAGGGCCGGCCGCTCGAGGGCCTGCCGCTCGGCATCAAGGATCTCTATTGCACCAATGGCGTCGAGACGACGGCGGCGAGCCGCATTCTCGAAGGCTTCAAGCCGCATTACGAATCGACCGTCACCAGCCAGTTGTGGCGCGACGGCGCGGTCATGCTCGGCAAGCTCAATCTCGATGAATTCGCCATGGGTTCGTCGAACGAGACGAGCGCCTATGGTCCCGTGGTGTCGCCGTGGCGCCGTAACGGCAGCGACGCCAAAATCGTGCCCGGCGGTTCCTCGGGCG
>JAGRKN010000229.1 GCA_020442275.1 Rhodoblastus sp. | reverse complement strand
CGTTGGCGAGGCTCGATGCGATGAAGGCGCCGGCGCTGACGCCGACCGTCGCGTGGCATTGCGTGAAATCAACGCCGTCGAAAGCTTCCTGCAGCGCGACCAAGGCGCCGATCTCGTAGATCGACCCGAGCGGTCCTCCGCCCGCCAGCGCCAATCCGACTTTCGGGCCGCCTCGACGCGTCATCTGCTCCCTCCGGCATGACGGGGGAGACCGCTAGAGAGCGGCCCCCCGGTTCGACAACCCGAAACGGCCGCCCTACTTGGCGTGCGTCGCCTTGCGAGCAGGCTTTTCGTCCATCAGCTTGTTCGTCGCCTCGGTCAGTTCGGCGACACGCTTGGAGAGCGTGTCGATATCCTTGCGCGTCGGCACGTTCAGGCTGTGCAGCGCGCGGGCGACGCGATCCTCGAAGACCTTCTCGAGCTTGTCCCAGGCGCCGACGCCACGGTTCTTGATTTCGGAAATCCGCTCGTCGGCGGCGGTCTTGGTCTCTTCCTGAATGCGTTGACCTTCGGCCACGAGCGCATCGAAAACTTTCTGTCCCTCGGCCTGCGCCTTGGCGAATGCGCCGAGACCGGCGAGCCAGATCTGGTTGGCGGAGTCGCGGATGGTGGCCGCGAGATTTTCGTCGTGCTTGGCGAGCGCCTTGAGTTTCTTGGCCATGACAAGTTCCTTTCGAACTTGCGGCCCCCGATCTCGCCGCCATCGGGCCAGTCGCCCGATGGTGAAAGCGAGACCGGCCCTGCAATGCTTGAGGCCGCGATTGCGACAATCGACCACAGAAAATTAGAGTCCGCCGCCCAATTCTCTGGGCGCCGCCGCCTAAAATCGCAGGCTAGACTGCGACCTTGAGTTCAGAGGCGTCTTCGGGAGGCGGGGATGATCTATTTCGTTACCGGCGCGAGCGGTTTCATCGGCAAGCGCTTCGTCCGCAAATTGCTGGAGCGCGCCGATGCGCGCGTGTTCGTTCTGCTGCGCGACGCATCCGAAACGAAAGTCGCCGCGCTGCGCGAATTCTGCGGCGACAAGACCAAGCGCATCGTCGCCGTGCAGGGCGACATAACCGCGGAGAAACTCGGCGTCGACGTCAAGGATGTCCGCAAGCTCAAGGGCAAGATCGATCACTTCGTTCATCTCGCCGCGATCTACGATCTCACCGCCGACCCCTCCGACGTCGAACGCGCCAATATCGGCGGCGTACGCAACGCGCTCGATTTTTCGCGCGCGGCGGGCGTCAAATGCTTCCATCACGTGTCGTCGATCGCGGCGGCCGGACTGTACGAAGGCGTGTTTCGCGAGGACATGTTCGAGGAGGCGCGCCATCTCGAACACGCCTATTTCCGCTCGAAGCACGAATCCGAAAGGCTCGTGCGCGCGGAAAAGAAGATGGCGTGGCGCATCTATCGCCCCGCGATCGTCGTTGGCGATTCCCGCACCGGCGAAATGGACAAGATCGACGGTCCCTACTACTTCTTCAAACTCATCCAGAAACTGCGCCAGAGCGTGCCGCAATGGGTTCCGACCATCGGGCTCGAGGGCGGGCGCATCAATGTCGTTCCGGTCGACTTCGTGGTGGACGCGCTCGACTATCTCGTCGCCGCACCTGATCTCGACGGACGCACTTTCCATCTGACCGACCCCGCGCCGATGCGGCTTGGCGACATGCTCAACCTTTTCGCCCGCGCGGCGCATGCGCCGCAATTTTCGTTGCGCGTGAACGCCGCCATGTTCGGGCTCATTCCCGGCGCGCTGGCCAAGGGGCTGATGAGCCTGACGCCGTTCCGCCGCATCCGCAAACTCGCCTTGCACGAACTCGGCCTGCCCGACGACATACTCACCTTCGTGAATTATCCCACGCGCTTCGACAGCCGCGAGACGCACAAGGTTCTCACAAAAGGCGGGATCAAGGTTCCGCGGCTCGAGGATTACGCCTGGCGTCTTTGGGACTATTGGGAGCGCCATCTCGATCCCGATCTTTTCCTCGACCGCTCGCTGCGCGGACGTGTGGAAGGCAAGCGGGTTCTGGTAACCGGCGGCTCCGTCGGCATCGGCAAGGCGGTCGCGCACAAGCTGGCGCAGGCTGGCGCGACGACGATTATTTGCGCACGCGATGCGGCCGCCTTGAAGGAGGCCAAGGCCGAATTCGCCGCCGAAGGCCTGACGCTGCACACCTACAGCGCGGATATCGCCGACCCCGAGGCCTGCGCCAAGTTCGTTGCGCGGCTGATCGCCGATCACGGCGGGATCGACATTCTCGTCAACAACGCCGGACGTTCGATCCGTCGTTCGATCGAACATTCCTACGACCGGCTGCATGATCTCGAACGCACGATGAAGGTCAATTATTTCGGCGCCGTGCAGGTGGCGATGGGGCTGCTGCCGGGCATGGCCGAGCGCCGCGAGGGACATATCGTCAATGTGTCGTCGATCGGCGTTCTGACCAATGCGCCGCGCTTTTCCGCCTATGTCGCGTCAAAGGCGGCGCTGGAGGCCTGGAGCAATTGCGCGGCCTCGGAATTTCTCGATCGCGGCGTGCATTTCACCAATGTGAACATGCCGCTCGTGCGCACGGCGATGACGGCGCCGACGAAATTCTACGCCAATGTGCCGACGCTCGATCCGGACGAGGCGGCCGATCTCGTGATCGACGCGATCATTCACCGTCCCGCACGCGTCGCCACGCGGCTCGGGCGGTTCGGGCAAGTCATGCACGCGCTCTTGCCGAATTTCGCGCATATCGTGATGAACACCGCGTTCCGCATGTTCCCGGATACTGCGGGAAAGAACGGCGCGCCGCTCGCGCCGACCGCCGATCAGATCGCGTTTACGCAGGTTCTGCGCGGCCTGCATTTGTAGGCGCGGGAACAAAAAACGCGGGACCGGGGCCCCGCGTTTTCGCATTTTACGATTGATCGTTCAGTGCGCCTGCGCCTTCGCTTCCGGCGCGCCTGCGCCGTTGAAGAAGGCGTTGAGCGCGACCGTCACGATGGTCGTCAGCAGTATGCCCGACTCGAGCAGCGGCTTCAGTTGCTTCGGAAAGGCCTCGAAGAAGTGCGGCGCGATCAGCGTGATCATGCCAAAGCCGATGCCGAGCGCGACGATCAGCAGATTGTTACGGTTGCCGGTGTAGTCGACGCCCGCGAGGATGCGGATACCGGTCGCCGCCACCATGCCGAACATCACCAGGCCGGCGCCGCCGAGCACGCTGACGGGAATCGCGCCGAAGATCGCGGCGAGCTTCGGTATGAGGCCGAGCATCAGCAGGATCACGCCGCCCGCCACCGCGACCCAGCGCGAACGCACGCCGGTGACGCCGACGAGGCCGACGTTCTGCGAATAGGACGTGTAGGGGAAGGTGTTCATGATGCCGCCGAGGATCGTGCCGACGCCGTCGGCGCGCAGGCCCTTGGTCAGCTCCTTCGAATCGACGTCCTTGCCGGTCATTTCGCCCAGCGCCAGGAACATGCCGGTGGATTCCACCATGACGACGATCATGACGATGCACATGGTGAGGATCGACCAGAAGTCGAAGGTCGGCATGCCGAACTGGAAGGGATAGACGAGGCCGAACCACGGCGCATTGGCGATCAGCGCATAGTTCAGCTTGCCCATGGCCGCCGCTATGATCGCGCCGATGACGATGCCGAGCAGCACCGCAATATTGGCGAGGAAGCCCTTCGAATAGCGGGAGATGAGAAGAATCGCGACGAGGACGATCGCCGCGATGGCAAGATTCTCGGGATGTCCGAAGGCGGGATTGGGGACGTCGACCATCACGCCGTCGAGCTTCTTCTTCAACATCGGCAAGGCGCCGCCGGCCCAGCCGATGCCGATGCGCATCAGCGTGATGCCGATGACGGCGATGATCGTGCCGGTGACGACCGGCGGGAAGAAGCGGATGAGCTTGCCGATCAGCGGCGAGACCAGAACGGCGAAGACACCGGCGGCGATCACGGCGCCATAGATGCTAAGCAGCGTCGCGGTCGGCGTCGCGCCGGCGGCCTTGCCGGCGCCTATCATCGCGAGCATGGGCGCGACGGAAGCGAAGGTAACGCCCATCATCACGGGCATTCGGATGCCGACGCCCGGGAAGCCGAGCGACTGCACCAGCGTCGCCAGTCCACAGGCGAAGAGGTCGGCGTTGATGAGCAGCGTGCGCTGCTCCGGCGACAGGCCGAGCGCGCCGGAAATGATGAAGGGCACGGCCACCGCGCCGGCGTACATCACAAGAACGTGCTGGATGCCGAGCGCGGCGAGGCGCTGCGGCGGCAGGACTTCGTCCACGCCGTGTTCGGTCGTTTCGCTCATCTGTCGCCTCTCCAAATCTGTGCGCAAATCTAGTGTTCGCTACACATGCAAGACCGGCGCCCGTTACGCCGGCAATCTGTCGCGCAGACGCAACAGCGCGATCTTTTCGATCTGCGTCAGCGCCTCCGCGAATTCCTCGTCCTGTCCATGGTCAATCCGGCGCTCGAAGGCCGCGAGAATGTCGTCCTTGGTCGAGCCCTTCACTGCCATGATGAAGGGGAAGCCGAATT
>JAGRKN010000228.1:8143-10372 GCA_020442275.1 Rhodoblastus sp. | reverse complement strand
GTGGCGCGCGTCACCGAGCGCGGCGCGGCGATCGTGGCGCAAGCACGACGCGTGATCGGCGCGGCCGACGATCTCAAGGCCGCCGCCGCCGCTTCGCGCGATCCACTGGAGGGGCCGATCCGGCTCGGCATCATCGCGACGGTGGGGCCGTATCTCGCGCCCTACCTGCTGCCGGCGGCGGCGCGTGGCTTGCCGTGCGCGCCGATCCGGCTGGTGGAAGACCTGACCGGCCACCTGCTGCCGCTGCTCGCCGACGGCAAGCTCGACGCCGCGATCATCGCGACCGATCCGCCGGGTGAGCGGCTCGAGGAAATCGCGCTCTACGAGGAGCCGTTCTGCCTGATGGCGCCGTCAGGCCACCCGTTCGCCAAGCGCAAGTCCGTGCGCGTCGACGAAATCGATCCACGCAGCCTGCTGCTGCTGGCCGACGGCCATTGCCTGCGCGATCAGGCGCTCGACCTGTGTGGCCACCCCGATCTCGGCGGCGCGACCGGCGCGGACATGCGTGCGGCGAGTCTCGAGACATTGCTGCACATGACGGCGGCCGGTTTTGGTCTGACGCTCGCCCCGCAAATGGCCGCCGAGGGCTGGCGCGGCAAGGACGGGCTCGTCGCCGTGCCGTTGAAAGGCGAGCATGTCGCCCGCCGCGTGCGGCTGGTGTGGCGGCGCGACATGCCGCGCAAGGCGGCGATGGCGGCGCTGGCGGATGTCGCGCGAAGGTGTGTGCCGTCGGGGGTGACGCCGTCAGAGGCGGCCTGACGATTGCGCGCAACGGCTTCGGCGGCCATAAGAGCGTCCCCATGACCACCATCGCCGACCTCACCTACCGCCTCGGCCCGCGCGTCCTGTTCGACGGCGCGAGCGCGCAGATCCCCGAGGGCGCGCGCGTTGGTTTCGTGGGGCGCAACGGCGCGGGCAAGACGACACTGTTCCGGCTGATTTCTGGCGAAATCGCCGCCGAGAGCGGCTCCATCGCCCTGCCCCGTCGCGCGAAAATGGGGCGTGTTGAACAGGAGGCGCCGGGCGGGCCGGGCAAGCTGATCGACTTCGTGCTCGCCGCCGATACGGAGCGCGCCGCGCTGCTGCATGAAGCCGAGACGGCGCACGACCCGCATCGCATCGCCGAGATCCACACGCGGCTGGCCGACATCGACGCGCATTCGGCGCCGGCGCGGGCGGCGCGCATTCTCTCCGGCCTCGGTTTCGACGAGGCGGCGCAGAACCGCGCGCTCTCGGAATTTTCGGGCGGCTGGCGGATGCGCGTCGCGCTCGCCGCCGTGCTGTTCACCCAGCCTGACCTGCTGCTGCTCGACGAGCCCACCAACTATCTCGACCTCGAGGGTTCGCTCTGGCTGGTCGAACATCTCAAGACCTATCCGGCGACCGCCATCGTCATCTCGCACGATCGCGATCTGCTGGATGCGGTCTGCGACCACATCCTGCATCTCGACCGCGCGAAGCTCACGCTCTGGAAGGGCAATTATTCCGGCTTCGAGAAGCAGCGGCGCGAACTCATGGCCGTGCAGGCCAAGGCCGCCANNCGCCAAGAAGCAGGAAGACAAGCGCAAGCACCTGCAGGAATTCGTCGACCGCTTTCGCGCCAAGGCGACGAAGGCGCGGCAGGCGCAATCGCGCCTCAAGATGCTGGAAAAGATGGAGCCGACAGCGGCGATCGTCGATACGGACGTGCTGCCGATCCACCTGCCCTCGCCGGAAAAGCAGCTGTCGCCGCCGATCATCGCCATGGAGCGCGCCTCGGTTGGTTATGACGAACGCGTCGTGCTGTCGCGGCTCAACCTGTCGCTGTCGAACGACGATCGCATCGGCCTGCTCGGCGCCAATGGCAACGGCAAGTCGACCTTCGCGAAGCTGCTGGCGGGGCGCCTGCAGCCGATGGGCGGCGACATCGTGCGCGCGACCAAGCTGGAGGTCGGCTTTTTCGCGCAACATCAGGTGGACGATCTCGATCTCTCCGACACGCCCTATCGCGCCGTGGCGCGGCTGATGCCGGACGCGCCGGAATCGCGGGTGCGCGCGCGGGCGGCGCAGATGGGTTTTTCGGGCGAGCGAGCGGACACGAAAGTCGACCAGCTTTCGGGCGGCGAGAAGGCGCGGCTGCTGATGGGTCTGTCGACCTTCCATGGGCCACATCTCATCATTCTCGACGAGCCGACCAACCATCTCGACATCGATTCACGCGCCGCGCTGATCGAGGCGATCAACGACTAT
>JAGRKN010000228.1:3455-8055 GCA_020442275.1 Rhodoblastus sp. | reverse complement strand
TTCGACGGCGATATCGACGATTACACGAAGCTCGTGTTGCAGGCTTCGCGCGGCGGGGATGGCTCGAAGGGGGTGAAGGTCGCCGAGAAAAAGCCGAGTCCGGTCAGGGAGAAGCGCGGAAATTCTCAGAAGAAGATTCAGGCGCTGGAAGAGCGGATTTCGAAATTCGGCGACTTGATCGCGCGGATCGACGAGACGCTCGCCGACGGGTCGGCCTTTACGAAGGACCCGCAAAAAGCAGCCGCGCTGGCGAACCAGCGCGGCGAACTCGCGGCCGCGCTCGCGGCGGCCGAGGAGGAATGGCTGGCGCTCTCCGTCGAAGCGGAAACCGCTTGAGCCTTACCAGCGGCGCCAGTGGCGACGCGGGCCCCAGTGCCGGCGATAGTAGCGCGGACGATAGTACCGCGGACGATAATACCGCGGGCCGTAGAAGCGCGGACCGGTGCGCCAGCAACGACCCCAGGCGTTGCAGACGATGCGCGCCTTCTCGACGTTCGGAGCCGTCGTCTGGGCGGAGCCCGCGACAAACGGATCGACCATCGGCGCGGCCGTGGCAGGCGCTGACATGGCCGCCGCGCCCGCGACGAGCGCGCCGCAGAACGCGATCACGAGTTTCATCTTGCTCATGCATCTATCTCCCATGGTTCGCCGCAAAGGACAGACTAACGCTAGATTGAACAAAACGCGATAGCAAACAGAACCTTAACCATATTGTCGAGGCATGGGCGTCACCAGCGGCGCCAGCAGCGGCCCCAGTCATCGCAGACGACGCGCGGCCTTGGACGATAGATTCGGGGCGGACCGTAGAAGGGCGCGGCATAATAGCGCGGGCGGGTGCGCCAGCAGCGGCCCCACTCGTTGCAGACGATGCGGGCCTTCTCGACCTGGGCGTGGTCTTGTTGGATAGCCGCGACTACGCCGCGGTCGGCCATCGGCGCGGCGCTGGCCGGCGCGGCGAATGCGGCCGCTCCCATGACCAGAGCGGCGGACATGGCGATAAGTGCTTTGGACATGATGTTCTCCCGTCGATCGGACATGCACATTTGCGGCTGCTTCAGCTTAACCGCACCTGAACAGGAACACGCCGGGCTGTCCAGAAAGCCAAAGTCCGCCAGCCTGAAGCACAGCGGCGGACTTCGTAATTCATCGAGCCACGCGGTCAGCGCCAATGACGACGAGGGCCGTGGTGACGCCAGCCGCGATGCCGCCAATGATGGCGGCCGCGCCAGTAAGGCCTGCCGTAGTAGCGCGGGCCCCAGTGGCTCCGTCGCCACCAGCAGCGGCCCCAGCGATTGCAGACCCAACGAACCTGTTCGGGCTTCGCGCGGTCGACGTTTGCGGCGCTTCCCAGGAAGGGGTCCAGCGTAGGCGCGGCGGCGGCAGGCGCCGCCGAAATGGCCCACCCGCCGAACGTCAATGCAGCGGCCACGGCCAGACCCAATGTTTTTTGGGACATAGATCAACCCTCCGTCCTCGAGCCCCTCAACCCAAGCGCAGAGCATTTTGAACAAACGCGGCAGAAGCCCGCGGGTTCCGTTCAGAGTCGGGAAAGCGTCGCGCGCGCGGCAAGCCAGATCGCGACACCGGCGGCGACCGCCGCCAGCGCGATCATGGCGGCCTCGTAGCCATAGGCCGCGACCAGCCATGTCTCCGGCAGCGGCGTCGCGTAAATGCCCAGGTTGAAGAAGGCGTTGAGCCAGGCCTGCGGGCCGGCGCGGCGGGCCGCCTCGACGCCGTCGGTCACCCAGACCGCGAGCACGGGATAGATCATCGAGTGCCCAAAGCCGAACAGCACGCCGCCGATCGAGACCATCCAGGCGCGCGAGCCCGCGCCCGAGACCGCGACATAGCCGATCGCCTCGAGCATGAGCCCGGCGGCGACCAGCAGGCGACGGTCGACCGCCTCGACACGGCGCAGGCCCAGAAAGCGCGTCGCGAACATGGTGAGGGTGGAGGCCGTGAAGAAGGCGGCGATCGGAATGTGGCGCGCTTCGAGCGCGGGGGCGAGATAGGCGACGGCGAAGCCGAACAGCGAGCCCGCCGAGGCGACGGAGACCAGCGGCAGGACGAGTTCCTTGCGCCAGCTCGCCACGAGATCGAGACCGCCCGCGCGTGGCGGCGAGGGAATCGGACGCACGCCGAAGGTGAGCGCGAGGCCCATCAGGCCCGGCACGACGGCGATGGCGATCATCGCGCTTTCGCCGAAACGCGCGAGCGTCCATTCGCCGACCGGCGGCCCGAGGGCCTGCGACAGCGGCATCATCGCGGAGAAGACGCCGAGCAGATAAAGCAGCCGGTTCGGCGTCAGGCGGCTCTGCCCGTAGGTGATGGCGGCCGACAGGAACAGGCCCTGCCCCGCCCCCTGCACGATGCGCGAGAGAATCGCGCCCGTGAAACTGGCGCGCGTGAAATAAAAGCTCGCGAAGCCGATGATGCAGAGGACCATCGCCAGCCGCAGCGTCGGCAGCACGCCGATGCGCGTGCAAAATTCGCTCGAGATCAACGAGAAGAAGATGATGGGCAGCGCGGCCGACGACAGGATGACGCCGATGTCGTGCAGGTCGTGGCCGTTGCGCGCGAAGACGATCGAGAACAGCGTCGCATGCGCCGTCATGAAGGAGACGAGCAGAACGCCGAGGCCTACGCGGATGAATTCGCCGCGCGCGAGCTGGTCGATGTAATCGGCGGGTTGAACGTCGTCCTTCATGCGGCGCGTCCGAAGAGCGCGCGCCAATGCGCGGGTTCGCCCGGCTGCGTCAGTTCCTCGAGGCTATCCAGCGTCAGGCCCTGCGCCGTCAGCCCCTCGACGTCTCCGCGCGCGAGCGGCCAGGGCGGGCCGTCGGGCGCCGCCGGATTGGGGCGCGAGCGGGCGATGACGAGAATCTGGCCGCCGGGCTTCAGGAACGAGGCCAGTGCGGCGCCCGCCTCCGGCAGCAGCCTGTTGGGCAGCGCCTGCAGCGTATAGCACTCGTTGACAAGATCGAAGGCGCCGAGCCATTCGGCGGGCGGATGGAAGAGATCGGCAGAGCGGTAGGCGACGCGTGTGTGCGGGAAGCGACGCTTCGCCCAGTGGATAGCGTTCTCCGAGAGGTCGAAAGCGGTCACTTCCGCGCCCGCGGCGGCCAGCGCCTCTGCATTGTCGCCGAGGCCGCAGCCGACGTCGAGGGCGCGGAGCTTTGCGAGGGGCGCGGAATATGACTCCCTCCCCCCTTGTGGGGGAGGGTTGGGGTGGGGGGTCGCGCAATCATGCGAAATTGGCGCTTCGGGGTCCTGTCGCAGGATTGCGCGACCCCCTCCCCCTGCCCCTCCCCACAAGGGGGAGGGGAGTTCGAGCCACTCTCTCAACAACGGATGCGCCGCCTTGTCCGCCCAGGGCACGGCGGCTTCGTCGCCGTCGGCGAGATCGTAGACCGCCCGGAACCAGTCGCGGCGATAGGGATCGTCGAAGCATCCGCTTTTCGCTGGGTCGATCGCGTCGAGGCGCTTGCGGGCGGCGGTCCGGCGCGCCGCGAAATCGTCGGTCAAGCGGACTTCTCCCAGCGCCCTTCGTCGTTCTGCCGCCAATAGGACAGTGCGAATCCCTGCTCGCGCAAGGCACGAAATTGCATACGCGCCCTGTTCAGCGCGTCCTCGTCGCGGCCGTCGAACATGATGATAGCGCGCTGCTTCGGCCGCGCGGCCTCGTCGGCGAGCGCCACGACCGCGTCCGCGCCTTCCACGAAGAACCGGACCGAAGCAGCGTTGGGATTGTCGTTTTCGAGCGTCAGCCAGACCGGATGCAGCGAGGCGTCGCCATCCCGCGCCGAGCCATGCGCGACGAAGGACTGGTCGTCGTAGGTCCACAAGAGATCGTCGAGCGCGGCGAGGCGCTCCGGGCTCGTCGCCTGAATGACGGCGGTCCAGCCGTTTGCAAGCGTGCGCGCGACGAGCGCGGGCAGCGCGCTTTCGAGCGGGCGGGCGAGGAGATGATAGAACCAGACGTCCATGGGTCTCCGGAGGCTTGTCCCGTTTCATGGCGCAGCGCCGCGACGATTGCTAGCCTGCGCGCGGAATCGGACGCCGGGAACGGGACGAACGGGAGGATTCATGCGCAAACGCAGAATTGCACTGGGGCTGGGCGCCGCGCTGGCGCTCGCGGGCGCCGGCTTCTTCGCGTCTCTCGACAAGGAGACGCGCGGCATTCTGATGTATCTGCCGACCAACGCCGACGTGCTGACCTGGTCGCAACCGCAGCGCGACGCCGCTTTTCGCGCGCTCGATCGCCTGCCTTTCCTCGCGAAAGCGCGGGAGATCGCGCCCTCCCCCAGCCCGACGCCGCTGCCGGCCGGCAAGCCGCTGTCCATTCCCGGCCTCGACGATTATCTGAAGTCGCAGAACGCGTCGGCGCTCATTATCCTTCAGGACGGCAAGGTGCGGCTCGAGCGCTATGCGCTCGATTTCGACGCCAATGGGCGCTGGACCAGCTTTTCGGTCGCGAAATCCTTCACGTCCACGCTGGTCGGCGCCGCGTTGCAGGACGGTTTCATCAAGAGCCTCGACGACAAGGTCAGCCAGTATGTGACGGGCCTCAAGGGCTCGGCCTATGACGACGTGACCGTGC
>JAGRKN010000228.1:2015-3433 GCA_020442275.1 Rhodoblastus sp. | reverse complement strand
GCGTGAAGTGGAACGAGGATTACGAGGATCCGAAATCCGACGTCTCCCAGTTCAACAAGGCCCCGCCGGACCCGGGCCTCAACGCCATCGTCAGCTATATGCGCAAGCTGCCGCGCGCCCATCCGCCGGGCGAGGTCTGGCGCTACAACACCGGCGAGACCAATCTGGTCGGCATTCTGGTGTCCTCGGCGACCAAGAAGCCGCTGTCCGAATATCTCGAGGAAAAGATCTGGAAGCCTGCGGGCATGGAGGCCAAGGCGACCTGGCTGCTGGCGAAAACCGGGCAAGAGATCGCCGGCTGCTGCATTCAGGCCGCAACCCGCGATTACGCCCGCATGGGCCTGTTCGTGCTGGCGAACGGTTTTGGCGGCGACAAGCAGATCGTGCCGACGGACTGGTTTTCGCAGGCGACGACGAAGCAGAAGGACATCGGCATCCCCGGCCGCGGCTACGGCTTCCAGTGGTGGACCTACGACGACGGCTCCGTCGCCGCGCGCGGGATTTTCGGACAGGGGATTTTCATCGATCCCAAGCGGAAGCTCGTGATCGCGTCCAACGCCGACTGGAGCCGCGCGACGCTCGGACCGGAGAACCCGGCGCGGGAGGAATTTTACAAACGCGTGCAGGCGCTGGTGGACAAGGAGTGAGGGGAAGATTCCCTTCTCCCCGCGAGCGGGGAGAAGGTGGCCAAAGGCCGGATGAGGGGCCATGCCGATACACGCGCCCCAGTCGTTTGGCCCCTCACCCCTGCCCTCTCCCCGTAAGACGGGGAGAGGGAGAAGCGAGCCTCACGCCTCGTAAAAATCCTTCACCAACCGATCCAGCAGCCGCACGCCCCAGCCCGAACCCCAGCTCTGGTTGATGTCGCTGGACGGCGAGCCCATGCCGGTGCCGGCGATGTCGAGATGCGCCCACGGCGTCTTCTCGACGTAGCGCTGCAGGAATTGCGCGGCCGTGATCGAGCCGCCGTAGCGGCCGCCGGTGTTCTTCATGTCGGCGAATTTGGAATCGATCATCTTGTCGTAGGCGGGCGCCAGCGGCATGCGCCAGACCTTTTCGCCGGTCGCCTCGCCCGCCTTCTTCAGGCGCTCGGACAATTCGTCGTTGTTGGAGAACAGGCCGGCGTATTCCTGGCCGAGCGCGACCATGATCGCGCCGGTCAGCGTCGCCAGATCGACCATGAAGCGCGGCTTGTACTTGTCCTGCACGTACCAGAGCACGTCGGCCAGCACGAGGCGGCCTTCGGCGTCGGTGTTGATGATCTCGATCGTCTGGCCGGACATGGACCTGACGATGTCGCCGGGGCGCTGCGCGCCGCCGTCGGGCATGTTCTCGACGAGGCCGATCGCGCCGATGGCGTTCACCTTGGCCTTTCGGGCGGCGAGTGCGTGCATCAGGCCGACGACGCAGGCCGCGCC
>JAGRKN010000228.1:0-1941 GCA_020442275.1 Rhodoblastus sp. | reverse complement strand
TCGAAGCAGACGCCCTTGCCGACGAAGGCGACGGGCTGGTCGGGAGTCGCGGCGCCGTTCCAGCGCATGACGACGACGCGGCTTTCGCGAACCGAGCCCTGCCCGACGCCGAGCAGCGCGCCCATGCCGAGCGCGGTCATGGCCTCGCGATCGAGGATTTCGACGGCGACGCCGAGCTTTTCCAGCTCCTTGGCGCGGTTGGCGAATTCTTGCGGGTAGAGGACGTTCGGCGGCTCGTTGACGAGATTGCGGGCGAGCACGACGCCGTCGGCGAGCGCGGCGCGCGGCGCATGGGCGGCGCGGGCGGCGGCGGGGTCGGCGACGGCGACTGTCAGGGCGACCGGGGCGTCCTTGTCCGAATCGTCCTTCTTCTTGGTGCGGTAGAGGTCGAACTTGTAGCCGCGCAGGGCCGCGCCCAGCGCGAAGTCGGCGGCGGCGGCGGAATCAGCCGCGCCCGGCGGCTCGAACAGGACGGTGACGCGCGTCGCGCCATTCAGCTTGCCCATGGCCTGTCCGCCAAGACCGACGAAATCGGTCGGCTGCGGCGCCGATTCGTCGCCCTTGGGCGCAGCGCCGAGGACGATCAACCGGTCCCAGCCGAGGCCGTGCGGGGCAAGCAGGTCGAGCGAGGAGCCCGCCTTGCTCTTGAACCTGGCCGCGCGGGCGGCGCGCTCGAGGGCCGCCGTCGCGGGCGCGACGAGGCGCTGGGTCTGTGCGCCGAAGGCCATGTTCTCGCCGGCCAGCACGACCAGGGCGCTCGCGCCCTCCTCCGCGCCGCTTCCCGTCGGGCCACTGGCGGCGATGTCGGCAAAGGAAACGAATTCGACCGTAAGGGAAGCTGGCATCTGGCCCTCTGGAATTGGCTGAAGCGCCGCGAACGCGGACGCTCTATATCGGCCGTGCGCCGGAGAGGGTCAATGCGGCAGGCGCTGCGTCGGCGCCCGGAAAACGCCGCATGGCCATGCGAGACGTCGGCTGCGCGTGACCTGCGCGCAACGGGGCTCCACGAAATGCCCCGACAAGCGGCAGAAAGCTCGGAAACGCTTGCCGTTTCCGAAGCCTAGCGATACCCAGACTGAGAATGGGAAACGGCGGTCGATCGAAGCTATGAACGGGGCGGCGCACAGGGTCGACACGGCGCGGAACGGCGCGGGGCTGACATGATCGGCCTGACGCTCGGCCGCTATCTGTCGGGCCGCTTCCTCCAGCAGATTCTGGTCGTCTTCCTGTCGATCAGCGCCCTGTCCTTCCTGATCGATTTCGTGGAAATGCTGCGGCGCGCCGCCGATTCCCATGTCGGGGCGGGCTTCGTCGCCTTCATGTCGTTCCTGCGGATGCCGGTCGCCTCGGAGCAGGTCCTGCCCTTTGCAGTCCTGTTCGGCACCATGGTCGCCTTCGTGAATCTCACGCGGAAACTCGAGCTCGTGATCGCGCGCGCCTCGGGCGTCTCGGTCTGGGGGTTTCTCGTACCGCCGCTGGCGATCGCGCTGCTGCTCGGGCTCGCCTCGGTCTTTCTCTACAATCCGATGGCGGCGGCGATGAAACAGCGCGCCGACGAGATGGAAATCGAGATGTTCGGCCGCGCGAGCGCCGACAAGGACGCCGGTGTGTGGCTGCGCCAGCGCAGCGTCGACGGCCGCGCCACGATCAAGGCCGACAAGATCCTCGACAAGGGCAGCCGGATCGAGAAGGTCACGGTCTATCTCGACGACCCCTACGGCCATTTCGTCGAGCGTGTCGACGCGCCCGGCGCGATTCTCACACCCGGCGCCTGGAAGCTGACCGACGCGACGATCGTGCGGCCGGGCGAGGAGGCAATGAAGGTCGACGTCTATTATCTGGCGACCGACATGACAGCCGACGATGTGTTGCGCAGCCTGATGTCGCCGGATTCGGTGCCGTTCTGGCAATTGCCGGTATTCCGGGACCGGGCCGAGGAAG
>JAGRKN010000006.1 GCA_020442275.1 Rhodoblastus sp. | reverse complement strand
CCTGACGCAGCTTGGCGACGATCTCCTCCGGCTTGTGGCGCTTCCTCCGCATTTTGATCCTCCTTCTCCGTGTCCGAAGACATACTTCAAGGTGGACCAATTCAATGGGGGTGGATCACTCGCCCGTCGGAGCGCGACCGCAACGACGCGCCATATTGGTCGAGGTCCATGTCTCGTCAATGAAGACGAGACGCTGCGGATCGAGATCGAGTTGATCGTCGAACCAGTCTTCGCGCCGCTTCAGTACATCCGGCCGGTCTTGCTCGCTCGCGTGGGCAGACTTTTTTTGAACGTCAGCCCGCACCGGTCGAGAAAGGTCCAGAGCGTTGCCCTGCTGGCTCGCACGCCTCGTTGGGCCAGAAGCCGTTCCAGCAATTCGCTGATCGTCAGGTCCGGCGTTTCGGCGATCATCTCGAGGAGATACCCGCGGTGCGGATCGAGTTTCGGGCGGCGCGGCTGGCTTTGCCTGCGCGCAGCGCGTTCCCCGGACTCGCGAGCTCTGCGGACCCAGACGATGGCCGTGGCGTCGCCGACTCCAAAGCGCGCCGCCACCTGCGTACTGAAGCACCAGACAACGCGGCGTCGATTACGCGATCACGAAAATCCTGGCTGTAGGCTCGCGCCATGCTCCGACCACTTTGCTATCGCAACCAAGGACTCGCATGGTTCGTCAGTTTTGGGAATCCCGCCATGAATCGGAATTCAACGAACATGCTATAGGGCCGCGCGCGATCATATTCAATTCTTCGCCTTCGGTGCAGTCGTCACGACACGCGGCGGCGCATCGCGCAGCAATTCGCGATATTTCGTCCGCAAAGCGTCGACCGAATAGCGCGCCTTCACCGCCGCCTTGCCGCGTCGCGACAGGTCCGACAGCGCATCGAACTGATCGTAGAGCGCGATGATCTCGCGCGCGATTTCCTCCTTCGAATTGGCGACGCGATAGCCGTCGCCGGCCTCGATGCCCGCGCCTTCCACCGACGGCGAGGTCACGATCGCCGGAACGCCGGCGCTCAGACTTGCGATGATCTTGACCTTGATGCCGGCACCGTAACGCAGCGGCGACACCATCAGGCGCATCCCGCTCAGAAAATCGTCGACGTCGTCCACGAAGCCGACGACATTGACCGTATCGGATGCGTAGGTTGCGAAATGCGTCGGTGCCTGCGCGCCGACGATATGGAATATGATGTCGGAGCGCTGCGCGGTGACGAGCGGCCACACCTCGGTAACGAAATAGTCGACGGCGTCGATATTGGGCGCATGCGCATAGCCACCGATGAAGAAAACTCCGCTACGCGTCGCCGGATCGTACGGATAGGGACGTGCGGCGTCGTAGACCGGCGGCACGACGGTGACGGACGCCTCGACACCTTCTTCGCGCAACAAATCCAATTCGGCTTCCGAAAGCACAATCGTCTCGTCGGCCTTGCCGATCAGATCGATCTCCAGCGACTTCAGCTCCATCGCATGCGAGAATAGGTCGGTATCCTGGTGCAGAATCGCCTCGCGCAGAAGACGTAGGTAGTGGATGTCGACCGTGTTGAATACGATTCGACACTTCGGCCATTTCTTCTGCACGGGCTCGAACAGGGCGCCAACGACAGGCGCGCGGGCCAGGAACGCGATGTCGAACGTCTCGTCCGTTTCGTCGATGTAGCTTACGATGTCGCGGACGTAGGGCGGGCAAACGACCTTCACGCCGATGCGCCGCGCCGCCTCGATGTACTTGCGATGGCTGTCCTCGACCACTGCCGGGACGAATGTGACATCGAAGCCGAGTTCGTTCATGATCTGTAGCACGCGCCACGCCGTGTCGGACCCTGCGTCGAGATCGGGCCGCGGAATGGTCGAGTCGACGTAGAAGACCTTGCGCCGCCGTTCAAGGTTGCGCCGCTGTGCGGTAGGCCGTACTGCAGCGGCGAGCGCTCGCGCCGCCGCGAACGGCATTCGCACGGCGGCACCGGACGCTAGGAACACGCCCGAGGACGCAACCGAGCCGGCTGCCGCCAGCAATTTGTCGAGATCGATCTTCTCGTCGCCACGCATCTTCGTCAGAAGCGTGCGCAGCGGCGCAAGCCGGAAAAGCGCGGCCGGCGCGCCGACGGCGTCCACCTCCCGGCGAAAATTGAAATCCGGATGGTCGATGTCAGGCGAGGCCGATCGCGGCGAGCCGTCCAGCGCGAGTGGCGGATTAACGAGCGACATGCTGGGCGCCGCCGCGATCGGCACCGCTACAATATCGTCGGCATGGTCGTCGAGGCTGAGCGCGAGACGATGCAGATCGTGTCGCGAGGCAAGGCAATCGCCCTGCAGGATCGCTACATGCGTCCGCTCGCCGAGCGACGACAGGCGTCCGAGCAGCACGGACGCCGTCGCATTGACGCCGAGCTCGTCGATCATTGCAGGCGCGCCGGCGAATGCGCTGGCTTCTTCGGTGAGCAGTCGACGACTCAACGCGTCCCGCAGTTCGTGCAGCGCAAACCACGCGATCGAGCTGGCGACGGACGCGGTCCTGTCGGTCGCCTGCGCGTCGCGCGCCGCAAGCCAGTCGCTCGCCTTGAGGCCGATCGGCTTAGCGCGCAGCGGATGGAACCCATAGTATCGCCCCACCATCATATAATGCTTGAGCGGGTGTTCCGATTTCAAGGCGCCTGCATAGGCGGCGCGGTAGAATACGGGGTCGAACTCCGGCGACGGACGCAATCCGTCCGCGTCGCCGGTTTCCGCGAAATGTCGCAGCGCACCGCCCGGCGGCAGATCGCGCGCCACCGCATTGCGATAGTAGAGCGGCGAGAAATAAGAATTAGGTCGCGCGCTGTCCTGCTCACCACGCGCGATGTAGTGCAGGAGGCCGGGTCCCGACACCGCCGGATTGTTCTGCTTGTAGTACTTTTCGTCGAAATAGATATGCGTGGTGTAGCCCCAAGCATGCGTCTCGCGCAGGTATTGCTCCAGCGCTGCGCCCGCTTCCGCAGAAGGGAATTGGTCCCGGTACCAGGCCTCATCGACGAGCGGATGGGGACCGTGCCCTTCGGCAGCGCCATAGATGAGATAGTCGGCCAGCGGCGGCTCTATCTTCGGCTTGCCGCGTTGCGCGAGATAGTATTTCGCGTCGAACAGGAGGTTGGGCGTCGCCATCCGGTAGCGCGGGTCGCGTAGGTACGAGTCGAGCGCGCAGCCTTCGAACGGTTCGCCATCGATCTCACTGATGTACTCGGCGATCATGTCTTCGTCGACCCAGGCGTTCGCGCGAACCCGCCCATTCTGCCGAAGATAGTGGACCAACGGATGGACGTCCTCGCACCCTGCGACACGAGCCGCATATTCGGCTGGGCTAAGCAGGGGATGCGTCTGGCGCATTTCGCTCATCCCGCAATCGACGAAATGCGTCAGCGGCTCCATGTCCGCTTCCGCGACATCCGTGTGGCGACACAAGTAATAGTCCGGCGAGAACAGCGGATGCGGCTGGCGGCCTTCCTTCCAGCCGATCGACAGGTAGTGCACCAGCAGCGGCATGCGCGGTTTTTCGCCGGCAAAGCCAGTCGCGTAATATTCCGCATCGAACAGCGCGTGCGTCGAGGCGCCCCAGAAGCGGGATTCGTTGAGATAGGCCTTGAACGGTGATCCCTGAATCGACGCCTGCGCGATATTTTCGAGTTCGACGCGCAGCTTTCCGTCGTCGATCAGCGCATGTGGGGCGACGCCTTCGTGCCACGCGCTGCCGATGTAGTGGCGCAGCGGATCGACGCGGCCCTTGATCAGATGCGGGTGGGCGCGGAAATAGGTCTGCGGATCGAACAGCGGATGCGGGCTCCGGAATTCCTTCCAGCCGTACTCGAGATAATGCGTCAGCGGCTCCATGCCCGCTTCCGCGACATCCGTGTAGCGACGCAGGTAATAGTCCGGCGAGAACAGCGGATGCGGCTGGCGGCCTTCCTTCCAGCCGTACTGCCGGTAATGATCGAGCGGATCGGCGCGACCGATGTCCTGATTGTTGCGAACGTAGAATTTCGGGTCGAACAGTGGGTGCGGGGCGACGAGGTTCTTGGCGCCTTGCGATTGATAGTGCCGATACAGCGCATCGCCGCCGACGGGCGCATCCTTGCCGAGCTGGCTGGCATAGAAAGCTTCGTCGAAGAATACACTGCCCACGTTGCGATTCGCCCCGGCATTGTTTGCCTTGGCGGCGCTCCGGGAACTTTGCGATTTCAAGCCCAGCATTTCACCCTCTGCGCCATGCCCCGGCGTGCGGCACATCTTCTGCTGACATCCGGCGAACGTCAGCCGCCGTAATGATCATTCCTACTTTTCAGCGTAAAATAACACCTGCGCTGCGCCGAGATAGCCATAGTGGCGCGACCAGTACTGGATCAGCTTCGCTGTGGAGAAGCCAGCCCCGCGCAGCTTGTCTAGCGTGTCGACGCCCAGATAGCGAAAACACAGCGCCCCGTTTTCGGGATCCACCGGATTGCCGTGCAGTTCCGGCGGCAGGATATGCTCGATCTGGCCGTCCGCGCCGATGCGCGCACGCACCAGAGTGTCCTGTACGTCGCTCATCGTCGGTGCCTGGAAGATCAGCTTGCCGCCGGGCTTGAGCACGCGGGCGAGCTGTCGGATCGCCGCGTCCACGTCGACGACATGCTCTAGCACGTCGAAACTCATCACGAGGTCGAAACTGTTGTCCGCAAACGACAGCCTGCTGACGTCCTCGTGCCGGATGCTATTTACCACTGCGCCCGGCTCGACGTTGGCGCCCAGGAACTCGCTGCCCTGCAGTTTCGGGAACCGCTGCTCGAGCCATGCGTAGAGCGGCGTCACGCGCTCCGTCACATAGACGCTGGCAAACGGATTAACCTGCGCCGTCGCCATCATGAAATGCATCGAGGCCCGCACGCGGTTGGGAAAACCGCACTGGCAGGCGAGGTGTTCGCGCCAGTTGGGCGTGCGATGGCCATCGGCTTCCTCGATGCAATACATGTAGCTCGTGATCATCGGACCAAACCTGCCGCACATTGCACACTGGCCGTCGACGGTGAATTTTTCGCCATCGGCCGATTCGAGGCTGCGTTCGTGCGCGCGCTGGTAGTCGGTGATCGGCCGCAGCATGCCTTCGGCGGCGTTGCGCTCGGAGATCGACGAGTATGCGAAGCTGAAGAGATCGTCGACATCGCTCGCACAGCTGAACGGCTTCAGCCTGAATATGCTGGATTCCAAATCCATCTGAATTTCCTTTTTCCGCCCGGCCGATGACGCGCGCTTACCGCCCGACGCTTTCCGCGATCTGCTGCGCGCGATAGGTGAGGATAACGCGCATCTTGTCGTTGAGACGATATTCGTCCTCGATCCTGCCGACATCGCCTGCCTCATGGGAAATGCGCGCCTCAATCAAGATGGGGGTCAACGCGTCTTCCATCCGCGTGCCGGCGAGCTTGTCGGCGGAGACGCGGTTTAGCCGCCAGATGGCGCGCAGCAGCTTCGATTCGAATAGGTCTGGCTTGAAGCTCGAAGAGCCGGTTTTCACGCCGCTTGTACGTTCGACGGATCGAGGTTGCGGGGCCACGATCAGCGGACCGCGTGCGTGGAGGCATCGGACAGGCGTCCGCGCCAATATTCGAGCAGGTCGCCCATCGTCTGCTCGAACCCGATCTCGGGCTTCCATCCCGTATGGGTCGTGAACTTGGTCGTGTTGGGAACCTGCAGGTCGGCGTCAACCGGGCGCAGGCGCGAGGGATCGGTTTCGACACGAATGCCCTCGACCTTCGCCATCGAGATCAGCGTGTCCAGCATTTCGCGGATCGTCGCGACATGTGTCCCGCCGATGTTGTAGTACTCGCCGCCAACCGGATTGACGGTCACGAGCATGTAGTACGCGTTCACCGCGTCGCGCACGTCCGCGAAGGTGCGCAGGGAGTCGAGATTGCCGACCTTCACCACCGGCGGGATCAGGTTCTGCTCGATCATCGCGATCTGCTTGGCGAAGCTCGATTCCGCAAACACGTCGCCGCGGCGCGGACCGGTGTGCGTGAACATGCGCGTCGTCATGATCGTCATGTTGTAGGCGTCAGCGTAGAAGCGGCCGATCAGGTCGGTGCCAACCTTGGAAATCGCGTAGGGCGATGCCGGATGGAACGAGCATTCCTCGTCGATCGGCAGCTTCTCCTTCGGCACGCGGCCGAAAACTTCTGACGAGGCGCAGACATGAATGACAGCGTCCTTCGCGTGCTGGCGCAGCGCTTCCAGCAGGCGGTTGGTGCCTTGCACGTTGGTGTCGAGTGTCTCGAGCGGCGCCTCGAAGCTCGTCTTCGGAAAGCTTTGCGCGGCCAGATGGAACACATAATCCGGCTTCGTCTCGCGCACCACGTTCATCATTGACAGCGAGTCGCGAAGGTCGCCGTGGATGAGATGAACGCGGTCCTGCCGGTTGAGGCGGTGCAGGAGGTGGGAAATGTTGTCCATCGGGCTGCGCCAGCGTGCCATGCCGTGGATCTCCCAATCCGTGTTCTCCAGCAGGAAGTCGGTCAGGTGCGAGCCGACCATGCCGGTGACGCCCGTGATCAATGCGCGTTTCTTTGCCATACCCTTATCCTCGAACTTCGGTAGCCCGGATCGATCCGACAATCGCGCGTTCACCACCTGGATCGCTGATACGCACGAGATCCGCCTCGCACATTTGAGCTATCATAGTCTTGAAGGTCGTGCGAGGTGCCCAGCCGAGCCGGCTGCGGGCCTCGGAAATGTCCAGCGCTGGCGGCGTTTCGTCGAACGGCCGGAAGAAGGCAGGATCGACGCTCACGATCTGCCGGTTCGTCTTGAGATCGACGCCGATTTCGTTGACGCCCTGCCCGCTCCAGGCGAGAACGAAACCGAAATTGGCCGCAGCGCATTCGATCAGGTCGCGCACGCGCTGCGCCACGCCGGTCGCGAACACGTAGTCGAACGGTTCGTCCGCCTGTAGGGCGGCGTGCATGCCCTCGACGAAATCGGGCGCATAGCCCCAGTCGCGCTGCGCATCGAGATTGCCGACGCGTAGCTCGTTCGCCTTGCCCGCTCGCACCGCCGCCAGGGTCTTCACGACCTTGCGTGACAGGAAGTCCTCGCCGCGCAGCGGCGATTCGTGCGCCGACATTGCGGCGCTGGCGATGAACAGCTTGTGGTCGGCACGATAGGCCTTACCGGCGAAGTGCGCGAACAGCTTGGTAGAACCGTAGAGGTTGGTCGGCGCGAAGCTCTCGGGCGCTCCGGGTGCGCCCATCGCCGGGCCGAATACCTGAACCGAGCCCGCTTGGAAGATGCGCAGGTCCGGCCTGTCGAGACGCGCGGCTTCGAACAGCGCGACCGGCTCCATCGCATTTGACAGCGTGGTCTCGTAGGGTTGGCGCAGCGCCGTCACGACAGAGGATTGAGCTGCGAGGTTATAGACCTCCTGCGGCGCATGCGCGGCGAGCAGCGCTCGCCAGGCCGCGAGATCGGCGCCGGGATGTGCGACGAGTTCGACGCGGTCAGTGAGCTCGAGCGCCTCAAGACGCGCGGGCGTTCCGCCCGGGTCGCGCGTGGCGCCGAAGACTCTGTAGCCTTTTTCGAGCAGCAGGCGCGCCAGATACGCACCGTCCTGCCCGCTCACGCCGGTTATGATCGCGCAGCGTGCGTTCATGACCGGCCGCCCGGAGCGCGCGCAACGAACAGATGCGTACGCTCGCCGAGATAGCCGAGGTCCACCGACGCATAGACGATGCAATCGACGTCGGCGAAACCGGCTTGCGCCAGCGCGTCGAGCATGGAGAAATTGATCTGCGGCGGCTTGCCCCTGGCGGCCGACGCAACGGGCTTGCCCGCAATCGCCAGTAGCCCGTCGGGCATAAGCCGCTGCACAAAGGTTTTCAGCACACCAGGCTCCGGCGCTCCCGTCAGAATGCAGTGGGCGCGCGTCTGCGATCCGTCCAACGCTTCGGTCTTCGGCCAGTGCAGCCGTGCCCAGCTCAGCAGATCGGCCTCGCCAGCGTCCACCAGCACCACATCGGCTGCGCCGACGCCCGCGATCGAGCGGGCAGCGTGAACGAGCGCGCGGCTGTCGGCGGAATGGCCGCACCGGCAGGTGAGCGTCTCACCCCAGTCGCAAGTGCGCGCCTTGGCACCGGATTTCGTCACGGCGAGGAACGGCCCCGTCGTCCGGCACATCGCACAGACGCCGCCAGTCACCGCGACGCCGCCGGTCTCCGCCAACACGATCGCCTCGGCATCCCGCACGGCTTCGAGCACCTCGGCATTGTCGTCCTCCCAGGCGGCGAGACGCTTCCCGTCGCGCACAGAGGCGGCGAGGAGTTCGGGCGCGGCCGCGGTCTGGCCGACGCTGTTGGCGACCGTCTTGCCCTGCGGGCCGAACGCCGGCAGTGCATGATCGACCGCGCCGGTATCGCCCTTGATCTTGTCGGAGAGGCTGACGGCAGTGTGCACGTTCACCGCGCCGCTCGCGCCGCTGTAGCGGAATGCATATTCGTAACGTCCGTAGCGCTTGAGCCCGCCTTGCAGCACCTTCTCGCGATAGAGCTCGAGCAGATGGCCGAGATCGCCGACGACGGTGTGATGGAAATTCGCCGCGTGACGCGAATAGATCGCAGGGTTCAGGATGTCTACGCCGGAAAAATGCGCGAACCGCAGATCCTGTCCGTTGCAGATCCAGCGGCCGTCGACGAGGCGCACGCGCCGGTCGGGCAGGTTCCAGTAGGCGACATTATAGCCGGGATGCCGTAGCACGTAGGTGTTCGACAGATAGGCCGGCAGGAAATCGCCCCACTTCTGGTCAACAAACAGCCCGTTAGGGAAATCGATCAGGCAGCGATTCTCCATGCGGTCGCACCACCACGAGGCGAGCTTGGCCGCCTCGGGACATGAACGCAGGCCGACGAAGCCGAAATTGTAGATGCCGTATTTCAGCAGGTCCTCGTCGCGCGACAGCGGGTGATCGAGCGGATCGATCAGATGCGGCGTGAGAACAGCATTTGCGCCGTCCTCGAACGCCTGCTCGATTTCGCGCAGGCGCGAGACAACGAAGATGTCGGGATCGAAATACAGGATGGGCTCGCCGGGGAAGCGATCCATCAGCTGCGCGAAAACGTAAGGTTTGATCGAAGTGTTGAACTCTGTGATGTTGTAGTGCTCGGCCATGCCCCACAGCCGGTCGTCCTCGAGATCGGCCAGCGACAAGATCTCGTAGGGGATCGTCGAGCGGTCGATGTCGGCGTCCGAATCCGCGAGCGCGAGGAAGAAGCGCACCGAGCCGTACTGCCGTACCAGGCTGTCGTACAATGTGTTGACGAAGCAAATGTAGTTGCGCGACGCGATCGAGAAGCCGACGAACGGCGCGCCCTCGCCGGAGGCACCCGGGTCCGCGCCCGACTTCGTGCAATCCAGTGTTGCTGTGGCCTGGTTCATCGAAGTCCTCGCAACTCTCGCATTCAGGCTGCCCGCTTGTCCGGCCAGGCTTTGCCCGACACCAGCCGGTCGAGCTGGGAATAGGCGCAAAACAGATGGTAGAGGCTGCTCGCGGGCATGAATTCGACTGCGCGCGCGCCATTGGCGGCATAACGGTCGATCCAGCCCCCGGAGACAGCCGGCGCCAGAAATTTCGTCCGCAACGCGACGACCGTGCGCGCAAGACGCGCCGCGCGCGCGGCGCTATCGGCGTGCGGCCACACGGCGCGCGCCTTGATCGCTTCGGTCAGCGGCCACAGCCGGAACCCCGGCGCGCGGACGCGCCCGTCCGCGAACACCTCGTCAAAAATGAACCCGTCGCTGGACCAGCCGAACGCGTCGGCGTGGCGGATGATCCGGCCGGCGCTGTCGTCGGCCGCAGCCCCGCTCGCCTGCGCCATCCATTCGAGCAACCAGGCCCATTCGTAATGATGGCCGGGCTCGCGGATCGCGCCCGCATCGCCCTGCGCGGGCGCGAGCGTGTCGTCGAAATATTCGATCACGCTGCCCGTCTTGCGGTCGAGAAAGGCGTTACGGAACAGGGCGGCGATCTTCTGCGCGCGGTCGAGATACCTGCGCTCGCCGCTGGCGTCGAACAACCACATCGCGGCTTCCAGCAGGTGCATGTGCGGGTTCTGACGCCGGATCGCGTCGGGACGCGGGGCGGCGTCTGCGAACCCGCCGGCCGGCAGCGCGAGATGGGCGTCGAGATAGGCCCAAGTCCTGTCGGCGAGGTCGAGCGCGGCGCGGTCGCCCGTCAGCCGGAAATAATGCGCGGTCGCAAACATCGCGAACGCGTGCGCATAGGTGTCGCGCACGTCCGAGGCGACCGAGCCGTCGCGATGGATCGAGAATATCCAGCCGGGCGACCCGTCGCGCTCGTAATAGGATGCGACCATCGAGTGATAGGCGGAAATCGCAAGCGCCCGGCCGACGGGATAGAGGCCGATCAGCGCAGCTTCGGCATAGACGAAGATCTGCCGGCCCTGCACCATCAGCCGGATCGGCGCGTCGGCAATCTTGCGGCCGGAAAAGTCGAGCCGTTCTTCGAAGCGATTGTTCGTGCGGTCGAAGCCGGCGACGGCCCACAGCGGTAGCGCGTACTCGCGCATCCACTGGCCCCAGGCGGCGAACTCGAATTCCAGCCCACGGTCTGTCATCCATTCAGTCCCAGTCTCACGCTGCGCGTCCCGAGCCAGTCGCGCGCGCTCGCAAAAGCCCGCCCGACGTCCTCGCCCTCGACGCGCACCCCATGTACGCCAGCAGCGTGCGCCGCGTCCATATCCAACTGCTTGTCGCCGATCATCACCGACCGCGCGAGGTCGATGTCGAGCTCGTGGCCAGCCCGTAACAGCATGCCGGGCTTCGGCTTTCTCTCCGGATGCTCGGCCCGGTAGGCGGCGATCGAGCCTTCGACATGATACGGGCAATAGTAGAACCGGTCGACGAACGCGCCCTTTTCGGCGAGGCTGCGCGCCATCCAGTCATGGAGCGCATGCACGTCATCGATCGAATACTTGCCGCGCGCCACGCCGGCCTGATTGGTGATGACGACCACACGCAGCTTGGCGTCGTTGACGGCGCGGATGAAATCGATCGCGCCTGGCATCCATTCGAACTGCTCACGCCGGCCAACGTAGCCGGTGTCGCGATTGAGAACGCCGTCGCGGTCAAAGAACACGGCGGGCCGCCGCAGGTGATTGTGCAGGGTCGACCTAGCCTCGTTGAGGAAGTCGGGCAGGCCGATATCGATGAAATAGCCGTCGGTCTCGACGCAGCGCAGCCGGTCATCGGCCGCCATCTTCGGAAACACCTGAGTTTCCAGCGAGAACGGCGTCGCTGTGACGGCGTCGAGGATCGTGCGGTCGAGCAGATAGACGCCGGCGTTGATGACGCCGGGAACCGCCTGCGCGCTCTTCTCGCTGAACTTGCGGACGAACCCACCTTCGATCTCGACCATGCCGTAACGAGCGGCGTTGTCGACCCGGCGCACGAGCATGGCGCCCTGGCCCGGCGCGACCGGCGTCGCTGCCATCGCTCGAAAATTGGCGTCGATGAAGGAATCGCCGTTGGCGACGATGAACCGCTCCTGCAGCAGCGGTTCGGCGGCCAGCAGCGCGCCGGCCGTGCCCAGCGCCTCGGTCTCAATTACCACGCGCACGCGCCCCGCGCCGAACCGGCGGCCTTCCATCAGCTCAGCGATCTGGTCGCCGAGATAGCCGGCTACGATGACAATGTTCGCGAAACCCTGCCGCGCATATTCGGCGACCGCAAGCTCCAGGAAGGATGCGCCGTCGGACGTGATCGGCATCAGCGGCTTGGGCTTGGTATTCGTCAGTTCGCCGAGCCGCGTCCCCTTGCCGCCGGCCAGGATGACCGCCTGATCGACCGGCGAAGCCGGCCTGCGCGCTGCGACCACGGGTCTGGTCATGGTCGGCGCGCCGTTTCCGGCGCGATCCACGCATGCGCGCCGTCCTCGAAGAAGGTTACGTATTCCGCTTGCGCGCCCTTGGCCCGCAGGCTCGCGCGAACCTCGTCGCGCCGCGCGGGATCGACGAGGAACATCATGAATCCGCCGCCACCCGCGCCCGAGATCTTGCCGCCGAGTGCGCCGGCCGCCAGCGCGCATTTGTAGATTGAATCGATCGCATCCGACGTCATGGCCTTCGACGTCTTCTTCTTGCTGAGCCACGACCGGTTGAGGATGCTGGCCATCGCGCCCGGGTCCCAGCGCAGCAGCGCGGCCTTGAGATCGAACGCGTCCTCGCGCAGCGCGTGCATGCTCTCCAGCGCCTCGGAGCCTTGGGTATTCGTCGAGCGCACCTGGTCGCTGATGATCTCGGCCGAATGCCGGGAGATGCCGGTATAGGCGATCACCAGCGATGCCTCGAGTTCGTAGCGCGTGGCCGACGGCAACCGGATTGGGTTCACGATCACCCGGTCCCTGGCGAGGAATTCCATAAAATTGAAGCCACCAAAGGCCGCCGCGTACTGATCTTGCTTGCCGCCCGCAAGTCCGAGATCGAGACGCTCGATCTCCCACGCGAGATGGCCGACCTCATATTGGCCGAGCGGCAGGTCGAACGCGAAGGCGAAGGCCTCGACCAGCGCCACCACCAGCGCGGACGACGACCCCAGGCCCGAACCGATCGGCGCGTCGATCGCCGTCTCGATCCGCAGTGGATAGACCTCGCCGTCGAGATAGTCGCGGCAAATGCGGTGGTAGACTGCATTCGCGAGGTCAAACTCGCGGCCGGGTTTGGCGCCGACGGTGAATTGCTCGATCGAAAGCGTCGCCTGCGCGCCCGTATCCATCGATGCGAAGCAGACTTCCTTCGTGGCTAGTTTCGAGATCGACACGAACGCGAATTTTGTGAAGGTGCAATTGAGGATCGCGCCGCCGAATTCATCGCAATAGGGCGACAGGTCTGTGCCGCCGCCCGCGAGCCCGAGCCGCAGCGGCGCCTTGCAGCGAACGATCGATTTGCCGTTGGAAAACATGAGGGATTCTTCGGTTGAGAGTCTGAGGGAATGCAAACGCGTCGGCTGGATCAATCTGCATGACCGGCCTCACGATCTTCTGGATATTTCGACTTCCTTGATGACTTGCAAGATATACTGGCCGTAACCGCTCTTGGCGAGCCGGGCGGCGGCCGCCCGCATCTCCGCCTCGTCGATCCAGCCGTTGAGATAGGCGATCTCCTCGAGGCAGGCGATGCGCTGTCCCTGGCGCTGTTCGATTGCCTGCACGTATTGCGCGGCTTCGAGCAACGAAGACGGCGTGCCCGTGTCGAGCCAAGCGAAGCCGCGGCCGAGCCGCTCGACATTGAGCGTGCCGTTTTCGAGGTAGATGCGGTTGAGATCGGTGATCTCGAGCTCGCCGCGCGGGGACGGCTCCAAAGACGCAGCGTATTCGGGCGCGCGCTTGTCGTAGAAGTAGAGGCCCGTGACTGCCCAGCTCGACTTCGGCTCGTTGGGTTTTTCTTCGAGAGAAATCGCGCGGCCGGCCTTGTCGAATTCGACGACGCCGAACCGCTCGGGATCGGTCACGTGATAGGCAAACACCGTGGCGCCCGCGCCGCGCCGGCCGGCCGCTTGCAGCGATTCTGTCAGGCCGTGCCCATAGAAGATGTTGTCGCCGAGAACGAGCAAGGAATCGTGCCCCTCAACGAAGGGCGCGCCGATAATGTAGGCCTGCGCCAGCCCGTCCGGGCTCGGCTGCACCGCGTAGGACAGCGAGACGCCCCATTGGGCACCCGTGCCAAGTAGGCGCTGGAACGACGGCAGGTCCTCCGGCGTCGAGATCACCAGAATTTCGCGAATGCCGGCGAGCAACAGGACCGAAAGCGGATAGTAGATCATCGGCTTGTCGTAGACGGGCAGCAATTGCTTGGACGCCGCCAGCGTCATCGGGTGAAGCCTGGTGCCGGAACCGCCGGCCAGAATGATTCCTCGCATGAGTTTCGTCTCAGGTCAGAAGGCGGCACACGCAGGCCGCCGTCGAGGATTGCCAGTCCGGCAGGGCGAGCCCGAAGACCGCCTGCAGGCGCGAATTGTCGAGGCGCGAATTGGCCGGCCGGAGCGCGGGCGTCGGATAATCCGCGGTCGTGATGCGGTTCACGCGCACGGGCGCGCGGCCGTATTTCTGCGCTTCCGCGAAGATCGCCTCCGCGAAATCGGCCCACGTGGCTTCGCCGCCGCCGGTCATGTGGAACAAACCGCGCAGTTCGGGTGCGCGATCGGCGCGCAGGCGCCGCGCGATGGTCAGAACCGCGTCGGCGATGTCGGGCGCATAGGTCGGATTGCCGCGCTGGTCGGCGACGACGCCGACCTCTGTTCGCGTCTCGCCGAGACGCAGCATCGTGCGCACGAAATTCGTGCCGAACGGGCTGTACACCCAGGCGGTGCGCAGGATCGCGTGATCGGGATGAACGGCGGCGATTTTCTGCTCGCCCGCGAGTTTGGAGCGGCCGTAGACGCCGGTCGGCCCGGTCGCGTCGTCCTCGCGATAGGGGCGGTCGAGCCGGCCGTCGAACACGTAGTCCGTCGAAAGGTGGACCAGCGGAACGTGAAGATCCGCAGCGATTTCGGCCACGTAGCCTGCGCCGTCGCCATTGATGCGCATGGCCGCTTCCGGCTCGCTCTCGGCCTTGTCGACGGCGGTGTAGGCGGCGGCGTTGACGACAGCATCGCAGCGCGAGGCGCGCAGGGTCGACAGCACCGACGCGCGCTGCGCGAGATCGAGCTGCGGCCGGCCCATCGCGATGATCTCGACCTCGCGCGGCGCGCGATCGATCAGGGCGCTGACGACCTGTCCGCTCAGGCCGGTGACTGCGATCCGCATCGCCGTCACGGGAAGACCTCGATGAGGTCGTGCAGGCGCGGCCACTTCTTGTCCTTGTCCGACAGCGTCGGGCCGGCAGGCGGCAGCGGCCAGGCGATGCCAAGGTCCGGATCGTCCCACGCAAGGCCGTGATCGTTGGCCGCCGAATAGAGCGCCGACACCTTGTAGAGGACCTCGGTATCGGGCTCGAGCGTGATGAATCCGTGCGCGAAGCCGATCGGTACGAGCAATTGCTTCCAGTTCTCCGCCGACAGTTCGACCGCCACATGCTTGCCGAATGTCGGTGACGAGCGGCGGATGTCGACGGCGACGTCGAGAATGCGGCCGCGCGCCACTCGCACCAGCTTGTCCTGCGCGAACGGTGCGGTCTGGAAATGCAGGCCGCGCAGCGTGCCGATTTCCGCCGACATGGAATGGTTGTCCTGTACGAAGCCGAGGTCCAGTCCAACCGCACGCCAGTCGGATTGTTTGTAGACTTCGGAAAAGAAGCCTCGTGCGTCGCCGTGCTTCTTCGGCGTCACGATCTTGACAGCGGGAATGACGGTATCTTCGAACTGCATGGAAATCGCTTGCCCCCGGCTGCGTGGCGATTGGAAATCAGGCGGTACGCCCGAGACGCTCTCCTCGGTACTTGCCTGTGCGGATGGCCTGCCACCAGGCCTCGTTGTCGAGATACCACTGCACCGTCTTGCGCAGCCCGGTTTCGAACGTCTCGGCCGGCGCCCATCCCAGTTCGCGCTCGATCTTCGTGCAATCGATCGCATAGCGCATGTCGTGGCCCGGCCGGTCCCTCACGAAGGCGATGAGATCGCGATAGGAGCCGGCGCGCGGGCGCAATTCGTCGAGAATGTCGCACAGCGTGCGCACCACCTCGATGTTCTTTTTCTCGTTGCGGCCGCCAACATTGTAGGACTGTCCGACAACGCCCTTGCGTGCCACCAGCATCAGCGCCGCCGCGTGATCCTCGACATAGAGCCAGTCGCGCACGTTCTCGCCTCGGCCATAGACCGGCAGCGGCTTGCCGTCGAGCGCGTTCAGGATCATCAGCGGAATGAGCTTTTCCGGGAAATGGTACGGCCCGTAATTGTTCGAGCAATTGGTCGTGAGGGTCGGCAGGCCGTAGGTCTCGCGCCAAGCGCGCACGAGATGATCGGAGCCGGCCTTGGACGCCGAATAGGGCGAGTTCGGCGCATAGGGCGTGTCCTCGCGGAACAGGCCCTCGTCGCCGAGCGTTCCGAACACTTCGTCGGTCGAGATGTGCTGGAAACGGAAGCCGGCGGCCCTATCCTTCGGCAGTCCGCGCCAATATTCGAGCGCAGCGTCGAGCATCGTGAACGTGCCGACGAGATTGGTCTCGATAAAGGCGGACGGCCCGTCAATCGAACGGTCGACATGGCTCTCGGCGGCCAGATGCATCACGACATCTGGCTGGAACTCGCCCAACGCCCTGGAAACGGCCGCGCGGTCGCAGATGTCGGCGCGTCGGAACGCGAAGCGCTGACTAGCCGCGATCGGCGCGAGCGACTCCAGATTGCCGGCGTAGGTCAGCTTATCGAAAATGAGGACATGATCCTCGGATTTTTCGACAAGCCGCCGAGCCACAGCAGACCCAATAAAGCCGGCACCGCCTGTGATCAGAATGCGCATTCAAAACTCCGAAAATGGTCCCTTAGTAGTTCCTGACACGCCGCATTGCAAATCTGCGGGTCGCGGTAGTTGTTCGCAATTTTGACAGTTTCGCGAATTTGCTGTGCTGACTGTTCGTTTTAGACGAGATTGCCGGCCAAGTAATAGCCCACGCCCCAATTTCATCGCGACTTGTGGGACTGGCGGGTTGGCTCGGGCGGCCTTGCCTGCGGGCTCATGGAGCGATGGTTTTCAGGATGGTCTGGAACGGATGAACCGCCCCGGGTTTGCCGGAGGTCCCAACCCTTGAGAGGTTGGGGCTATGGACAGCAATCGATCAAGCAAGAAGTTTTCCCCTGAGGTTCGGGAGCGTGCGGTTCGGATGGTCCTCGATCATCAGGGCGGGTACGCGTCGCAATGGGCGGCGATGTCTTCGATCGCCGCCAAAATCGGCTGCACGACGGAAAACCTGCGGCGTTGGGTGCGGCAAGCCGAACGCGACGCCGGAGCGCGGCGAGGCCCGACGAGCCAGGACCGCTACCGGATCAAGGCGCTGGAGCGCGAGAACCGCGAGCTGTGGCAGGCCAACGAGATCCTGCGCAAGGAGTCGGCCTATCTTGCGATGGCGGAGCTCGACCGCCGGTCGAAGACATGATCGCCCTCATCGACGATCGCCGCGAGGCCGACGGTGTCGAGCGGATCTGCAAGGTCCTGCCGATCGCCCCGTCGACCTATCACGATCATGTCGCCAGGCGGCGCGATCCGTCACGACTATCGGCGCGGGCGAAGCGCGATGCGGCTTAGAAGATAGAGCTGGCTCCGCCAATTCGGACA
>JAGRKN010000227.1:5127-9332 GCA_020442275.1 Rhodoblastus sp. | reverse complement strand
TTCCGTCTCGCCACCAGCCCGGCGCGAAACTTTCTCAACTCTTCGTTTACCGAAACGCCGGAATCGCTCGCGCGTGAAAAGCGGCCGACGGTGATGATCCACCCCGACGACGCCGCCGACCATGACATAGCCGATGGCGACCTCGTCACGCTCGGCAACGGGCGCGGGCAGACGCGCCTTCATGCAAGACTGTTCGACGGCATGCGACGCGGCGTGCTGATCTCGGAGGGCATCTGGCCGAACTCGAAATTCGTCGACGGCCATGGCATCAACGTGCTCACTGGCGACGATTCCACCGCGCCCTTCGGCGGCGCGGCCTTCCACGACAATCGCGTCTGGATTCACAAGAGCATCTGACGCATGGCCAAGAGACGTTCGCGCGCGCCGGTCGAGCAGGGCGATATCGACGGATTGTGCTCGATCTACGCGACGCTCAACGCCTGCAAACTCATGTTCGGCCACAGCGAGAAGCAGGACGAGAAGCTGCTCGAAGTCCTGTGCACCAGTGTCGCCGATCTCTTTCCGCAGATCATCTGGGACGGCACGGGCGTGCCGACGCTCTACCGCCTGTTTCGCGCCGCCGACGCCTGGGTGCAGAAGAAGCACAAGGCCCGCCTCTTGTGGGGCGCGCCGCTGATGCGCACCAAGGTCGCCAGCGTGGAAGAATTTTTCGACAGGTTGCGCACCGAGATCGAGGCGCATGGCGAGGGACGCGCGCTATGGATCGTCGGCCTCGGCGAACCCTGGGACCACTGGACAGTCGTCGACCGCATCGCCGGACGCACGGTCTATTTCTATGATTCCTGGGGCATGAAGCACTATCGCTTCGACAGTTTCACGCTCGACAAGACCAAGGCCGGCGACAAGAAGGGCCAGAAGATCATGATCGACGCGCACCAGACATTTTTGTTGCGCGTGGGCGAGCTTTAGCCGCAAGCGCGCGGCGCATTGCGACCATTGGTCATTTGCATGTAGTCTGGTCCCCATCGCATTCGCTTTGCCAGAGGGGAGGGGCGAATGTCTTCTGCGCAATCGGTCAGCTATCCGCTGGGCGGCACGAATATCGAGCGTGATCGCCTGCTCAATCAGGCCAACCAGTACGAGCCGACGGCCAGCTGGCTGCTCGACCAGATCGGCGTTCAGGCCGGCTGGCGGGCGGTCGATATCGGCTGCGGTCCGATTGGCATACTCGACCTGCTGTCGCGTCGTGTGGGCCCATCGGGCGAGGTCATCGGGCTGGAGCGCGAGCAGCGTTTTGTAGCGATGGCGAATGCCGAAATCGGGCGACGCGGGCTCGGCAATGTCAGGATGGTGCAGGCGGACGCCCTGAACACGGGGCTGGAAAAAGAAACATTCGATCTGGCGCACGAACGTCTCGTGCTGATCAACGTTTCGGCGCGCGAGGCATTCCTAGCGGAAATGCTATCGCTGCTCCGGCCCGGCGGCATTCTCGCGCTGGAGGATGTCGACAACATTTCCTGGATCTGCCAGCCGGCGCATCCCTCGTGGGATGTCCTGCTGGACACGTTTCACAAGGTTTTCCACGCAGGCGGCGGCGACGGCTTCGTCGGGCGGCGTCTGCCGGTCCTGCTTCATGTGCTCGGCATGCAGAACGTGCAAACGAAAATCACCGTCGAGACGCCGTCGGTCGGCGACTACAGGCGGACGCATCTTCTTTCTCTGATCGATTCCATCCGAGACAAGGTCGTCGCGAACGGCGTGCTGTCCGCCGCCGACCTCGACAGGCATCGCGAGTCGCTGGCGCGACATCTCGAAGACCCCACGACGCTCGTCATCGACAAGTTGCTGGTGCAGTGCTGGGGCGAGAAGCCGCGCTGATTGCGCCTGTCCCAACTCACCCCATCGCCACTTTCTTCCCCACGTCGCCGTGCTTGGCGCGGTCCTGATAGAGCGACCATAGGCCGAAGGCGAGCCAGCCGCCGTTGTAGAGGAGCCCTGCCGTCAGCACCGCCCAGCCGGGGATAGGCCCGATCGCGGCGCGCGTGACGACTTCGCCGAAATGCGCGGCGGGCGTCGGATGGATGATGAGCTTGCCGAGATAGGCAGCCACCTGGATCGCGAAAATCCAGACGTAATTGCGCCGCAGCCGCCGCCCCATCGCCCGCCACAGCGTGATGTGATGACGCGGATGCGTGTAGTCCTTGGCGAGAACGTCGCGCCAGAAGGCGGCCTGTTCCTCGCCGCGCAGCATGGGCGCGTAGAAATGTGTCTCCATCCAGCGCGCCCGAGCCCGCCAGACATTGAAATAGCGGTAGCGCCGCGCCTCGAAGGTGAGGAAGACCGCGACCAGCAGGCCGACGAGGATCAGCGGCAGCGGCGAGGCTTCCGGCGACGAGAAGGACGAGGACAGCGCGATGCCCATGGTGACGATCGACCAGTTGGTCGTGTTGTCGAGACGCGTGCGCCAGATCGTCGAGCGATAGACCTCGCCGCGATAGAGATGCGCGAGCGCGCCCATTTCCGAACTGTCGAACGAGCGGCGGGCTTCGCCGTCGGTTTGCAGCGAGTGCGGCATCGTCTCCCTCCCGGCGTCGCGGTCTCCGCCACGTGGCGCCTCGGGCAGACTATGACTTCGCGAAGAAAACAGCCAGACGCGCGGTCAGGCCTTCGCCAGCACGCGATTGCCGTCGATCTTCACTCTATCCGCAGCGACCAGCGCCAGCGCCTGAGGATAGATGCGATGCTCTTGGGCAAGCACACGCGCCGCGAGCGCGTCGGCGTCGTCGGAGTCCTCCACCGGCACGGCGGCCTGCAGGATGATCGGGCCCGCGTCCATTTCCGGCACGACGAAATGGACGGTGCAGCCGTGGATTTTGACGCCGTCTTCCAGTGCGCGCTCGTGCGTGTGCAACCCGCGATAGGAGGGCAGAAGGGCCGGGTGGATGTTGAGCATCCGCCCCTGCCATTGCGCCACGAACCACGGCGTCAGCACGCGCATGAAACCGGCGAGGCACACGAGGTCGATATCGTTTTCTTCCAGCATGGCCTGCATCGCGCGCTCGAAGGCCTCGCGATCCTTGCCAAATGTCTTGTGATCGACCGCGGCCACGGGAATGCCGCGTGAAGAGGCCCAGTCGAGGCCGGCGGCGTCGGGGCGGTTGGACAGGACGAGCGCGATCTCGGCCGGAAAATCCGGCGCTGCGGCGGCCTCGACCAGCGCCATCATGTTGGAGCCGCGCCCCGAGATCAGGATGGCGACGCGCTTGCGGGTCATCGTGCGGCTCCGGCGCATGGCGGGAAAACCCCTCCCCCTTGTGGGGAGGGGCAGGGGAGGGGGTCGAGGAATGCTGCGATTTGAATCGGCGCGCTATGATGGCGCAAGATCGCGCGACCCCCCACCCTAACCCTCCCCCACAAGGGGGGAGGGGATGAGATCGTCGACGTCACAGCGCCAGCGCCCCGCGCGTCGTCACGCGTTCTTCGCCCTGTGTCTCGGTCACTTCGCCGATCCGGATCGGCGCGAGGCCGGCGTCGGCCAAGGCTTTCTCGCCCTCTGCGGCGTGGGATGCGGAGACGACGACGACCATGCCGATGCCGCAATTGAAGGTGCGCAGCATTTCCTTCTCCGCCACGCCGCCTTCGCGGGCGAGCCAGCCGAACACCGGCAGCACGGGAATGGCGGAAAGGTCGAGGGAAACGCCGAGCCCCTTTGGCAGCACGCGCGGAATATTCTCCGGGAAACCGCCGCCGGTGATATGGGCGAGCGCGCGGATCGAATCCGTCGCCTTCAGCGCGGCGAGCAGCGGCCGCACGTAGATCTTGGTCGGGACGAGCAGGGCCTCGGCCAGCGTCTTGCCCGGCGCGAACGGCGCCGGCGCGTCCCAGACGAGCCCGGTGCGCTCGACGATCCGGCGCACCAGCGAAAACCCATTGGAATGCACGCCGGAGGAGGGCAGGCCAAACAGCGCGTCGCCCTTTTCGATTCCACGCGGCAGCAGCGATCCGCGCTCGGCCGCGCCGACAGCGAAGCCTGCGAGATCGTAATCCTTCTTGGAATAGAGGCCCGGCATTTCCGCCGTTTCGCCGCCGATCAGCGCGCAGCCGGCGTCGACGCAGCCGGCCGCAATGCCCTTGACGACCTCGGCGCCTTCCTCCGGATCGAGCTTGCCTGTCGCGTAATAGTCCAAAAAGAACAAGGGCTCCGCGCCCTGTACGACGAGGTCGTTGACGCACATGGCGACGAG
>JAGRKN010000227.1:0-5033 GCA_020442275.1 Rhodoblastus sp. | reverse complement strand
CGGCGACCAGCACGGGATCGGAAAAGCCCGCCGCCTTGAGGTCGAACAGGCCTCCGAAACCGCCGATTTCGCCATCGGCGCCGGAGCGGCGGGTGGAGCGCACATGCGGCTTGATGAGTTCGACCATCCGCGTTCCCGCGTCGATGTCGACGCCGGCCTGCGCATAGGTGAGGCCGTCCTTCGGCTTGTCCTGCATGGCTATCCCCGGGTTTGCGGCGGGATTATCGGGTCGCAGCCGCGCTGGCAAGGCGTTGCCGCGCCGTGCGTGAAGCCGCGCACAGGCGCCGCGCGCGTTTTGGCGTATGGAGGCGCACAGGAGCGACCCGATGCTGCGAATCCTGATCCTGTGCCTTGCCCTGACGACCGCCGGCGCCGCCGCCGCGCAACGCTGCGACTATCGCCAGCCGCCGCCTTCGGAGGCCATGGCCGAGGCGGAAAAGATGCGCAAGGAGGGCAGCGCCCCATTCGCGCTGATCATGGCGATGCGGGAGATCACGAAGAAGGAGCCGGACAATGCGCTGGCCTGGCGCTGGCGCGGCGAGGCGGAGGCGGCCGGCGGCGATTTGCGATCCGGGCTGGAGGCGACGACAAAGGCAATCGACCTCGATCCCTGCAATCTCGCCACTCGCGTCGCCCGCGCCGCCATCGCGGAAAGAAAGGGCGAACTGAGGCTCGCCTACGGCGACTACACGGCGATCCTCGCCCAGCAGCCCCGGAACGCCACGTTTCTCAGAATGCGCGGCGATCTGCTGATGGGCGCGGCTGAATTCACCGCAGCGGTCACCGACTACGATGCGGCGCTGGCGACGGGTTCGGAAGACGAGGATCTGCTCCTGAACCACGGCGGCATGATGCAGGAACTCGGCCGCTTCAAGGACGCCATCGCCGACTACAACCGCATTCTGGCGCGCGACAAGGACAATGTGGAGGCGCTGGTCGCGCGCGGCTATTCGCAGTTCATGCTGGCCGATTACGCCGCCGCCGAGCCGGATCTGGCCTCCGGCGCGACCCTCAACGCCAATGCCGCAGCATGGACCTTTCTGGCCCGCGCGCGACTGGGCAAGGCGGATGCGGCGCGCGCCTTCGTCGAGGCGACGAAGAAACTGCCGCGACCAAGCTGGATCGGCGTCGTTGCGGAATTGCTGGAGGCCGGCGCCGCCGACGAGCGCATCTTCGCGGCGGCCGGCGATGACGCCGAGCGCCGCTGCGACGTGTTCTTCTACCTCGGCGAACTCGCGCTCGCGAAGAACGACAAGACACGCGCGAAAGACATGTTCGAGAAGGGCGCGGACGCTTGCCCGAAGGACCCTATCCGCACCAACGGATCGCTTCGCGAATATGTCGCCATGACGGAGGAGCTCAAGCGGATGAAGTAATTGGCCAATGGCCGCGCCTCCGGTCGCTTGACCGCGGCGCCCCGCTGCCTGCTAAATGAGCGCGACAGGCGCGAAGGCAGGCTGGCGGCGCCCATGCACGGGGGGAGGCTTGGACATCCGCAATTTCGGCAGCCTGCCGAACATCATCACGATCGGGCGGCTGCTGCTCGTTCCGGTCATCGTCTCCATGATTGTCGCCGGCGAGTGGCGTGAAGCCTTCTTCATCTTTGTGATCGCGGGCGTTTCGGACGCCGCCGACGGCTGGCTCGCCAAGACGTTCGACCTGCGGACGGAACTCGGCGCCTTCCTCGACCCGCTCGCTGACAAGGCGCTGCTGATGGCGATCTACGTGTCGCTGGGCATCGCGCACGCCATTCCGCCCACGCTTGGGATTCTCGTCGTCTCCCGCGACGTCATGATTCTCGGCGGCGTCATCACCGCCTGGCTGTTCGACAAGCCCGTGGAAATTCGTCCTCTCTACGTCTCCAAGGTCAACACCACGCTCCAGATCGCCTTCGCCGCCGCCGTGCTGGGCGCCAAGGCCTTCGGCTTTTCGAGCGAATACTGGTTCTGGCCAGCGACCTATATCGTGGCGGCATTGACGCTGGCTTCCGCCGGCGCCTATCTGGGGCCATGGATCAGGCACATGGGCCAGTAACGCAAGCGACGCCGGCGCCGACGCGCGTCGCCATAGTCGAGCGCGGCCCGCGACTGGCCGATGTCGCGCCCTGGGCGCTGGCGATCGTCGCCGTCGCCCTGTTTCTGTACTTGTTTTCAGGCGTGCTCATGCCCTTCGCGGCCGGCATTGCTCTCGGCTACCTGCTCGATCCCGTCGCCGAGAAGCTTGAGCGCGTGGGCATGAATCGGCTGGGAGCGGCGCTTTTCATCCTCGCGGTTTCGGTCATTCTGATTGTTCTCGCTCTGGTGCTGATCGGTCCCGTGCTCGGGCACCAGCTGTCCGGCTTTGTCGACAACCTGCCGCGGATCGTCCTGCGCCTCCAGTCGCTCGTCTCAGACTGGAGCGCGAAAGTGCTCGACACGTCCTGGGGTAGCGACCTGGCGACGCGATTGGGTCTGGGTTCCGGCAATCCGGGCGATATCCAGAAGGCGCTCGCCGATTACGCGGGCGAGGCCGCCAAATGGCTCGGCGGCTTCGCCAAATCCCTGATTTCAGGCGGCGCCGCGCTGGTCGGCATTCTTTCGCTCGTCGTCGTGACCCCGGTCGTGGCCTTCTACATTCTCGTCGACTGGAACCGCATGATCGACAGCATGAAATCCCTGGTGCCGCCTCGCTACCTGCCCGAGGTCAGCGCGGTCGCCGGCGATATGGACGCCGCGCTCGCCGGTTTCCTGCGCGGACAGTCGCTCGTCTGCCTGTTTCTCGGCCTGTGGTACGGCCTCGGCCTCACATTCATCGGGCTCAACTTCGGCTTCCTGATCGGAATCACCGCCGGCTTTCTGAGCTTCATTCCCTATGTCGGCTCTCTGACCGCGCTCGTCGTGTCGGCGATCGTCGCTCTGGTACAGGGCTGGCCGGACTGGACCATGCTGGCCAAGGCGCTCGGCGTGGTGATCGCCGGCCAGTTTCTGGAGGGCAACGTTCTGTCGCCGAAGCTCGTCGGCGAATCCGTCGGCCTCCATCCGGTCTGGCTGATGTTCGCGCTTCTGGCGTCCGGCTCGCTGTTCGGCTTCACCGGCCTGATCGTCGCCGTGCCGGTGGCGGCCGCGCTCGGCGTCCTGCTGCGCTTTTTCTTCGCCCGCTATCGCCAGAGCCCGTTCTATCTCGGTGAGGATTCCGAGGCGGCGAACCAGCCATGAGCGCAGCCGGACACGAAGGCGGCGCGCATGCGGGCGCGCGGCAGCTTGCATTCGAATTTTCGCCGCAACCCCGCTACGGCGACGACGATTTCCTGATCGCGCCCTCCAACCAGGCGGCCCACGCGCTCGTGCAGAGCTGGCCCGCCTGGCCGGATCCGGTTCTGGCGCTGGTCGGGGCGCCCGGCGCGGGCAAGAGCCATCTGGCGGCGATCTGGGCGCGGCGGGCGCATGCGGTCTTCGTGCCGCCCGACGCCGTCGCCGCGGAAGCAAACCTCGGCGAATTCTACGGCCGGCACATCCTGCTGGAGGACGCCGACCGCGTCGCCGACGAAAAGGGCCTGTTCCACCTGTTCAACCTCGTGCAGGAATCGCGCGCCACGATGCTGATGACGGCCAAGACCGGGCCCGACCGCTGGGGCGTGGGCCTGCCCGACCTGCGCTCGCGCCTGCGCCGCGCGCCCGTCGCCCATATCGAACCGCCGACCGACGACCTCGTGCGCGCGGTTCTCGTCAAATTGTTCGAGGATCGACAACTGGCCGTCGAGGCGAATGTGATCGACTATATCGCCCTGCGGATCGACCGCTCGCTCGACGCGGCGCGCGAGATCGTCGCCGCCCTCGACGCCGAGGCGCTGGCGCGGGGCAGGGCGGTCGGACGGAGTCTTGCGGCCGATGTGATCGCAAGGCTTGCCAGCAGGCAAGAACTGTAACGAAAATCCGCCATGGAGAACTGGCAAGGTTTTTCCGACGGGACCGAGACATGACCAGCGACACAGATACCGACCTGCGCCACGAGCCCGCCAGCGAGGTAAAGTCCGCCGCCGACATCCACGTGATGGACGCCATCGGCGATATTGCCGAGCGTCCCGCGGAGCTCGCGGTCTCGCCCGCGCGCTTCATCAATCGCGAATTGTCGTGGCTGGAATTCAATCGCCGCGTGATGCTGGAGGCGTCGAACCGCAACCATCCGCTGCTCGAGCAGCTGCGCTTCCTCACCATCTCCGCCAACAATCTCGACGAATTCTTCATGGTCCGCGTCGCCGGCCTGCGCGGCCAGATGCGCTCCGGCGTCGAGGAGCGCTCGCAGGACGGGCTGACGCCGGCCCAGCAGCTCGCCAAGATTCACGAGCGCGTCGCGCTTCTGGCGGCCGAGCAGATGCGCCGCTGGCGCGAATTGCGACCGGAGCTCGCCGCCATCGGCATCGTCATCGCCGAGACCGAGGATCTGACGAAGGCGCAGCGCGCCTGGCTTGAGGATTATTTCGTCCTCAACGTCTTCCCGGTCCTGACCCCGCTCGCCGTCGATCCCGCCCATCCCTTCCCCTTCATCCCCAATCTCGGTTTCACCCTCGCGCTGGAGCTCGCGGGCGAAAAGGACAAGCAGCGCCGCACCGCGCTCGTGCGCATGCCCAACAAGGTCGAGCGCTTCGTCCGAATTCCGGAAATCGTCGGCGGCGGGCCGACGCAATTCATCACGCTCGAAACGCTGATCCTCATGCACTCGAAGCGGCTGTTTCCGGATCACGAAGTCGTCGGCAAGGGCCTGTTCCGCGTGATCCGCGACAGCGATCTCGAAGTCGAGGAAGAGGCGGAAGATCTGGTGCGCCTGTTCGAGACCGCGCTCAAGCGTCGTCGTCGCGGCTCGGCGATCCGCCTGGAAATGGAAACCTCCATGCCGGAGGACTTGCGGGCCTTCGTCTGCGAGGAGCTGGAGGTCGAAGCCGACCAGATATTCTTGCTCGACGGCATGCTCGCGCTCAACGATCTCTCCCAGATCATCGCGCTCGATCGGCCGGAGCTCAAATTCCCGCCCTACGTCCCGCGCTTCCCCGAGCGCGT
>JAGRKN010000030.1:41145-45776 GCA_020442275.1 Rhodoblastus sp. | reverse complement strand
CCGAGCACCATCACGAGCAGCGGCGCGGCGCCGATCAGCAGGAAGGACAGGCTCTTGTCCGGCGCGGCCGCCTGCCAGATCGTGACGCTGTTGGGGACCATATAGGGATAGAAGCTGACGCCGAGGCCGACGAAGCCGAGGATGAACAAGGCCTGCGTCGCCAGGAACGGCGACCTCTCCTTTTCACGCGCAATGCCCGTGATCAGCATATAGCCAGCCGCCGCCACCAGCAGCGGCACGGGCGCGACGAACAGGATGCGCGGCCAGGAAAACCAGTTGGCCGCATAGGTCGGGTTGAGGAAGACAGTCCACAGGCTGACCGCGCCGATGGCCGCCAGAAAGGCCGGCGCGAGCCAGGCCGCGACGTCGTAGGCGCGCCGCTGCAAGCGACCGTCGGTCTTCATGATGAGCCAGGTCGCGCCCTGCAGCGCATAGCCGAGCGTCAGGCCGAACGCGGTCAGGATGCTGAATGGCGTGAGCCAGTCCCACCAGCCGCCGGCATAGGCGCGGCCCTGCACGGGAATGCCCTGCACGAGAGCGCCGAGCGCGAGCCCCTGCGCCACGGCGGCCCCAAGGGAGCCCAGCGCGAAGGCGCGATCCCAGATTTTTCGCGCACGAGGCGTCTGCCAGCGGAATTCGAAGGCGACGCCGCGGAAGACCAGCGACAGCAGCATCAAAATGATCGGCGCATAGAGCGCCGACAGGACGATCGAATAGGCGAGCGGAAAGACGGCGAGTAGGCCGCCGCCGCCGAGCACGAGCCATGTCTCGTTGCCGTCCCATACCGGTGCGATGGAGGACAGCATGCGCCCGCGCTGGTCACCATCGCGCATGAAGGGAAAGAGCACGCCAATGCCGAGATCGAAGCCGTCGAGCAGCGTGTAGAAAAGAACGGCGAAGGCGATGAGGCCGGCCCAGAGGAAGGCGAGGTCGATTGTCGCGATCATGACCGCGCTCCCGCGTGCGGGCCCGCTATTTCGGCGACTACGCCCGGCATGCCGGCGGCGCGGATCGGCGCCTCCTTGTCGTGTTCGGAGGGCGCGTCGGGCGGGCGGTTCATCAGGATCGCGATGTAGACGAAGCCGAACATCATGACGATCGCGTAGACCATGATGAAGCCGATCAGCGAAGCGGCGACGGCGGGCGCGGCGATCGGCGAGACGGCGTCGGCCGTGCGCAAGAGGCCCTGCACCACGTAGGGCTGGCGGCCGACCTCGGTCGTCACCCAGCCCGCGAGCACCGCGACGAAGCCGGCGGGCCCCATCGCTAGGGCGGCGCGATGCAGCCAGGGCGCGTCGTAGAACCTGCCTTTCCAGCGCGCGAAAAATCCCCAGAGGCCGAGGCCGAACATGGCGAAGCCGAGCCCGACCATGACGCGGAACGACCAGAAGACGATGGGCGCCGGCGGCCAGTTCTCACGCGGAAAGTCCTTGAGGCCCGGCACGTAGCCGTCGAGCGAATGGGTGAGGATGAGCGAGCCCGCGAGCGGGATTTCGATCCTGTAGTTGGTGCGCGCGTTGGCCATGTCGGGCATGCCGAACAGGATCAGCGGGGCGCGTTTCTCGCCGTCGAAATGGCCTTCCATCGCGGCGATCTTGGCCGGCTGATGCTCGAGCGTGTTGAGCCCGTGCATGTCGCCGGCGAAAATCTGCAGGGGCGCGACGAGCGCGGCCATCCACATGGCCATCGAGAACATCGTCCGCACGCTGGCGGAACGATTGCCGCGCAAGAGATGGAGCGCGCCGACGGCGCCGACGGCGAGCGAGGTCGTGAGATAGGCCGCCAGCACCATATGCACGAGGCGATAGGGGAAGGAGGGATTGAAGATCGCCTTGAACCAGTCGGCGGGAACGAATTGGCCCTGCGCGTTGATGGCATAGCCCGCCGGCGTCTGCATCCAGCTGTTGACCGAGAGAATCCAGAAGGCGGAGGCGAAGGTGCCGAGCGCGACCATGAGGGTCGCGAAGAAATGCAGGGCGGGCCCGACCCGCTCCCGGGCGAACAGGACGACGCCCAGAAAGCCGGCCTCGAGGAAGAAGGCCGAGAGGACTTCGTAGCCCATCAGCGGCCCGAGGATGGGGCCGGTCTTGTCGGAGAAGACGCTCCAGTTGGCGCCGAACTGGTAGCTCATGACCACGCCCGAGACGACGCCCATGCCGAAGGCGATGGCGAAGATGCGCTTCCAGTAGTCGAACAATTGCAGGTAGACCCGGTCGCCGGTCCACAGCGACAGGAAATTCAGCGTCGCCAGATAGCTCGCCAGCCCGATCGAGAATGCGGGATAGACGATGTGGAAGCCGACGGTGAAGCCGAACTGCAGGCGGGCGAGGTCGATCGCGCTGAAATCGGGCATCCGGGCCTTCCTTTGGCGGCGTTTCCCTCAAGTTGGCGCGGAGGAGGCCAGTGGCAAGATTGGCGGCCTGCGACGCGACGTCGCGCGGACGTCTACCGGGCGGGGCGGCGGCGGCGTAAATTGGCGCATGTCGTCAAAACCGATTCGCATCATCGGCATCGATCCGGGCCTGCGCAACACGGGCTGGGGCGTGATCGAGGCCGAGGGATCGCGGCTGTCCTTCGTCGCCTGCGGCGCGCTGCATTCGGACGCAGCGCTGCCAATTGCCGAACGGCTGCGCCAGTTGCATGAGGGGCTGGCTGCGGTGCTGGCCGCGCATGCGCCACACGAGGCGGCGGTGGAAGAGACTTTCGTCAACCGCGACCCGCAATCGGCGCTGAAGCTGGGGCAGGCGCGGGGCATCGCGCTGCTCGCGCCGACGCTGCTGGGGCTGAGCGTCGCGGAATACGCCGCCAATCTCGTCAAGAAGACCGTGGTCGGCGCGGGTCATGCCGAAAAGGCGCAGGTCGCCATGATGGTGCGTGTGCTACTGCCGAAGTGCGACGCGAAAAGCGCCGACGCCGCCGATGCGCTGGCGGTGGCGATCTGTCATGCGCAGCATCGCGGCGCGAAGGCGCTTGCGGCGAGGATCGCATAATGATCGGCAAGCTGAAGGGTCTCATCGATTCCTATGGCGAGGATTTCGTCATCCTCGACGTCAATGGCGTCGGCTATGTCGTGCAATGTTCTTCGCGCACGTTGCAGAAACTGCCGCAGGCCGGCGAAGCCGCGTCTCTCGCGATCGAGACGCAGGTGCGCGAGGACGCGATCCGGCTGTTCGGCTTCACCAGCGACGCGGAGCGCGACTGGTTCCGTCTGTTGCAGAGCGTGCAGGGCGTGGGCGCCAAGGTGGCGCTCGCTATCCTCGGCATCATGTCGCCCGCCGAACTCGCCACCGCCATCGGCACGCAGGACAAGGCGGCGGTTTCGCGCGCGCCGGGCGTCGGGCCGAAACTGGCCGCGCGCATCGTCGCGGAAATGAAGGACAAGGCGCCTGCGCTCGCCGCCGTCGATCCCGTGGTGGCGCGGCTGGCGGGCGAGGATGACGCGAAGGCCGCGCCCAAACCCGTGCAGGATGCTATCTCGGCGCTGGTCAATCTCGGTTATGGCCGGCCGCAGGCGGCGGCCGCGGTGGCGGCGAGCGTCAAGGCGTTGGGCGAAAGCGCCGAGACGAGCGCGCTGATCCGGCGCGGGTTGAAGGAACTGGCGAATTGATCGAGGTTTCGAGATGGGTCTGAAAGTTTCGACAATCTCGCGTCTGCCGATCTCAACGGATCGCGACTACTTCATCTATTTCCTGGACTACGGTTGGGATGAACCGTTGTCTGGGGCGCTCTATCGAAATTTCGACAAGATGGCCGCATTCGCTGCCGACAATCGCTCATTGGTCGTTGCGGGGCTTCATCGAAAGGAATTCGCGAGCGAGGTCCTCAACTGGCACCGCGTCAACGGCGAGTCCTCGGATGACTTGCTTCCTGCAATCATGATTACGGATTGTGATCCGCGCACGTTGGCGGCAACAGGCAGGGATCCGGGCGGTTGGATCGTTGGAGACGTGCGACCTCGAAAAGGAGACGCGAAGCTTGATCGGTTCTTGATTTTGCCTCTGAAGAGGCTCTGCAAGAACGAAACCGACGTAACGATTGTTCTTGAGAAGCTAATGTCTGACATTCTTGAAAAGAAGAAGATAAGTGACTTCTCGGTAGCAAGCGTCGTCGATCGATCTGATGAGGGTTTAGCCGAAATGTTTGTGCTTCGGCCGTCCGTTGCTGGCGTCGGCATCGATCTAAAGAAAGCATGGGAATTGGGCTCCCGTTATTTTCGGGATAATTTGCCGCGTAGGGCTGACAAGTGACCGACGCCAAGCCCCGCCTCGTCTCGTCCGAAAAACGCGAAGACGATTCCGACGCCTCGCTGCGGCCGCTGACGCTCGCCGATTTCACGGGGCAGGAGGCGGCGCGCAAGAACCTTCGCGTCTTCATCGAGGCGGCCAAGGCGCGTGGCGATGCGCTCGACCATGTGCTGTTCGTGGGTCCTCCGGGCCTCGGCAAGACGACGCTGGCGCAAATTCTCGCGCGCGAAATGGGCGTCAATTTCCGCTCGACCTCCGGGCCCGTGATCGCCAAGGCCGGCGATCTCGCGGCGCAGCTGACCAATCTCGAAGAGCGGGACGTGCTCTTCATCGACGAGATCCATCGCCTCAATCCGGCGGTCGAGGAAATCCTCTATCCCGCGATGG
>JAGRKN010000030.1:36411-40997 GCA_020442275.1 Rhodoblastus sp. | reverse complement strand
CGGTCGAGGAATTGCAGGGCATCGTGTCTCGCGGCGCGCGGGTGCTGGGCGTGAACATGTCGGCGGACGGCGCGAACGAGATCGCGCGGCGCGCGCGAGGAACGCCACGCATTGCCGGGCGGCTGCTGCGGCGCGTGCGGGATTTCGCCATCGTCGACGGCGATCCGATCGTCAATCGCGCGGTGGCGGACAAGGCGCTGAAACTGCTCGACGTCGATCAGATCGGCCTCGACCAGATGGACCGGCGCTATCTCGACATGATCGCGCTGAATTTCGGCGGTGGTCCGGTCGGCATCGAGACGATTGCCGCCGCGCTCTCGGAGCCGCGCGACGCGATCGAGGACATTATCGAGCCCTATCTGCTGCAGCAGGGTTTTTTGCAGCGAACGCCGCGCGGAAGATTGTTGACGCCGCTGGCGTTCAGGCATCTGGGGCTGGCCGAGCCGGCGCGGGCGGGTGGGCAGTTCGGGCTGTTCGGCGAAGACAAATGAGCGCGCCGCACCGCCTCACCATCCGCGTCTATTACGAGGACACCGACTTCTCCGGCGTCGTCTATCACGCCTCCTACCTGCGCTTCATGGAGCGCGGGCGCACGGAGCTGCTGCGCGATCTCGGCATCCACCAGCAGGCGATCCATTCAGGCGACACCGATCACAAGCCCTTCGCCTTCGTCGTGCGGGGCATGAATATCGAGTTTCTGAAGGCGGCGAAGATGGACGACATGCTGGTCGTCGAGACCTCCGCCAAGGAGGTCAAAGGCGCCTCCGCCATTCTTGCCCAACGGGTGTTGCGGGGCGACGAAGTTCTCGTCACGGCCGATGTCCGCGTGGCGGCGATCGCCGACGGCAAGGCGGCGCGGCTGCCGGCCGAGGTGCGGGAGAAGCTTGCAGGGTGAGCGGGCCTGAAGGCTCCGCTTTCGTCAGCCGCGGATCGGCTCGTGCCGGATCGCGGTGCGCATGAAGAAATAGAGGCCGACGAAGCCGAGCAATGCGAAGGCGACCTCGATGATGCGGCTGACTGTCGTGTCGAGCTGGAACAGGCCGCCGATCGCCCAGCCGGCCGCCCAGGAGGCGCCGACGAGTTCCGTGCCGACGAGGATCATCACCGCGACGATCGTCGACAGGTTCTGGACGTTGATGGGTTTCTGCTCGGCCATGGCTCTTTTCCGTCCCCTGAGCTAGCCCATGCGGCCCGGCCTTGCAAGACGGTCGCCGTTTTCGGTCTAGCAGGGCTGCGCCAGCGGCGGCTTGACGGTTCTCGCCGCCCCGCCGTCAAATCGTCCCAGCGCGCACCATAAGCGCGTGGGAGGGACGCATGAGAAAATCGGCATTTTGGGCCGCGATCGGGCTGATCGCGGCGGCGCCAGCGCTTGCTGAGCCCGGCATCACGGACAAGGAAATCAAGATCGGCCAGACCATGCCCTACAGCGGGCCGGCTTCGGCCTATGGCGCGGCGGGCCGCACCGAGACCGCATACTATAATCGCTTGAATTCGCAGGGTGGCATTCACGGCCGCAAGGTCAATTTCCTGACCTATGACGACGCCTACAGCCCGCCCAAGACCGTCGAGCAGACCCGCAAGCTGGTCGAGCAGGATGAAATCTTCGCCAATTTCGGTTCTCTGGGGACGGCGACCAATACAGCGATCCACAAATACATCAATTCCAAGAAGGTGCCGCATCTCTTCCTGTCGACCGGCGCCGACAAGTGGAACGATCCCAAGCGCTTCCCCTACACGATGGCGCTCTATCCCTCCTACACGATGGAGGGGCGGGTCGCGGCCAAGTACATCCTGAAGGAAAAGCCAAACGCCAAGATCGCGGTGCTCTCGCAGAATGACGACGCCGGCCGCGACTATGTGCGCGGCTTCAAGGAAGGGCTCGGCGACAAGGTCTCGCTGATCGTCAAGGAGGTGACCTACGAAGTCTCCGATCCCACGATCGACTCGCAGATGGTGGCGCTGCGCGCGTCCGGCGCGGACACGCTGTTCAACATGACGACGCCCAAATTCGCGGCGCAGTCGATTCGCAAGGCCGCCGAGATCGGCTGGAAGCCGATGCACTACATCGTGGCGGTTGCGAGCTCGATCAAGACGGTGCTGCAGCCGGCGGGCCTCGAGAACTCCAAGGGGCTGGTGACGGCGATCGCGACCAAGATTCCGGCCGATCCGCGCTGGGCGAACGACAAGGCGACGCAGGACTATCTCGCCTTCATGAAGCAGTGGAACAACAATGCCGATCCGAATGACGGCTCGAACACGACAGGCTACAATTCCGCCTGGCTGACCGAAAAAGTGCTGACCGAGTGCGGCAAGGATTGCACGCGCGAGAAGCTGATGAAGGTCGTGTCCAACCTCAAGGACGTGCAGTTGCCGCTCGGCCTGCCGGGCGTCACCCTGTCGTCCTCGCCCGACAATTTTTCGCTCTACAACAAGCTTCAGATCTCGCGTTTCGATGGGACGACGTGGGAGCCGATCGGTCCGGTGATCGCCGCAGGCGCGGCGCGAACCAACTGAGACGTGACATGCGAGGCCGCCTCAGGGCGGCCTCTGCCTTGAGAGCGCGGGCGCAAATCCAGAATCCCTGCCTCGAGGGCCCGGCCGAAAAGTCGATTCCTCATCCTGGGACCCGCCTTTGGGGCGTCTCAGGATGAGGATTCCTGAATTGCCAGCCAGACTCTTATGGCAGTAGTCCGGACGAGGTCGGCCGGAAACGGCGCACGAAGAGATTGGCGATCACCGCCTGCGCAACGTGCTCGGCCATACAGCGGTAGCCGAGATCGTTGAGGTGGAACTCGTCCTGGGCGAGGACGGGCGCGGCGCGCGCCTGGGAGATGAAGCGCATGGCGTCGTAGCGACGGATATAGAGAACGCCTTCCTGCGCCGAAATCTTGAACAGGGTGTCGCGGATCTCTTCGTAATTCTTGTCGCGTGCGAGTTTGGGCGTGTATTGCAGGCCCACGAGCACGACGTCGATCTTGTCGGCCTTGAGCCATGCGACCGTCGAACGCACGGTCGCCTCGAACTGGTCTGGCGGCACGCGTGACAGGGCGTCGTTGGTGCCGAGCTGCCAGAGCACGAGGTCGGGCCGGTTGAGCGCGACTTCGGTTCGCAGGCGGTCGGCGGTGGTTGCGGCCACCTCGCCCGAAATGCCGCGATTGATGATCTCGACATCGACGCCCTTCAGCGCCTTGGCGAGAATCTCGTGCAATTGCGAAGGATAATTGCGCGAACGCGAAGTGGCGCCGACGCCGAAGGTGGAGGAGGAGCCGATCGCCAGAATGCGCGCCTTCTTCTTGGCGGCGAGCACGGCGGCGAAATTGGGCAGGGGAGCCGGCGCTGCAATATCGCTCGCCGGCGCCTGGCACTGGGCGCTCAAAGGCGGCGGATCCTCGCTTTTCGGCGCTGCAGCGTCCTGCGCCGACGCGTCGAAACCCAGAGATGCCGCGATACTCAGACCCGCGAGGAGGAGGCCCGCGAACTTGCGCGCCATTCGGTCAGCCACGCACTCAACCCCATGAGAATTATGCCGATTGATAACACGAGCGTGTCCTTGGCGATACCGCCGCCGTAGACGTAGGCGGCAATCTGACCGCAAAGGCTCAACACGGAGCAAACACAGAAGACTTCGAGGGAATTACGGCCAAGTCTGGAAAAATATTCGCTAACGGGACCTAACCAGCGCGGCAGGCGCGCCCAGAGGCCGTGCACCACGGCGGCCACGCACAGGAATTGCAGGACGCGGGCCGGCGAGTCGAAGGTCTTGTTGAAGAGGAAGACGAGTTTCGGCTCGGGCACGTCGCCGGGCGAGGGCGAATAGCCATGCCATGCCGAGACGATCCCGAGCAGCACGAAGGGTATGGCGAGGATCCGGATCCATTTCAGATGGCGTCGCGCGAAGCCGCCCGGTCCATCCCGGCGCGCCAGGAGGAAGCCGCAGACGAAGATGAACTGCCAGCCGAGGGGATTGAAGAACCATGTGCCGTCGATCGGCCAGGTCGGCAGATTGTAGCCGGTGACGAGGGCGCCCATCCAGACCGCGAAGGAAACGGCCAGCAGCAGCCATGGCGACACGCGGTCGAGGAGGGCAAAGAGCGGCGCCGCGGTCATCAGGACCACATAGAGCGGCAGGATGTTGAAATAGCCGAGCTGATGGGTGAGCAGCACGAGGCCGATATGCGTCTCCACCGGCTCGAGGAAGACCGGGCTCGCATTGTGCCAGTCGAGCAGGGCCGGCTGCGCCAGGAACAGGCTGGCGGCGGCCAGGATCGCCAGCGCCAGCATGGTGATGAGAATCTGCGCGCTGTAGATCTCCAGGGCCCGGCCGAGCAGCCGGTGCGTGACGTTGCGCAGCGGGGCGCGCTTCTCGCTCGAGCCGACGACGAAACGCAGCGAGAAGCCCGCGAGGAAGACGAACATTTCGGCGCTGTCGCCGAGCATGAAGTTTCGTGACGTGAACCGCTCGAACACGATTCCCGGCACGTGGTTGATGAAGATCGTCAACAGGGCGAAGCCCCGCCAGAAGTCGATCTCGTTGGGTCCCCGCATGCTGGCGCCTGTCCTCGTCTTCAGGCTTTCGCCGGGTTGGC
>JAGRKN010000030.1:35608-36387 GCA_020442275.1 Rhodoblastus sp. | reverse complement strand
TGCGCTCCATGGCGAAGCGCGAGGTAACGTTCTTGAGCGGGATCGTGCCGATCAGACGCTTGTAGAAGGCGTCATAGGCGGTCATGTCGGCTACCACGACGCGCAGCATGTAATCGACATCGCCGGCCATGCGGTAGAATTCCATGACCTCGGGCATGGCGGCGACGGCCGCCGCGAACTTGCGTAGCCAGGCGTCCGAATGGTCGGGCGCCTCGATCGACACGAAGACGGTCAGTCCCAGTCCGAGCTTTTCGGGCGCCAGCAGCGCGACGCGCCCGAGGATGACGCCGGCGGCCTCGAGCTTCTGCACACGCTTCCAGCATGGCGTCTGCGAGAGGCCCACGCGGTCGGACAGTTCGGCGATGGAGATCGAGGCGTCCACCTGCAACTCGCGCAGGATTTTGCGATCGATGGCGTCCATGGGCGAAGCTCCGGCGAATCTGCGCCTTAAGGAAACAGATTTGCTCCCCTTGGCAAGGCCCCGGGCGCGCGCGACCGGGCTGGCGCGCACGGCATGGTTGGCGCGTCGGCAACGCATATGTCGCGGGGTGCGCCGGCGGAATGGACAGGCTAGCATGGCGCAAAGACCGACGGCCCAGGCGCCGCGCCATGGAAGGAAACGTAATGTCCGAGGCTCTGGCCAAAGAGGCCCCGCATCTGGCGGACGTATCGATCGACGACAAATATACGCTGCCGTCGGGCCGTATCTATCTCTCCGGCATTCAGGCGCTGGTGCGCCTGCCGATCCTGCAGTACGAGCGCGACAAGGCGGCGGGCCT
>JAGRKN010000030.1:34167-35583 GCA_020442275.1 Rhodoblastus sp. | reverse complement strand
GCGGCTCGCCGCTCGGCATGTACGACCACGCGCTGTGGCGCGCGAAATCGCATCTCAAGGCGCACAACATTCATTTCCAGCCGGGCCTGAACGAGGACCTCGCCGCGACTTCCGTGTGGGGCAGCCAGCAGGTCGGCATGTTCCCGGGCGCCAATGTCGATGGCGTCTTCGGCATCTGGTACGGCAAGGGGCCGGGCGTCGACCGTTCGGTGGACGTGCTGAAACACGCCAATTCCGCGGGCACATCGAAGAACGGCGGCGTGCTGGCTTTCGCGGGCGACGATCACGGGTGCCAGTCCTCGACGCTCGCGCACCAGAGCGAGCAGATCTATGCCGCGGCGCTGATGCCGATCATCAATCCCGCCAATGTGCAGGATTATCTCGATCTCGGCCTGATGGGCTTCGCTCTGTCGCGCTATTCGGGCTGCTGGGTCGGTTTCAAGACGATCGCCGAGACGGTCGAAAGCGGCGCCTCGATCCATACCGATCCCTCGCGCATCAACATCATCACGCCGACCGATTTCGAAATGCCGCCCGGCGGGCTCAACATCCGCTGGCCCGATCCGCCGCTGGAGCAGGAGGCGCGCCTCCACGGACCGCGGATGCAGGCGGTGGCGGCGTTCGCGCGCGCCAACCAGCTCGACCGCATCGTGATCGACGGCAAGCCGGCGCGGCTCGGCATCATCACGACCGGCAAGGCCTATCTCGATGTGATGCAGGCGCTGGCCGACCTCGGCATTTCCAATTCTCGCGCGGCTGAACTGGGTTTGCGTGTCTACAAGGTCGCGCTGACATGGCCGCTGGAAGAAGAAGGCGCGCGCCGCTTCGCGGACGGGCTGAAGGATGTGCTCGTGGTCGAGGAGAAGCGCGGCTTCATCGAGGACCAGCTCGTGCGCATCCTCTACAACATGCCGGCAGACCGCAGGCCGAGCATCGTCGGCAAGCGCGAGGAGGGCGGCGCGATCCTGCTGCCGTCGACCAACGAACTGAACCCGACCATGGTCGCGCGCGCGATCGTGAGCCGCATGAAGCGGCTCGGCCACGTGGATGCCGCGCTCGACCAGCGGCTTGCGCGTCTCGAAAGTTTCGAAGCGCTGGAGCGCGCGCCCTCGGCGACGCAGACGCCGCGCACACCATATTTCTGTTCCGGCTGCCCGCACAACACGTCGACCAAGGTTCCCGAAGGCAGCCGCGCCATGGCGGGCATCGGCTGTCACGGCATGGCGCTCTACAATCCGCTGCGCCGCACCGCCACCATCACGCATATGGGCGGCGAGGGCGCGAACTGGATCGGCCAGGCGCCCTTCACCGATGAGCCGCATGTCTTCCAGAATCTCGGCGATGGCACCTACACGCATTCGGGCCTGCTGGCGTTGCGCGCGTCTGCCGCGTCGGGCGTGAACATCACCTACAAGA
>JAGRKN010000030.1:28426-34158 GCA_020442275.1 Rhodoblastus sp. | reverse complement strand
TCTACAACGACGCGGTGGCGATGACGGGCGGCCAGCCCGCCGAATCCGGCTTCACCGTCTCGCAGATTGCGCATCAGGTCGTGGCGGAAGGCGCGAAGAAGCTCGTTGTCGTCACCGACGAGCCCGAGAAATATCCGCCGGCGGGCTTTTTCCCGCCCGGAACCAAGGTGCATCATCGCAGCGAACTCGACGCCGTGCAGAAGGAGCTTCGCGCGACCAAGGGGCTGACCGTTCTCATCTACGACCAGACCTGCGCGGCCGAGAAACGGCGGCGCCGCAAGCGCGGGCTCTTTCCCGATCCGGCGAAGCGCGCCTTCATCAACGATCTGGTATGCGAGAGCTGCGGCGATTGCACGGAACAGTCGAATTGCGTGTCGGTGAAGCCGCTCGAAACCGTCTTCGGCCGCAAGCGGCAGATCGACCAGTCGAACTGCAACAAGGATTTTTCCTGCATCACCGGCTTCTGCCCGAGCTTCGTGACCGTCAACGGCGGTAGCCTGCGCAAGGTGGAGAAGGCCAAGGCGAATTCGGCCGGCATGTTCGCGAGCCTGCCCGATCCGCAAATGAGGACGCTGGCCGAACCCTACGGCATTCTCGTCTCCGGCATCGGCGGCACGGGCGTCATCACCATCGGCGCGCTGATCGGCATGGCGGCGCATGTGGAGGGCAAGGGTTGCACGACGCTCGACTTCACCGGCCTCAGCCAGAAGAACGGCGCCGTGATGAGCCATGTGCGTCTTGCTCCGCAGCCGGAAGATCTCGCGGCCGTGCGAATCGCGCCCGGCGGCGCGGACCTTCTGATCGGCTGCGACATGATCGTGTCGGCGCAATCGAATGCGCTGTCGCGGCTCGAGCGCGGCGTCACGCGCGCCGTCATCAACGGCGATCTGCAGCCGACAGCCGCTTTCGTGATCAATCCCGATCTCGATTTCGCCACCGCGCAGGTGCGGAAGGGACTGGTCGACGCGCTGGGCGCGGACCGTCTCGACATTCTCGATGCGACGGGCATCGCCAGCGCGCTGATGGGCGACGCTATCTACACCAATCCCTTCATGATGGGCTTTGCCTGGCAGCGCGGTCTGCTGCCGCTGTCGCTCGCCGCGCTCAATCGCGCGATCGAACTCAACGGCGTCGCTATCGAGGCGAACAAGGAGGCTTTCGCCTGGGGGCGGCTCGCCGCGCATGATCCCAAGCGCGTGCACGAGGCGATCCGCTCGCTCGAAATTCCCGAAGTGGAGGAAGAGACGCCCGAGCAGAAGCAGGCGCGGCGCATTGCATTCCTCACCGCCTATCAGGATGCGGCCTGGGCGCAGCGCTACACGAAGCTCGTCGACGCCGTCGCCAAGGCCGAGCAGGCGAAGGTGCGCGGAACGACGGCGCTCAGCGACGCCGTGCGTGAAAGCTTCTTCAAGCTGATGAGCTACAAGGACGAGTACGAGGTCGCGCGCCTCTACACGAACGGCGAATTCCAGCAGAAGCTGGCGCGCCAGTTCGACGGCGATTACACGCTCACCTTCCACATGGCGCCGCCGCTCGTCGCGCGTCGCGATCCGGCGACCGGCAAATTGCAGAAGACGACCTTCGGCCCGTGGATGATGAAGGCGCTCGGCGTGGTCGCGAAGTTCAAGGGACTGCGCGGCGGCGCGTTCGACATTTTTGGCCGCACTGAAGAACGCCGGATGGAGCGCGCGCTGATCGACGAATACGAGAAGACGATGCTCGATCTCGTCAGCGCGTTGAATGCGGACAATCACGCGACCGCTGTCGCGCTGGCGCGGGTGCCGCTGACGGTCCGCGGCTTCGGGCACATCAAGGAAGCCAATGCGAAGAAGGCGGCGGCGGAGCGGCAGCGGTTGATGCAGGCGTTCAGGTCGCCGGAGGTCTTGAAGACGGCGGCGGAATGATCCGCCGCCTTTTCGCGAGTCCTCACCCTGAGGAGCGTCGCGTCTCGAAGGGCGGCCGATGCAGGATTGCTAACCCTGCCATCCTTCGAGACGCCTGCTTCGCGGGCGCCTCAGGATGAAGATTCGCGAGGAGGAATCGCGGAGCCCCGCTTCAATCCACCCACTTCAACGCGCGTGTGAAAAGCCGGATGCAATGATCGTGCAGCTTGTCGCCGGTCGCTTTCGGCGCCTTGCCGGCTGATGCGCGGGCGAACGTGCCTTCCAGAATGATGCCGAGCTTGTAGCAGCCGAGCACGCCGTACCATCGCAGGTTGGATGCGTCGCGGTCGCTTTTCGTCTGATAATGCGCGACGAGTTCCTCGATGGTCGGGAAGCCGTCCCAGGGCTGCGCGATCGTGCCGGCCGTGCGCGTGCCGTCGGGCTCCGGCCATGTCGCCATGATCCAGCCCATGTCGAGCAGGGGATCGCCGATCGTCGCGAGCTCCCAGTCGACGATTGCCGCGAGTTCCGGGCCGTCCTCGCGGTACATGACATTGGCAAGGTGATAGTCGCCGTGCAGGATGCCGGGCTTGAAGCTTTGCGGCCGATGCTGCGTCAGCCAGTCGGCGACGCGGTCGAGACCCGGAATGAAATCCGGACCGGGCCAGCCTTCATAATCGCGATAGCTGTCGAGCCATGCGCGCCAGCGCGGGACCTGGCGCTCCAAAAAACCGTCGGCCTTGCCGAAATCGGCGAGCCCGACCGCGACATGATCGACCCGTGCAAGCGCCAGCGCGCCGTCAACCAGCGCGAAGCCCATGCGGCGGCGGATGGCGGGACTGGACTTGTGCAGGTCGGGCATGCCGACGACGGCGTTGAAGCCTTCGACAGGCTCCATGAGATAGAAGGCGCCGCCGATCACATCCTTCTCCGCACAGGCCGCGATCAGGCGGGGGTGCGGCACATCCGAATGGCCAAGCGCGCCGAGCACGCGCGCCTCGCGCCTGTTGGTGGCGTCGCCGTCGCCGCGCGGGCTCGCGGGCGAACGGCGCAAGACGTAGTCGCGATTGTCGCGTGAAAAACGCAGCAGGATGTTCTGCGTGCCGCCGGCGAGCTGGCGTGGATTTTCAATCGCGCCGCCGCCCAGCCCCTGTACGTCCATCCACGCGCGCAGCGCGTCGAGATCGACGAGGTCCTGCCACTTTTCCTCGCTCATCGCGCCCTCAGAGGATCAGGCCGCCATCGACGATGATCGTCTGCCCGACGATGTAGGAGGCGAGCGGGGAAGCGAGAAACAGCGCCGCGCCTGCCATATCCCCGGGCGTGCCGAGGCGGTGCAGGGGAATGCGCGACAGCGCGCCTTCGAGGCGCTTGGGATGATCGGTCGTCACCTTGGTGAGTTTCGAGTCCACAAGCCCCGGCGCGATGCCGTTGACGCGGATGCCGTCCTCCGCCCAGGCTTGGCCGAGCGTGCGGGTGAGGCCGACGGCGCCGGTCTTCGACGCGTTGTAGGAGGGATTGCCCTTGGTCGCGTGAAAGCCCGCCGTGGACGACACTATGATCAGCGAGCCTTTCGCCACCGCCAGCATGTCATGAAACTTCGCGGCGCAGGCCATCAGGCTCATAAGATTGACTTCCATCACCTTGCGAAAGCCGTCCATCTCGAACTCGCCGCGTCGATAGAGGACCGTGCCCTGCGAGAGCACGAGAATGTCGAGTCTGTCGAACGCCGGCTTGAACGCGTCCACCGCGCCGGGCGCCGCGACATCCAGCTTCTGATAGTGCAGGCCGGCGAGATCAGAACCTTCGGCCTTGTCGTAATCGCCGGCGGCGGCGCGCGTGCCCGTCACATGCACATCCGCGTCCTTGGCGCGAAAACCCTGTGCGATGCCGTTGCCAATGCCGCTCGAGCCGCCGACAACACAGACGGTCTTTCCCGCAAAATCCAGTTCGTTCATCGGCGTTCCTCATCCCCTCTCGTTCGTTCCGGCCCGATGTTAGCCGTGACGCATGCGAAGCGCACCGTTCTTGTTGCGCGGCCGCCTGCATAGGTCCCTTGCAGGCGCGGCGATTGACCGCGCAGCCTTGTATGCAAGTCTGCCGAACAACAGGCGCGTTCGCGCGGGAGGAGAATTCGCATGTTCATCGATCCTGCGTGCCTGCAGGCGTTCGTGTCTGATATTTTCGTCGCCGCCGGCAGCGCGCGCGAAGAGGCCGGCGAGATCGCCGAACATCTCGTCGTCTCCAATCTCAAGGGGCACGACAGCCATGGCGTCGGCCTGATTCCGGCCTATCTGTTGCATCTGCGACAGGGCGCGGTCTTTCCCAATCGCAAGCCGAAGCTCGTGTCCGACCTCGGCGCGATCGTCGTGCACGATGGCGACAGCGGCTATGGACAGCCGATCGCCAATGCCGTCTTCGCCATGGTCGGCGAGCGTGCTCTCACAACCGGCGTCGTCGTCTCGGCGCTGCGCAACGTGCAGCATGTCGGGCGCATCGGCGCCTATGGCGAGCAGCTCGCGAAGAAGGGTCTGCTGTCGATCCATTTCGTCAATGCCGTCTACGCGCAGGCCTGCGTCGCGCCGTTTCGCGGTTCGGACGCGCGGCTGATGACCAACCCCATCTGCATCGTCGCGCCGATCGGGCCGGATCGGCCGCCAATCGTGCTCGATTTCGCGACCTCGGCGATCGCGCTCGGCAAGGTGCGTGTCGCCATGAACAAGGGTGTCGAAGCGCCGCCGGATACGCTGGTCGATCACAAGGGACAGGCGACGCGCGATCCGCGCCAGCTGTTCGTCGATCCCAGGGGCGCGATCCTGCCGTTCGGCCTGCACAAGGGCTGGGGACTGGCGCTCGTCGCCGAAATGTTCGGCGGCGCGCTCGCTGGCGGCGGCACGCAGGCGTCGCCAGACAAGCCGAAGGGTCTGGTCAACGGGCTGTTCTCGATCGTGATCGACCAGAAGCGCGTGATCGGCGACGGCGGCTATTTCGCAGATGTCGCGGAACTCATCGATTATGTGAAGGCCTCGCCTGCGGCCGATCCCGCGGCGCCGGTGCTCGTTCCCGGCGAACCGGAGCGCGCGATAGCAGCGGAACGGGCGGCGGGCCTGCCGATCGACGAGACGACATGGCGCGAGATCGTCGCAGCGGCCCAAAGCGCCGGCGTCGCGGCGCCCGCCATCTGACTTTCGCGCGCCCGCGCGGCGCTGCATAATCCAGACAAAGCCGGCAAGCGGCCACGACATCCACGGGAGGATCAAATGCCCGAACTTCGTTCGAAAAAGGTGACGTCAGGACGCAATGCCGCGATCTCGCGCTCGCTGTGGCGGGCGACCGGCATGAAGGATGGCGATTTCGGCAAGCCGATCGTCGCCATCGCCAATTCATTCACGCAATTCGTGCCTGGCCATGTACATCTGAAAGACCTCGGCCAGATGGTGGCGGGCGAAATCGCGAAGGCAGGCGGCGTCGGCCGCGAGTTCGACACGATCGCGGTCGACGACGGCATCGCCATGGGGCATGACGGCATGCTCTATTCGCTGCCCTCGCGCGACCTGATCGCGGATTCCATCGAATACATGGTCAATGCGCATCGCGCCGACGCGCTGATCTGCATTTCCAATTGCGACAAGATCACGCCGGGCATGCTGATGGCGGCGCTGCGACTTAATATCCCGACCGTATTCGTCTCGGGCGGGCCGATGGAAGCCGGCCGCATGAACTGGGAGGGCACGGACGAACGGTTTTCCGGCGTCGAAGCCTATGTCGCGACGATGAATCCCGCTATCACCGACGCGAAAATTTCCGCCTACGAGCAGCACGCGTGTCCGACCTGCGGCTCGTGCTCGG
>JAGRKN010000030.1:19878-28420 GCA_020442275.1 Rhodoblastus sp. | reverse complement strand
CACCGCCAATTCCATGAACTGCCTGGTCGAAGCGCTCGGGCTCGGGTTGCCCGGCAACGGCTCGATGCTGGCGACGCATGTCGACCGCAAGAACCTTTTCACGCGGGCCGCATCTCTCGTGGTGGAACTGGCGCATCGATACTACCAGCAGAATGACGAGAGCGTGCTGCCGCGCTCGATCGCGACATTCGAGGCTTTCGAGAACGCGATCCGTCTGGACATGGCGATGGGCGGCTCCACCAATACCGTGCTGCATCTGCTGGCCGCCGCGCATGAAGCGGGCGTCGATTTCAGCATGAGCGATATCGATCGCGTGTCGCGTTCGACGCCGCACCTGTGCAAAGTGTCGCCGTCCTCGCCGAATTATTTCATGGAGGACGTGCACCGCGCCGGCGGCATCATGCGGCTGCTCGGCGAACTCGACCGCATCGGCGCCGTGCATCGCAATGTGAAGACCGTGCATGCGGCGTCGCTCGGCGAGGCCATCGATCATTGGGATATTCTGCGCACGCAGGATCAGGACATCGAGACTTTCTATCGCGCTGCGCCCTGCGGGCGCATCACGGTGGAAGGCATGTCGCAGGACATGCGTTATTCGACGCTCGATCGCGACCGCGAGAACGGCTGCATCCGTGACGCCGCGCATGCCTATTCGGCGGACGGCGGGCTGGCGACGCTCTATGGCAATCTCGCCACCGACGGCGCCATCGTGAAGACGGCGGGCGTCGACGTTTCGTTGCACAAGTTTGCCGGAACGGCGCTCGTCGTCGACAGCGAGGACGAGGGCGCGCAGGCGATCCGTTCCGGCAAGGTCACGCCGGGAACCGTACTCGTGGTTCGTTACGAAGGGCCGCGCGGCGGGCCGGGCATGCAGGAAATGCTGGCGCTGACGACGGCGCTGAAGGGGCGCGGCCTCGACAAGAAATGCGCGCTCGTCACGGACGGGCGGTTCTCCGGCGCGACGTCGGGCCTGTCGATCGGGCACGTCTCTCCGGAGGCGGCGTCCGGCGGGGCGATCGGCCTCGTGCAGGACGGCGATCCGATCGAGATCGATATCGCCACGCGTTCGCTGCATCTGGCCGTCAGCGGCGACGAACTGACGCGCCGGCGCGCCGAGATGGACAAGCGCGGCCGCGCGGCCTGGAAGCCGAAGCCGCGTGAAAGACTCATGTCGGTCGCGCTGCGGCACTACGCATTGACCGCGACCTCCGCGTCGCGTGGCGCGGTGCGCGACGTCGATGCGGTGGAAAACGCGCTGGCGATGGCCGGCGTGAAACTCGCGCTCGGCGCGGCCGAGGAGAAGGCTGCGAAATGAACGATTTTCCGTTGCTGGCGTCGGCGGTGTTGCCGGCGCCGCTCGCTGCTGCGCTCGAGAGCATCGCGCCGCTGCATCGGTTCGAGGGGCCCGACGATCCCAAGCTCGCCTCGATCGCGGACGTTGTGCGCGGCATCGTCTGGACGCCGTTCGGCGGGCCGCTGACCGGCGCCTTCATGGCGCGCTTCCCGAAACTCGAACTGGTCGCCACCATGGGCGCCGGCTACGAGCATATCGACGTCGGCCATGCCGTATCGCACGGTGTGTGCGTGACCAACACGCCGGATGCGGTGACGGAGGATACAGCGGATTGCGCCTTCGCCCTGATCCTCGATACGGTGCGGCGCTTTCCCGCCGCCGAGCGCTTCTTGCGGGCGGGGAAATGGCAGCCGGGCAAGCCGTTCGGCGTGTCGGCGTCGCTGCGCAACAAGCGGCTCGGCATTCTCGGCTTCGGGCGGATCGGCAAGGCGGTCGCGCGGCGTGCGGAAGCCTTCGGTCTGGCGGTCTCGTATTGCGGTCGTCATCGCCAGGAGGGCGTCGCCTATCCCTATTTTGCGAGCGCGGAGGAACTTGCGCGCAATTGCGACATCTTCCTCAACGCCCTGCCGGGCGGCGATTCCACGCGCGCCAGCGTCGGCCGTTCAGTCTTCGATGCGCTCGGGCCAAAGGGCTATTTTATCAACATCGGGCGCGGCACGAGCGTCGACGAGCCGGCGCTTGCCGCGGCGTTGAAGGAAGGCCGCATCGCCGGCGCAGGCCTCGATGTTTTCGCGCATGAGCCCGCCGTGCCAGAAGAGCTTGTCGCGATGGAGAACGTCGTGCTGCTTCCGCATGTCGGCGGCGCGACCGATCATGTGATGATGGCTGTCGCGGGGCGTTTGGTCGAGAACGTGCGATCATTCGCGAGCGGCAAGGGGCCGCTCGATCCGGTGTCGGAGACGCCTTGGAAGACATGAGCCGGCGTCGCCGCCGGCTCTTACGATGACGTTGTCGGAGCGCGCGGCGTCGCGCGTCGTCAGTTCGCGCTCAGCGCGCCGCCGAAGACCTGCCAGACCGCGCCGTCGAATTTCTGCAGATACATTTTCTTGATCGGATAGAAATCCGTCGCCGAGGTCTTGACCGTCACGCCGGGCAGCAGCATTTCGGGCGCGAAGTCCAGATTGGCCGCTTCCTTCATGATGCAATCGGCCGAGACCTGGTCGCCGCACTGCTCGAGCACCTTCACCATGGTCTGCGCGACCGTGTAGCCGTAGACGTTCAGGCCGTCGATCAGGTCGCCGTTCGGATAGTATTGTTTCATGAAGGCGAGCCAGTTCTTGTAGCCAGCGTCCTCGTGCCATTGCTTGTCGGCGGGGTCCTTGATGTAGGAGGCGGTGATGAGGCCCTTGGCGTTGTCGACGCCTGCGGGTTTCAATACGGCGCCGACCGACGCAGAGACGTTGGCGAGATAGAAGGTCGGCTTCCAGCCGATCTCGGCAATACGCCTGATCGCCTGCGCGGCCTGTTTCGGGATCGCGTGCATGAACAGCACGTCGGCGCCGGAATTCTTCAGCGCGACGATCTTGGAATCGATGGTGGGATCGGTCGATTCGTAGGTCGTCTCGAAGATCACGAATTTCTTGACATTGTCGGGTCCGAGACCGGCCTTGAACCCGTTGGCGTAGTCGCGGCCGGCGTCGTCGTTTTGATAGAACAACGCGACCTTGGCGTTCGGTTGCGTCGCCATCACATGCCGCGCGTAGATCGACGCCTCGATGTGATAGTTGGGCTGGAAGCCGATCGTGTAGGGGTAATGCTTCGGGTCGCCGAACATTGTCGCGCCGGCGCCGACGAAGAGCTGCGGCACCTTCTTCTCGTTGAGATATTTGCGCACGACGAGACCGGTCGGCGTGCCGAGCGGATTGAGGATCGCGGCGACGCCGTCCTGCTCGACCAGCTTGCGCGTCTGTTCGAATGTCTTGGGCGGGCTGTAGGCGTCGTCGACCGAGATGAAATTGATCTTGCGGCCCTTCACGCCGCCCTTGGCGTTGATCATCGCGAAATAGGCGGCTTCCGCCTTCGCGATCGTCGAGTAGGCGGAGGCCGGACCCGAATAGGCGGTGGTCTGGCCGATCTTGATTTCCGTCGCCGTCACGCCCTGACTCTGGGCCTGCGCGGATTGCGCGCTGGCGGCGAGCAGCGCCGCGAGCGCGAGAACGCCCTTGTGAAGTTTCATCCCATCCTCCGTGAGCGCTCGCGCGCTTCTCTTGCTGGATCACAATGGTAGGCGGCGGGACGCGACCTTGAGAATTGCGCCTTGAGCGTGGCCGCCATGTGAGGCGCGCGACGTGTGCGGTGCGGGATTAAATGTGGCCGTAGCTTCAGGGAATGAGGACGGCCGCGCCCTGCAACCTGCCTTCGCGCAGATCGGCAAGCGCGCGATTGGCGTCTTCCAGCGCATATCGCTGAACGTAAATGTCGATCTTTACCTCGCCCGCCAGCGAGAGAATTCGCGCGCGTCCTCGCGCGTGAGATTGGCGACGGAGACGATCTTTCGCTCCTCCCACAGTTTCGCATAGGGGAAGGCGGGAATGTCGCTCATGTGGATGCCGTCGCACACGACGATCCCGCCCTTGCGCACATGGCCGAGCGCGCGCGGCACGAGGGCGCCGACGGGTGCGAATATGATCGCGGCGTCCAGCATTTCCGGCGGCGCTTCGTCCGACCCCCCCGCCCAGGAGGCGCCAAGCGATAGCGCGAATTGTTTCGTCGCCTCGTCGCCCGGGCGCGCAAAGGCGAAGATGCGCCGGCCTTGTGTGCGCGCGACCTGCGCAATGATGTGGGCGGCGGCGCCAAATCCGTAGATGCCGATGGAGCGGGCCTTGCCCGCCATCTTGAGAGAACGCCAGCCGATCAGGCCCGCGCACAACAAGGGCGCCTGTTCGGCGGGGTCGCCCCCCTCGGGCAGCGCGAAGCAATAGGAGGCGTCAGCGATGGCGTGGCTCGCATATCCGCCGTCGCGCGTGTAACCGGTGAACAGCGGATCGTCGCAGAGGTTTTCGTGGCCGTCGACGCAAAAGGCGCAGCAGCCGCAGGTGTGGCCGAGCCAGGGCACGCCGACGTGTTGGCCGACCGCGAAGCCCGAAACGCCGGCGCCGAGCGCATCGACGATGCCGACGATCTCGTGGCCGGGGACGATCGGCAAGGCCGGTTTCGGCAATTCGCCGTCGACGACATGCAGGTCGGTGCGGCAGACGCCGCAGGCGAGAATCTTCAGTCGTACTTCGCCCGCGCCGGGCGCGGGCAGGGGCCGCTGCTCCAGAACGAGCGGCATATTGGGCGCGCGAAGAACCATCGCGCGCATGATCGGCTTTTTGCCCGGCACGGCGTCCATCAGGCGCGTCGCCGCGCTCGGGGTCAATGGGCGTAGAACAATTTCGGCAGGTAGGTGACGATGCCGGGGAAGACGATGCACAGCGAAACCGCCAGCGCCTGCAGACCCAGGAAGGGCAGGGCGCCGCGAATGATCGTGGCCATCGACACTTCCTTCGGCGCGACGCTCTTCAGGTAGAAGAGCGAATAGCCGAAGGGCGGCGACAGGAAGGCCATCTGCATGTTGACGATGAAGATGACGCCGTACCACAGCGGCACGTCGTCCGGCGCCACGCCCGGCAGGCCGAAGACGCCGCTGAAACTGGCGGCCTTGAGAATGGGCACGAAGATCGGAACCGTCAGCAGGAGAATGCCGACCCAGTCGATGAACATGCCGAGCACGAAGAGGATGACCATCATCAGGCCGAGGATGCCGTAGGCTGGCAAGCCCGTGCCGAGGATCTGGTCGGCGACATAGGTCTGGCCGCCCTTCAGGATGAAGAAGCCGACGAAGAGCGTCGCGCCGAAGAAGATCCACATGACCATGGCGGTCGCGCGCAGCGTGGCGAGCGAGGCCTCGCGGACGGTCGTCCAGGTCAGACGACGATGCATGGCGCAGACGACCAGCGCGCCGAAAGTGCCGATGCCCGCCGCTTCCACCGGCGTCGCTATGCCGAAGAAGATGACGCCGAGAGCCACGAAGATGAGGATGATGGGCGCGACGACGTTGCGCAGCAGCCGCAGTTTCTCGCGCCAGTCGACCCGCTCGTCCGGTGGAATGGCCGGGCCGAGGCTCGGATTGATCGTGCAGCGGATGGTGATGTAGGCGATGTAGAGGCCGGCGAGCAGCAGGCCCGGAAATACCGAGCCCGCGAGCAGTTCGCCGAGGGATTGCTGGGCGACGACCGAGTAGACGATCGCCATGACCGACGGCGGAATGAGAATGCCGAGCGTGCCGCCGGCGAGCAGGGAACCGCAGGCGATGCGCTGATCGTAGCCACGTCGCAACATGGCCGGCAGGGCGATCATGCCCATCGTGACTTCCGTCGCTCCGACGACGCCGACGATCGCCGCCAGGATCGTGCAGACAATGACTGTCGCAGACGCAAGGCCGCCCTTGAGGCCGCCGAGCCACTTGTAGACCGCGTCGAACAATTCCTCGATCAAGCCCGCCTTCTCGAGAATGGCGGCCATGAAGATGAAGAGCGGAATGGCGGACAATTGATAGTCCGTCATGAAGGGGAAGACGCGGCTCGGCAGCATGTTCAGCATCGCGGCGCTGCCGAACACGTAGAGGAATATGCAGCCGAGAGCGCCGAGCGCGAAGGCCATCGGCACGCCGATGGCGAGCGCGAGACCGAGGCTGCCGAACATCAGGAGCCCGAGGATCTGAACCGGAACGTCGAGACCCATGGCTCAGCCCTTCGTCGTAGCAAGCACGTGAATGTCCTTGATGAGGCGCGCGGCGCCGACAAGCGCCAGAAGAAATGCGCCGATCGGAATCGTCAGCTTCACCGGCCAATATTGGATGCCCCATTCGGTGAAGGAGACTTCATGCGCCTGCATCGACTGCCAGGCGAAGGTCCAGCCGGTCGCCATCAACACGCCGACGAAGACGAAGAACAGGACCGAGCCCGCGACGTCGCACATCGCCTTGCCGCGCTCGGACAAGTGGCTGTAGACGAGATCGACGCGCACGTGGCTCTCGCCGCGATAGGCGTAGGCGCCGGCGATCATGTACTGCATGCCGAACATCAGGAACGCGCTTTCGTGCACCCAGTTGGTCGGCGAGTTGAAGACGTAACGCGCGACGACCTCGAAGAAATAGGCGAAGACGGCGAGCACCGACCAGTAGGCGACGAGCTCGCCGAGGCCCGCGACCATTCTGTCGACGCCGCGCGCGAAGGCGCCGAGGGGACCTGGAACATTGATGGGCGCATCGTCGACGAAATGCGGCTCGACTTCCGAGATCACGGGCGGCGGCTCGGTTTCTCGCGCGCGACGCACGAGCCCGGGGATGAGCGCCGCGTCGACCAGCAGCAGGACGAGCGTGAGGCCCGCGGCGATGCGCATCGTCAGGTTGGCCTTGTCGATGTCGGCTTGGGCCGCCGCCTCCTCCACGCGCGCCGGCGCGAGCTTCTTCTCGACGTCGTCGATGCGCTTTTGCGCGGATGCCTGACCGCGCGCGAGCGAGGCCTTGGCGCGATCCTGCAGGCGCACGAGGCTTTCGACATTCTGTCGCGCCTTGGACAGATCCTCGCGCGCGTCGCGATAGTTGAAGCCGCCCCAGATGATGGCGAGGAAAAGCGGCATATAGAGCAGCGCCAGATAGTTCTTCAGGTAGATCCGGTGCATGCCGATGAAGCCGCCGAACAGCCAGAAGAGATAGGCGAGAAATTTGTTCGCCCTGGCCGAATCCGGATCGTCCTTCGTGCGGCGCGCCATCGTGATGGCGATGAGCGGGAAGACGACGAGCGCCGCCCAGAAGATCCAGTGCGGCAGCGTGAAACCGATCGACGGCATTGCCGGTCCCTTTGGAAGGCGCAGTTCGCCGCCGCATCTTCATGAGGCGCCGCGGACTTCGCGGGCAGGCCGGGCCTCATTGGAGGGAGGCCCGGCCGCGCTTGCTAGAGGTCGATCTTCAGGCCCTTGACCATGTCGGGCGTCACGTAGCCGAAGCTCGGGCTCTGCATGATTTCCAGTTGCGCCTTGAACAGGCGCGCCGCATCCTTGTCCTTGTTGGCCCATTTGAACCAGATCGGCACGGCGAGCGCCTGGAACTTGTCGACGTCTTCCGGCTCGAGGCGATTGACCTCGGTCCCTGCCTTCTCGAACAACGGCCATGCCTCCATGTCCGCCTTCTGGATCGCGGCATGGTGCACGTTCGAGTAGATCTGGATCTCGTCGTCGACGAATTGCTTCATCTTGGGCGAGAGCTTGTTCCAGACGCCCATGTTGACGACGAAGTCCATCATGTCGACCGGCTGGTAGATGGATTCGAGGCCGCGTGGTCCCATCGAGATGTATTTTGTCACCTGATGGAAGCCGAGGGCGTAGTTGACCGCGGGGCCGGTATAGTCGGCCGCGTCGATCGTGCCTTTCTCGAGCGCGGAGAAGACCTCGCCGCCGGGCAGCAGCGTCGTCTTGGCGCCGGCCGCCGCGAAAGTCTCGGCGATCATGCCGCCGGGCACGCGCAGCTTGAGATCCTTGAAGTCCTCGAAGGAGCGGATCGGCTTCTTCGAATGGATGATGTTGGGCCCGTGATGGATACGATTGACGTAATGCAGGCCGAGCTTGGCGAAAATGTCGCGCGTCGCCTGCAGGCCGCCCTTCGAATAGAAGAACACGTCCCATTCATGCGGATAGCGCAGGCCGAGAACATAGGACGACAGGAAGGCGGTGGCCGGCACCTTGCCAGCCCAGTAGAGCGTGAAGGAATTCATGGCTTCCACGACGCCGTTGCGCACGCCGTCGAGCAGTTCGAAATCGCCGACCAGCTCCTTCGCCGCGAAGGGCTTGAACTCCAGCTCGCCGCCGGTCTTGTCCTTAATCGTGCCGCACCATTTCTTGAAGGTCTCGAGGCCGACGCCGGCCGGCCACGATGTCTGCACCTTGAATGTCGTCGTGGCGCCGGCCTGGGCATTCGCGACATAGGGCGCGGCGATCGCGCCGGCGGCTGCGGCCGCGCCGGCCGTCAATATCTGTCTGCGCGCGAGCGGAATCGTCTTGTCGTTTGGCAAAGCTTGACCCTCCCTGTCGGGCGATCTGTCGCCGCCCGTTTGCGCCAGAAGCTGGCATGTCAGTGTAGGGCCGCAGATTCACGGATGTCCAGTGGGCGCCGGACCGAAGGATACATTTGTTGGAGATGGCGCTCCC
>JAGRKN010000030.1:0-19812 GCA_020442275.1 Rhodoblastus sp. | reverse complement strand
ACGAAGGGAGCGGAGCGCGGCCCGCGGGCGCGCTGGCGGTTCTATAGACTCAGGCGCCCGCGCGCACAAGCCTGTCGGGCGCCTACCGGCGCGCGATGCGGGCGAGCGTGAACAGGCCGAGCGGATTGAGCTTGCGGCGCTCGGTCAGGACGACGTCGTCGCGGCCGGCGATCCAGTCGCCGATCACGCTCCACGGGAATTCCGGACGCCAGCCGAGGTCCGCCGAACGGCGGCCCATCCAGGTCTCGATCGCGGCGATCGGCCCGGTCTCGGCGCCGATGTGGTTGACCAGCACGATCTCGCCGCCGGGTCTTGTCACGCGCGCCAGTTCGTTCAGCGTCGCGTGCGGATCGGGCACGACTGTCAGCACGAAGGGCGCGACGGCGCAGTCGAAACTCGCATCGGGAAAGGCGAGGTTCATCGCGTCCATCTTGATGAGGCCCTCGACATTGCCGAGGCGCTCCTTCGTTACGCGATCCTGCGCCCGCCTGAGCATGGGCTCGGAGAGGTCGACGCCGACGAGCCGCGTCGTGCGCGAAAACATAGGCAGTTCGAGCCCGGTGCCGACGCCGACGTCGAGCACGCGACCGCCATCCCGAGAGGCGGCTGCGGCGGCCGCTTTGCGCCCGGGCTTCATGATGGCGGCGAAGACGAGATCGTAGACCGGCGCCCAGCGGGCGTAGGCTTCCTCGACATTGGCGTTGTCGATGGAGGCGAGCGTCTCGGCGCGCTGACTCGTCATCTTGTCAACGGCCTGCTGCAGCGGTCAGAGGTTCGGCGGCTGGCGAACAGGTCCAGGCGGGTTCAGTCGCGCGGATTGCGCCGCCGCCGAGCACGCGCGCGTCGGGCGCGTCGCTCTCGTAGAAGACGCAGGCCTGTCCGGGCGAGACGCCGGATTCGTCCTCGCTGAAGAGGACTTTCACTTCATCGCCTTCGGCGAAGAGCAGCGCCGGGGCGGGCGCGCGGGTCGAGCGCACGCGCGCCGCGATCGGAAGTCCCGCGTGCGGCAGCGAATCCAGTTCTCCCGGCCCGATCCAGTTGACGTCGCGCAGCAGCGCGGCGCGTGCGAGAAGGGCGCCGCGCGGCCCGACGACGACGCGCGCATTGGCGGCGTCGATGCGCACGACATAGAGCGGCTCGTTCATCGGCGCCTTGGCGCCGAGGCCGAGACCGCGACGCTGGCCGACCGTGTAATGGATGACGCCGGCGTGGCGGCCGAGCACGCGGCCGTCCACATGCACGATGTCGCCGGGCTTGGCCGCGCCGGGCTGGAGCTTTTCCAACAGATCGGTGTAGCGGCCCTGCGGCACGAAGCAGATGTCCTGGCTGTCGTGCTTTTCCGCCACCGCCAACCCGAATTTTCGCGCGAGTTCGCGTACGTCCGCCTTTTCGTAAATGCCGAGCGGAAAGCGCAGGAGATCGAGCTGCGCGCGTGTCGTGGCGTAGAGGAAATAGGACTGGTCGCGTGCGGCTTCCTTCGCGCGGAAGAGCGCGCGATGGCCAAGACCGTCGGGCTTGGAGACAATGTAATGGCCGGTCGCCAGCGCATCGGCGCCGAGGTCGCGCGCGGTGTCGAAGAGATCGGCGAACTTGATGTGCTGGTTGCAGGCGACGCAGGGCACGGGCGTCTCGCCGGTGGCGTAGCTTTCGGCGAAGGGGTCGATCACCTTCTCGCGGAACTTGCTCTCGTAATCGAGCACGTAATGGGGAATGCCGAGACGGGCGGCGACCTGGCGCGCGTCGTGGATGTCCTGGCCGGCGCAGCAAGCGCCGGGGCGATGCGTGGCCTCGCCGTGATCGTACAGCTGCAGCGTCACGCCGATGACGTCGTAACCCTCGGCCTTGAGCAACGCGGCGACGACGGAGGAATCGACGCCGCCGGACATGGCGACGACGACGCGCGTGTCGGCCGGCGCCTTGGGCAGGTCGAGCGAGTTCAACGGCGGGCTCATGGGCGGTGTATTTAGCGCAGTCCTTGGGGAATTGCATCTGGGACGCGTTACTCTCGCCGGCCCCCGGGCTGGCGGAGCGGAGCGAGCGGGGGAATGGCGGGATTACGCGGCCAACAGTCGCGCCGGAGCTTGACCCCAGTCAAACAAAGCCATGATGGCAAACGCTAATCTTCGGTTGTCGCCCGTCTGCGCCGGGGCTGTACTGGATCAGACGGGCCCCGGCGCGCCCGGCATATTGGGGGTGAACGTGGCAAACTTCCGAATTCTGGCCTTGTCCGTCATCGCGGCGTTTGTCGCCGGCGTTGCGCCTCGCGCGGAAGCGCAGGCGCTTGAGCTGCGCGCCGAATTCAAGAGCATGGAGAATGCGCCGCATTGCGACAGCGCGGTCACGAAGCGCTTTCAGGTCCAGGGGCCGGGCGAGGCGACATTGCGCATTCGCCTCAAACCCTATCGCTCCGCCGGCTATTCGGACCTCATCCCCGTTCGGTTCGGGGAATACAAGAGCGGCCGTTTCCAGGGGTGGAGCTCGACCACGCCCTTCGTTTTCGTCGACTCCGAGGTCGAACAGGGAGGCAAGCGGACGACCGGGGGCTTCATAGAAGGCCTGCCGCTCGAGAAGACCGCTCGCTACCGGCTCGAGCCGCGCCTTTACGATTTCGAGGTTTCGCTCGGCGCTCCCTGCCGGATGTTCGGCTCCGCCGGATTCCAGCAATGGAGCCAGGTCTCCGAGGTGACGATCGACATCGGTTCGGGCGGCGGATCGAAGGCCGCGGCGCCGGCGACCTACAGCAAATGGACGTCCGTCACGCCCAATTCGACGCAGTTTCCGGGGCAGCCCGGCCATACGCTGCCGGTGGCGGCGCTCGGCAATCCGACCTTCGAGACCGGGCAGTACATGATCTATACCGCCGTCTCCGATCCGCAGGGGCAGACCATTTCGACCTGGTGGACGCAGGGCCCATTCACGCTCGGACCGCACGAGAAGTGGAAGGTCACGCTATTCGGCGCCTCCGCCACGGAAAACGGATTCCGCATGGAAAAGAACCCGGCGGATCTCATGCAATATTCCGATCCCGGCGACCGGCGCGCGATGATCTACGTGCGCAACGAGGACAAGGTCCGCTGGCGGTCGATCTGCGTGCTGCCGGTCGGATCGGGAAAATCGGTCCTGCCCGACTGCTTCGGCGGCAGCCAGAACGTCGTCCATGCGCCCAAGCAGGATGGCGGCTCGAACGGTCCGCTGACGCGGGTGCTCTTCGTCGGCAACAATTCCCAAGTCTACAATGGGCCGACGAAACCGACCGTCATGACGCTGTCCGGCCCGACGGAACTCGCGAAGATCACGACCTATCACTGGAACAATGGGCGCGGTACGGCGGCGGTTGGGACGATCGCTCTGCGGAGCGCGGCGGGGACGACCTATGGCCCGTGGCAGGCGGTCGGCGGCGCCGGACTCGGCGGGGCCAAGAACGTCTACTGGATCGCCTCGCCGAGCATCGTCCTGCCGGCCGGCGCCTATACGGTCGTCGACTCCGATCCCACTACATGGGCGCAGAACGAGCAGTCGGGCGGCGTTGGCCACGCTTGGGCCGAGGGACGCGCGGCGCCGGCGAGCGGCGGCCGGTAGGGGCGATGATCGCGTGAACCGCGCCGTATCGAAAGGCGTGACAGCCATGGGGCGAACCGCATTCGCAGTAATTGCCGGCATTCTCACGATGTGCGCGTTCGGCGCGACTGGCGCGCAGGCGACGCGTCCTCTGCTCAGTCACCGCGCGATTGGTTGTGTCATCGGCGGAGCTTTCGTGCCGTACACGGGGCAGGCGATGGGCAGCCGCTTTCGCAGGCCACAAAAATTGCCGTACTGGGTCGGCAAGGCTGGCGGCCGAAAGGCGGAAGGCAAAGAGATTGTCATGACGTGGCATGCCTTCAGCGCGCGACTGCCGAATTACGCGCCAGCGAATGGCGGCGCGCGCTGGGAGGAAACAGGTCCCTGCCAGCGCGACAGGCTCACGACCGAGCCCCCGGAAAGCGATTGAACATCGAAGCGCAGCGGTGGGCGCGGGGCCTAGTCGATCGGTCGCACCACCGTTCGGCGTCCCTCGCTTGTGACGCGCGGCGTCGCGACGACAAACCAGCCGCTACTCGCGCAATCGACGATGTAGACCTTGTAGCCGTCCTGTCGCAGGGTTTGATGTCGCGGATCGCTTGTGAATTGGACGGAGACCACGGAGGGACATTCATGTCCCGCGGCGACGATGGCCTTGGCCATTCTCGCGCGCAGAACATGCGGTTTGGGGACGATGTCGGCGAAGGCCGCTCCTGCGCACAGGACAAGGCCGGCGGTTCCGAGGAGGCGGATCATACGGAAGTCTCCAGTGCGCGACGCGCAAGACTTTCCATCGATCGCGGCCCGCGTCCATGATCGAAATCACGCCGCTGATCCTGTCGGCCGCAACAGAGGCCTGCGTCGCCGCAATTCTCGCGTGGTCGATGAAGTGGACGAGCCCGGCGAGGGCCGCGCTTGTCGCTGCCGCCGGTACGCTCGTGACGCAGCCCTTCGCATGGCATGGCGTGATCGCGCTCTGGGGGCCTCTCGGCTATTGGCCGTGCGTCGCCCTTATCGAGGCGGCCGCCTGTCTGACTGAGGCGTTCGGCTATCGTCTCGGCGGCTTTTCCATGCGCCGGAGCATCGCGCTGTCGCTTGTCGCCAACGCCGCCTCGGCGGCGGTCGGCTTCATTCCGTGAATCAGGGTTTGCCTGCGATCAGCCGTTCGACCTCGGCGATGGAATAGCGAAACCCCATTCGCAAAGTCTTGCCGCTGCCGGCTTCGAGCGGCCAGAGGCCCTGGATGCCGTTGACCAGCCTCCAACTCCCGTCCGGCGCCTGCTTCAGAAAAAGGAGGACGCGTTGTCCCTGGGGCGGAAACACGACGCTGTCTTCGCGCGCCGCTTCTCCCGGCCGGTAATGCGTCCCGATCGTCAGCGGGGGCGCCGGCGCGTAGCGCCCCTTGAGGACGCGCGACACTTTCAGGACATTGCGGATGCGGGCGCCGGCCGCGCCACGCGGCGCATCGGCGATCTCGATCACTTCGGCGATGGCGATCAGCTCCGATGCAGCCACCAGTTCGGGAAGCGGCATGGTTCTGATGTAGGCGCGCGCCGATCCGATGCTCAGAATTGCGAGGCCGGCGACGAGGCTCGCCAGAAGCGCGCCCCGTCTCGTCGCGCCCGGTTGCCGGACGCGCCCGACGAGAGACACAAGCGATCCTGCATTCACGCGTTTTCCCCCTCGACTATCAGGATTGGCCGACCGCCTTGCGCACCGCCATTTCCACGATGTTCGACGCGCCGCTGCGCATCAGGCCCTGCGCATTCGTTTCCGCGCTGGCGAAATGGCCTGACAGCACGAGTTGGGCGACTCCATGGCTGTAGGCCCAGACCTGCAACGCGAGGTCGCGGGCGCCCGTATCAGGCGCGCCGTACTGGCGCAGCACAGCGGCGCAGGCGTGATGAATCATCGCCAGCGCCCGGTCGGCGGCGGCGCCCGAGGTCGGCGTGTGCAGCGCCTGCACATTGCCGAACATGGCGCTGTAGAGGCCGGGTTCGGCCTGCGCGAACTGTAGGTAGGCCTCGCCCATGCGCCGCATGGCGGAGGTGGCGTCGGGCTGACCGTTGTCCCAGGCCTGCTCCAGCTTCTGGCCGAAAGTCTCGAAGCCTCGCCGGGCGAGTTCGCTCATCAGCTCGTTGCGATCGGCGAAATGGCGATAGGGCGCAGCCGCCGTCACGCCAACGCGCTTGGCGGCCTCGGTAAGGGTGAAGCCCGCAGGCCCGCGCTCCGCCACGAGGCTGCGCGCAGCCTCCAGCAGGGCGTCCTTCAGCCGGCCGTGATGGTAGCCGCGCCGGGGGCCGCAGAAATTATTCCGGTCGGTCATGTTAAGACCAATAACACTGCGCCGATGCAAATGCGAGCATCATGCGCGTGGCTGAAAAATGGGCGCCCTGACGCAATCTTCTTCGCATATGCGAAAGCTTCATGCTTCATTGCAGCAAGGGCGGAAGGTATTCTTAACAAATCGATGACAGACCGGATGCGGACTCGCGTCCGGACCCGATCCCGAAGGAGACAGACGATGGCGATGACCCGGACCCTCGATCTTCTCGCGGTTTGCGCCGCCTGCGCCGTCGTTGTGAGCGCCGTCGTCGCGGCCTGGTAAGGCTCGAGTTCGAAATTTTGCGTCCGTCGGCCGCCGGGAGCTTGCGGCGGGCGGCCTGTCCTCCCCATATTGTTTCGTTCGCGCCCGGGAGGGCGTGGGGAGGAGCGACATGAACTTCCGGAAATTTGCTGTTTTTGCCGCGCTCGCGGCTGCGCTGTCGATCGGCGCCCTCGACGCATATGCGCGGCCAGGCGGCGGCTCGTCCTTCGGCAGCCGTGGCGCCAAGACCTATTCGGCTCCGCCGTCGACCCACACCGCGCCCGGCGCCGCAGCGCCGATCCAGCGGTCGGTTACGCCGAAGGCCGGCCCGTCGACCCCCGCCGCGACACAGCCCTCGCGCTCGGGCTTCGGCCGCGGCCTGATGGGCGGGCTGCTCGGCGGCCTGCTGGGCGCAGGCCTGTTCGGCATGCTGTTCGGCCATGGGCTGATGGGCGGCCTCGGCGGGCTGACCTCGTTCCTCGGCCTTCTGCTGCAGATCGGTCTGATCGTGTTGGTGGTGCGTTTCGCAATGAACTGGTTCCGCAACCGTCAGGTCGCGGGCGCCGCGCCCGGCGGCGCTCAGGGCGCGGCCTATCGTGGTCCGGCGTCGAACGGCGGCCTCGCCGGCGGCGCGCCCAACAGCGGCTTCGGCGGCGGTTTCGGCGGCGGCTTTGCCGGCCAGACTCCCGCGCCGACCGCGCCATTGCAGATCGTGCAGAGCGACTATCAGGCCTTCGAGCGTCGGCTCGGCGAGGTGCAGGCCGCGTTCTCCGCCGAGGACGTCGGCACGTTGCGCCGCATCTGCACGCCGGAAGTGGCCGCCAATCTCGAGCAGGAGATCGCCGACAATGCCGCGCGCGGCCTCGTCAACAAGGTGACGGGCGTGCGCCTGTTGCAGGGCGATCTCGCCGAGAGCTGGCGCGAGCCGGACGCCGACTACGCGACCGTCGCCATGCGCTTTTCGCTCAACGACGTGCTGGTCGAGAAGGCGACGGGCCGCACCGTGCCGGGCGCCTCGACGATCCCGGAGGAGGTGACGGAGCTCTGGACCTTCCGCCGCTCGCCCGGGGCGGATTCCTCCGCCTGGACGCTTTCGGCGATGCAGCAGGCGGCGTAAGGTCGACGTAGCGCGGCGACAGTTTGCGTCCGGACGGCCACGCCCGGACGCGAGAGGCGCGATGGACGTGACCCATGATACCGGCGAGGACGAGCGCAGCGCGCGGGAGCCGCGCGAGGCGGCCATGGCGCGCGTGCGCGAACCGATCAGCCTGAAGGCCGCGTTGCGTCGCGCGCGGCTCGAAAGCGCCGAGCGCGGCGATGCTCAGGACGAACTGATGGGCGCGGCCGTCGCGCGGCTCGATCTGCTGCGCGAACAGCTGGAGCCCGTCTTCGCGCAATTGCCGGAAGATTGCGATCTCTTCGATCTCGGCCTGATCCAGGGCGAGAAGCCGCGCTTGTTCGTCGACATGATCGCCTTCGTCGAGCTGACGCGCGACCGGCGCGGTTTCCGCTTCCTGCAGGACACGCGCAACGGCCGCGTGCTGCTGGCCGAAAGCGATCAGACCGACGCCATCACGCAGGCCGTCGCCGATTATCTCGCGCGGCGCCTGATCGAGCGGGAGAAGGCGCTTACGGCCGCGTCCAATCCCGCGATACAACCGCTGCGCGGCATCGGCCTCGCGAGCGCGCCGGGCGCGCAACAGCCGCCGCCGGCAAAGCCCCCGCGCGCGCGGCCGGGTTTCCTGCGCGTTCTCGCGCGCGCCTTCGGTTTCCTCATCGAGGTGATCGGCTCGGCCGTGTTCTTCGGCCTGCTCGCCGCTGGCGCGTGGTGGCTCTGGAAAAACTATCTCCACTGACCGGGCATCGGCCTCGCCGCCGCCGGCGGCAGCAGCAATGCCCGCAACGATCCCTTGATGCGCCGTTCGGCCACCTGCGGAAGCGCGCGATAGGAAAGCGCCTGCGCGCCGCCGAACAGATCGCGCCGCACGGCTCCGAAATGGCGCTTGTAAGGCGCATTGCCGATCGTGAAATCGAAGACTTGCAGACTGTCTTCGATCGCCTGCGCAATCATGAAATCGGCGGCGACGCTGCCGACGGATTTCGACGCCCATTCGCCGTCCGAGAAGCCTGACAGCAGGAAGTGAAACGCGCCAGCGTGGCGCAATCCGAACAGGATTGCGACGCGGACGCCGCCGACGTCGAGCGCCCAGGTTTCCGCGAGCATGTCGGCGCGCGCCAGCAGGTTTTCGTAAAAGGCGCAGAAGGCGTCATCGGCGAGAATATCGCGCCGCCCGAGCGCGATATAGCGCTTTCGGCGCATGTCCGCGAGCGCGCGCAACATGATGACCGCCTCGTTCGGCCCGCTTGCGCGAACGAAACGAAGAGCGCCGCTCGCTTCGAGCCGACGATGCTTGCGGGCAAGCTCCTTGCGATGGCGTGCGCTCAGTATTTCGCGCACATAGGCGTCGTGGCTGGCGGGCAGCGTCACGTTCCAGGCGCCGAGCGAGAGCCGCCTCATGAAACTCAGGCTTGCGAGTGGATTGGGCGCATTCCCAATCGTGGCCGGCGACTTGTCGATGCGCAGTATGTCGGCGGCCGGCAGGACGGAGCGGATCACCGCCCAGAGAGATGAGAATTCCGTTTGCGAAGGACGGAAGTCCGTTGCGATCAGCGGCGCGTTGTAGTCGCTGGCGCCGAGGTCGGCGAATTCGATCGAGGCGAGCGCTCTTTCGCGGCGGCGGCAGAGCGGCAGCAGCATCTGCGGCGCGCCTGAGGCTCGATCGCTCACCAGAACCAATACGGGATCGGCCCGCGCGTTGTGAGCAACGATTTCGAACCATGGTTCGAGCCAGGCGCGAGTCTGAAAGACGGTGGCGTGGCCGGTCTCCTCCAGCAGGCGCCATTCGTCGGCTATGTCGGCCGGGTTCGCCGCTACGCGTATCTGCTGCGCCGCGTGGCGCGCGCTGGTCTCGCGTAACGTGGCGAAACGGGCCATGCGATCGCCTCCGCCTGCCGCGCGCCGTCGCGGCGCGATGCCGCGAGAATGCGGCCAATGGCAAAAGTTAACAAGCGTTTGCGCAACTACGGAAGCTTGAGCGCGATCGGGCCGAGATCGCCGATGGTGACGCGATCGTCCATCAGGCCCCGCGCATGCGCCTGAATCGCAAAGCCCTCGCCGGCGCGTTCGATGCGGAACAGGTTGTAGCCGGCGCGATGGGTGCGCGAGCCGCCGGCGGCCGACGCCGAGGCGACGCCGACCACGGGCACGGGCCGGCGGTCCGGTCCGCGCAGATGCATGACCGACAGCTTGTGATTGTGGCCGTGGATGACGAGCTCCGCGCCATGGCGCGCGATCAGCGTCTCGAAGGCGCCGGCGTCCATCAGGCCGCGGCCGATCGAGGCGCCAGTCTTGTTCGGGGGATGGTGCAGCATGACGATCCGCGCGAGGCCGCGCGCCTTCGTTTCGTCGAGCATCCGTCCGAGCGCCTCGCGCTGGCGCGGGCCGAGCCTGCCCGAAGCCATGAACGGCGCGGTCGGCACGCCTGAAGACAGGCCGATCAGCGCCGCATCGCCCCGCACGCGCAGATAGGGATAGGCCGTGGCGCCGTCGTCTCCCGTCGCCCAGGGCGCGAAGGCGCGCGCGAGATGGTCGAGCGAGGAGCGCACATAGGCGTCGTGATTGCCGGGCGTGAAACTCGCGTCATGGGGCGCGCCGATCGTCTCCATCACGCCGCGCGCGAGTTCGAATTCGGCCGGGAGGCCGATGTTGGCGAGATCGCCGGTCACCGCGATGTGATCGGGGTTTCGCGCATGAATGTCGGCGATGAGGTTCGCCAGCACGTCCATGTTGTGCACATGCGCGCGCGAGCGCTCCCAGTTGAACCATCCGGTTAGCCGCTTGCCGGCGAGGTCTCGCGCGCGAGGGCGCGGCAGGGGGCCGAGATGCAGGTCGGAGAGATGGGCGAGGAGAAAGGGCACGGGCCGTTCTATCGCGTTTCCGGGCGGCTGATCGAGTGGTGATTGGCGTTTCTGACGGATTGGCGGACGATATGCGAAGCTGCTAACATTCCAAGGGGTCATGGACGCGCAGGAAATGACATCGACGGTCGCCGGACATTTCAAGAGGCGAGTCGCACGGCGCTTGTTCCTTTTCTTGCTGCTCGTTCCCCTCGCGCCGATCCTGTCGATATGGGCTATGGCGACGGTCGCGCTCGTCTCAGGGTGCCGCGTCGATCAAACGACACAGTGCGTCGTTGCATGGTTTTCCGTGAACGAGATCATAGAGGCGACATTGCGTGTCGCGGCCGCATCGGTCGTTGAACTCGTCGAGCGGTCCGATCGTTGGCTACTCGCATACAACTTGGCGACCGGGCTCTGGCTGGTGGCTTGCCTTCTTGCGTCGGTGCGCGGCTGGCTTGACACGTTGTCTCGTACACTGCTCGGTTTGCTCGCGACGATCGTTTGCGCCTTCGCCCCCTATTTTGGGCCAATACTCGCAATTGGGCTGCTCTCAAGAGGATGGCACTGTGAGCCCAACGCCGGTGGCGTGGGCGATTGCAGGATCTTTGGCGGCGCAGTCGACAGTGCGCATGCAGCGGTCCGCCTCGCAGAACCCACTCTGTCGTTTGGCGGGATCATCCTGTGCGGCGTCTTGTTTTTGGGATATGCGATAGCAATAGTCTCCGTGCGATTGTTGTCGCGTGATACGGCTTGACCTTCGATGCTCGAATAGCGCCTTGACTGTGACGTCATCTGGCAAGACCAACCATTGCCGTTCCCGCGAAATCATGGAAACTTTCTGGCGTCCTGAGCGGGGGGTGCGCCATGGGCTTTAGCTACACATCAATTGCCCGATGTTGGGCGATCGTCGCGTTTGCGGCGGCTTGCATGCCGGTTCAACCTGCATTGTCGCAATCGGGCGACAACGATATCAAGGACGTCCGGGGCTCCTACGCTACGAAATATGCGCGCTATTACGCGCCATACGCGCTTCAGGCTTCCGCCGCGTACGTCGAACTGGACCGGTTCAACAAACTGCTCGGTCCAAATGGGCAACCGAATGTCGACGGCGCAGATGTCCAGTTGGCTACCGAATCCTTCGCAGGCGACAAACGCGCGGCCAACTACCTTCGATCTTGGCAATTTCAATTCGGCTCGACCGGCTATCTCACCTGCTATGAAGCAAATCCCGATTGCTTGCGGATGATCGAAAAGGACAAGGGAAAGAGGGCCATTTCCGGCGGTCCGACGTTTCAAGTCTGGGCGCGTACCGGAGCTACGAAGCGATCGCGCGCCGCCTGCAGAGAAGTCAGCATCGCGTTTCGGGGATCGACATCGTCGTTCGCGGATTGGATATCGAATCTCGATTATGCATCGGGCTATTTCTACGATGACGAATACAGACAATTGCGCCGCAATATCGACGGCATCATCGGCAAAATAACGCAACTTGATTGTGTCCGGCGTGCAAAGGGCGCGACGCAAATTGTCTCGGTCGGCCATTCTTTGGGCGGAGGACTCGCCCAACTTGCCGGTCTCGCCAACAATCCGAAACGTCCGAAGATCGTGAAGGTCTTCGCTTTCGACCCGTCGCCAGTGACGGGCGCCTCCTATGTCGAGAAGAGCGTCTATGACGCGAATGTCGATAAGCTCGAAATTGACCGCGTCTATCAGATTGGCGAAATCTTGCAGCCGCTGCGCGCGGTCGTACAGGGAAAGCCGGCAGCCTCGTCGCCTTGCGTTCGAAGCGTCCGATACGATCTGACGCGAACCAATTCGCCGATCGGCCGTCATAACTGGGATAGGGTGGCCGGCGATCTCGTCGGCTTGTCCTACGACACGGGCGAGCAGCAGAAATTTGTTGCGCCGCCGGCACTGGCATCCTGCGGGAGCAAGTACAGGAGGCCGACCACGGACGAGGATGCTCCGGACGCGCAATCTCCAGATGGTGTGCCGGACGTTGCAGCAGGGCCGAACGCGGCTAGGATCAGGACTGCAGGTCGGTCCCCCGATCGCGCGTTGGTCGCTTACGCGCCGCTAGACGCCGGTTGGGTCTCGTCGACGCGCGTTGTGCGAATTCGCAAGACCAAATCCGGCAAGTTCGCAGCGCGAGACGCCGGGCCTCGGGACAGCGGCCCGCGCCTGGCGGCCGATGTCGCGGCGGGCAGCGGGATATCCGGATTTTAGACAAGAGCGTCCCGCGAAGTCTTTCGCGGGACGGATTTTCGCATCGGCAGTGTCCGCTTCCGGGCGCCGGCCGCTCGCTCACGCCCCCCCGATCAATATCCCAGCCGCCAGCACGATCACGCCGCCGAGCACGATCTGGAAGACCGCCTGCAGGAAGGGCGTGTCCATGTATTTCGCGCGGATGAAGGCGATGGCCCAGAGTTCGACGAAAACGACGGCGCCGGCGACGCCCGTGGCGATCCAGAAGGAATTCGGCCAGGCGTCAGGCACGAGATAGGGGATCGTGTGGCCGAGCCCGCCGAGCGTCGTCATCACGCCGCAGACCGCGCCGCGCAGCCAGGGAGAACCGCGCCCGGTCAGCGAGCCGTCGTCTGACAAGGCTTCCGCGAAGCCCATGGAAATGCCGGCGCCGATCGAGGCGGCGAGGCCGACGAGAAACGTCTCCCAATTGTGGTGCGTGGCGAAGGCGGCCGCAAAGAGCGGCGCCAGCGTCGAGACCGAACCATCCATCAGGCCGGCGAGGCCCGGCTGCACATATTGCAGCACGAACAGGCGGTGGCGGGTGCGATCCTCCTCCTCGCGCGCGTCGGGCGTGAGATTGTCGGCGGACATTTTGCCGGCGAGCTTTTCGTGGCCCTGTTCGGCCAGCGCGAGTTCGCCGAGGAGCTTGCGCGTGTCGACGTCCGTCGCCTGCTCGGCGGCGAGCTGGTAGTAGCGGGCGGCCTGATGCTCCATGACTTCCGCCTCGTCGCGGATGCGGTCGAGGGGAAGATTCTTGGTCAGCCAGATCGGACGGCGCTTGAGCGTGCCCTTCACGTCCTCGCGACGGATCGGCGGCAGGATGTCGCCGAAACGGCGCTTGTATTGATTGAGCAGCATGTCCCGATGGGTGTGCTCGACATTTGCCATGTCGCGGAAGGTCTTGGCGGAAGCGGGATAGCGCTCGTCGAGATCCTCGGCGAAGGCGAGATAGATGCGTGCGTCCTCTTCCTCCGACGCGATGGCGATGGCGAGGATTTCGCGCTCGGTCAGATCGGCGAAAGCTTTCAACGGGGGCTCCGGGACGAGATTGGCCAGGCAATTAGAATCGTTCTAGGAAATTGATAGCTCCATGACCACCCCCACGTATCCCTCCTCCCTGCGCACGCGCCTGATGGAAGGCGTCATCAAGCGCCTCGGCCTGCTGCGTCGCGCGATGACGCTGGGGGTTCGCGCGGCCGTGATCGATGCTCAGGGCCGTGTCTTCCTCGTGCGCCATACCTATGTCGCGGGCTGGTATCTGCCGGGCGGCGGCGTGGAGCGCGGCGAGTCTTTCGGCGACGCGCTGGCGCGCGAGTTGCTGGAGGAGGGCGGCATTGCGCTCACGGGCGCGCCGGAGCTGCGCAGCCTGCATCACAATCGCGGGCGCGATCACGTCGCCTTCTATGTCGTGCGCGATTTTGCAGAGGCCGAACCCAAGCAGCCGGACTGGGAAATTGCGGAGGCCGGCTTTTTTGCCCCGGATGCGTTGCCCGAGGGCGCCACGCGGGCGACGCGGGCGCGGCTGGCGGAAATTTTCGGCGGAGCCGAAGTCAGCGCGACTTGGTGATCACTCAGCCGGCGCCACGGCCGGCGTAGCCTCTGGCGCGCGTTCCCACAATTCCGGCGCCAGCTCCTCGCGACGATCCGGGAAGGCCACCGCGCAGGCGAGCGTGACGCAGGCGACGGCGGCGAGGATCAGCACGACCAGCGACAGCGAGCCCGTGCGCTCGTGCAGGAAACCGACGAGCGGCGCGGCGGCCGCGCCGCCGACGAAGCCGATGAAGAAGCGCAGCGAGTAGATCTTTGCGCGCATCGGCGGCGAAATGTAGCGCGCCGTCATGGTCTCGTTGATCGTCACCTGTCCGAAGATGACCGCCGCCACGATGCCGGCGAGCGGCAGCGCCATCCAGCCGCGCGCGAAGGCGAGCAGGGCCATGGCGGGCGCGAGCGTCATCGCCAGCGGCAGGAAGATGCGCTTGAGCGTCGTGCGGTCGATGAGACGCCCGACGGTAAATTGCGTGAGCGCGCCGCAGAGCGTGACCGCGAAGGCGAGGACGCCGACGAGCGGGAGAAGTCCAGGATCGGCGGCGAGGCGCTCGGCCATCAGTTTTGGCAGAAGCACCGTGAAGGCGTTGAAGACGAGGCCGGACGCCGCCGAGATCGACAGCATGACGACGAGCGCGCGCCGCACGATGGCCTTGGGGATGTCCGGGAAGGGACGGCCCTGCACATGGCGGGCGATCTCGACATGGTTCTGCGTCGCCCACCACAGGCCGAGGGCGATGCAGACCAGGCCGGGAACGAGAAAGCCGACGCGCCAGCCAGCCTGTTGCGACAGGAAGGCGGTGACGAGCGGGGCGGAGGCGACGCCGAGATTGCCGAAGACCCCGTTGACGCCGAGCGCGCGTCCGGGCTTTTCGCCGGCGGCCTCGACCAGCATGGCCGTGCCGATCGGGTGATAGATGGCGGAGAAGAAGCCGGCGAAGCCGAGAGCAATGGCGAGGCCGGTTCGTCCCTGCGCGAAACTCGCCGCGACGAGCGAGGCGCCCGTGCCGAGGAAAAAGGCAAGCATCATGCGCGGCCGGCCGAAGCGCGCAGCGAGCCAGCCCTGCGGCAGCGAGCCCGCGCCATAAAGGGCGAACATGGCGGTCGCCAGCGCCACGATCGGGCCGTAGTCGGCGCCGAAGGGCGAGCCGGGCGCCGCCATGGCGAGCACGGCCGTCGGCAGGATGAGGAGCGAGTAGTGGGTCAGGAGATGCGCGGCATTGATCAGCTGCATCTGCCTGAGCGCCGCACGTGCCTGATCGGTCGCGGTCTGCATGTCGCCTCCCGCGCCTGTTGTATCGAGCGTGCGGCGCCTTGTCGCGGGGCGTGGCGCGCAGGACGGGCGCGCGAGACCTGCATGGCGGCGGCGCAAAGCGGCCGCAGGACGCCCCGTTCCGGTTTTGGAACGGATTTAATCTTGCAGCGCCACTCTTGTTCGCGAAATCCGGATTTGTTCAATGGCAGGGTCGGCGCGCCGCGCCAACGAAATCTCGAGCAAGAGGTCTGAGGACTTGGTCATGCCCATCCGTCCGCGTTCCATTCTGATGGCTGTAGCGTTCTGTGGCGGCGCGCTCGTCGCGGCTTCGCCCGCTCTCGCCGAGGACGGTCCGACGCTGACCTTGACGGTCAAGGACCACAAATTCGATCAGGCGCAGCCCAAGGCCGTCGCCAACAAACCCTTCACTATCATCGTCAAGAATCTCGACCAGACGCCGATGGAATTCGAGAGCAAGTCGCTGCGCGTGGAAAAGATCATCAAGGGCGGCGCCGAGGCCTCGTTCAAGATCCGGGCGCTCGCGCCGGGCAAGTACAAGTTCGAGGACGAGTTTCACGACAAGACCGCAAAGGGCGAGCTTGTCGTCGAATAATGGAGTAAGATCGCTTTCATGCTGGGCGCGCTCATCATTGTCTTTCGCGAGGTCATCGAGGCCGGCCTGATCGTCGGCATCGTGATGGCCGCGACGCGCGGCGCGCCGCATGCGTTGCGCTGGGTGGTCGTCGGCGTCGCCGGCGGTCTCGCGGGCGCAGGCCTGATGGCGCTGTTCGCCGAGCGCATCTCGAGCGCCATGGCCGGCATCGGGCAGGAGATGTTCAACGCGGGCGTGCTGGCGCTCGCGGTCGTCATGCTCGCCTGGCACAATATCTGGATGGCGCGGCACGGGCGCGAACTCGCCGCCGAACTCAAGAGCGTCGGGCAGGCGGTCGTCGAGGGCGACAAGTCGATGGCGGCGCTCGCCGTCGTGGTCGGCGTCGCGGTGCTGCGCGAAGGTTCGGAAGTCGTGCTGTTCCTCTACGGCGTCGCCGTATCGGGCGGCGAGACGGCGGCGTCGCTGATCACCGGCGGCGCGCTTGGATTGCTGGCGGGCGTCGTGCTCAGCCTGGTCACCTTCGCCGGTCTCGTGCGCATTCCCTCGCATTATCTCTTCGGCGTCACGACCACGCTGATCACGCTGCTGGCGGCGGGGCTCGCCGCGCAATGCGTCGCCTTCCTTCAGCAGGCGGGCGTGGTCAACGCGCTGGCGCAGACAGCCTGGGACACCTCCGGCATTCTCTCGGATACGAGCCTGTTCGGCCGGGTGCTGCACACGCTGATCGGCTATTCCGACCAGCCCTCCGCGCTGCAAGTGGTCGTCTATATCGCGACGCTGGTCGTGATCGTGCTGGCGACGCGCCTCGTGGGGACGGCGCCGCAGCCGCCGCGCCGCACGGCGCCGGCTGAATAAGCATCCTGTCGCGCGCGGCTTGCGGGCGCGCGTGTTTCGTGATCCAACACCGCGCATGACGACACGGCTCCGCCAGCGACGATAGACGGCCCCGCGCATTTCGCGCGTGTGAACGCCCGCACGGGCTCCTGCGACCCTGTCCCGCGACGCCGTCATGACCGAACTCGCCTTTTCCTTCTCGCCCCAGACCGACGCAGACCTGGCCGCTATCGAGCGGCTGACCGAACATGCCTTCGGGCCCGGCCGTTTCGCCAAGACCGCCTATCGCCTGCGCGAGGGGCTGAAGGGCGATGCGGCGCTGTCCTTCGTCGCGCGCGTCGGCACCATTCTCGTCGGCGCCAACCGCATGACGCCGATCCGAATCGGGGATTCTCCAGCATTGCTGCTCGGGCCGCTGGTCGTGGAACCCGCCTTCCGTCAGCATGGGCTCGGTGAAAAACTCGTCAAGAAATCGCTCGAGGCCGCACGCGCGGCGGGCCACAGGCTGGTCATCCTCGTCGGCGATCCCGGCTATTACGGCCGCATGGGTTTCGCGCGGGTCCCCGATGGCAAGATGAAGATGCCGGGCCCGGTCGATCCCGAGCGGTTGCAATATTACGAGCTGAGCGAGGGCGCGCTTGGCCCCGCGACCGGGCTTATCTGGCGGGCGGATTGAATGCGGCCCGCCAGGGCGACGATCGTCTCGATCGTCTTCTCCGGCGCCGCCCAATGCGGGGAATGCCCGACACCCGGCAGCAATTCCAGCGTCGCGCCGGCGATTTCGCGGGCGCAGCCATAGGAATGGCGTTCGGTGAGCACGACGGCGTCGCGGTCGCCCGAGAGGATGGCGACCGGCAGGGCGATTTCCGGGATCCGCGGCGCCTGCCTTTCGAGATGCTCGCGCAGGTCGGCGACATCCTCGGCATTGGCGCGAAAAATCCAGGGCCGGAGCGCCAGAACGGCGCCCGTGGCCTCGGCATAGCCTGATGGCGTCAGCTGCGGCGCGAACACGCCCGAAAGCGCGCTCCCGAAGGAGGCGAGGCCGGCGGGCAGCAGCAGCGTGCGCGTGAACAGCCAGCCGAGGACGGGTTGCGAGGCGAGCCGGTAGTACCAGCGCACGCCGCGCGGCCAGGGATGGGTGACGGGCGCGAGCAGGACGACGCCTTGGGTGAATGCGGCATGATCGAGCGCGAAGGCGGTCGCCACCGCGCCCGCCCAGGAATGACCGACGACGATGGCGCGCTCGACGCCCGCCGCCTCCAGCCCGGCGCGGATGGCCCGCGCCTGCGCCGCCGGCGACGAGGCGTCCTGCGCCAGACGCGCGGAATAGCCGTGACCGGGACGATCCACCGCGAAGACGCGAAAACCCTGCGCCGCGAGCCGGTCGCCGAGCGGCGCCATCATATCCGCCTGATTGCCGCTCGCGCCGTGGATCAGGACGATCGTCGCGAGAGGCGATCCCTTGGGATCGCGGCGGACGAGATGCAGGCGGCAGAAGGGCGTATCGACGCAGGTTCCGCGCGGCGGATAGGCGCGCTCGAAGGAGCGGGCTTTCTGGTGCGACCAGAGGAGGAGAGCGGCAAGGAGCGCGGCGAGACCGACGAGAACCGCGAGGATCAAATATCGCGCCCCTCGACTTCGATCCGCAGCTTCTCGACCGATTTCCGGATGTCGGGCTGCTGCGGATAGACGTCGAGCGCGCGGCGGTAGGCGTCGAGCGCGCGCTTGTCGAGGCCGGATTTTTGCAGGATGGCGCCGAGGCCGGCGAGCGCCACGAAATGGCGCGGCTCGATCTTCAGGACATGCTCGAGGTCCGACATGGCGCCGTCGATATTGTCGCCGTTGAAGCGCAGCATGGCCCGCTTGTTCCAGCCTTCGGCCCAGTCCGGCTCCAGCGCGACGATGGAATCGAGCAGCGTCTCGGCCGTCTTCATGTCGTGGCCGGCCATGGCGGCGGTCGCGCGGGCCATCAGGAGATCGGCGGTGTCGGAGCCCGAGCGCAACCAGACGCGTTCGATGGCGACGGCCACGCCCTTGGCGTCCTCATCGTCATTGGCCGCCTTGAGGCGGGCATGGAGCGCGTCCAGCACCTTGGCGCGCTGGGCCTCGTTGGTGGGGACGGAATGGGGGGCGATGCGCTCGGGCGTCTTGCGGTCCGCCTCCCGCCTGTCGCGGCCGGGCTCTTTGCTGCCGGGTTCGGCCAGCGGGCGGGCGGGGCGCGCCGGCTGGTCGTCGATCCCCGGCCCATTGGGGCCGAAGGCGCGGGCGCCGGGCGGAAGCTGGATCGGCGGCAGGCCGGGAATGTTCAGCGTATTGCCGCCGCGTTTTGCGGGCGGGGCGGGATCGAGCTGAGCAAGACCGCCACTTTGGGCCAGCGCGACGGGCGCGGCGTGGCCGACGGCCAGCGAGACCGCGAGCGCGACGCGGGCGAACGAGAGGGTCATGCGACCAAGCTAGGGCGTGGCGAAGCCGCCGTCAAAGCCCGAACTCAGGCAGATCGCCCAAACAAAAAGCCCCGGCGAGCCGGGGCCTGAACAACCGCGCTGGCGGTGGGATCAGCCCTGACGCGCCTTGTAGCGCTTCTGGGTCTTGTTGATGATGTAGACGCGGCCCTTGCGGCGGACGATCTGGTTGTCGCGATGGCGCGCGCGCAGGGACTTGAGGGAATTGCGGACTTTCATGGGTCTTTCCGGAATCTTGGTCCAAGCCGGCGAGAGCCCGCTTCGATTGGCCGGTCCTATGCCCGATTTCGGCGGCAGGATCAACCCCGGCGCCGCATTTCCCGCACAGGGCGCTGGCCGGGGGCCACAATTTGTCGCGGGGCGACCGGCGATTTTCGCGCGCGCCTTCCCGCCGATGGGTCTATAGAAGCGCGATGACGACCGAAACCCCCGTTTCAGGCGAGAAACGCCGCGAGCGCTCGCTCGCCGCGCTGAAACCCCTCCTGCCCTACGCGCTGCGCAATCGCGGCCGGATCGCGCTCGCCGTCGTGGCGCTGACCGTCGCTTCCGCCGCGACGCTGACCTTCCCCTTCGCCGTGCGGCGGATGATCGACTTCGGTTTCTCGGGGTCGAGCGCGGGGCTCATCAACAGCTATTTCGCCGCCATGCTCGCGGTGGTCGGCGCGCTCGCGCTGGCGTCGGGCTGCCGCTACTACCTCGTGATGACCATCGGCGAGCGCGTGGTCGCCGATCTGCGCGACGACGTGTTCGC
>JAGRKN010000029.1 GCA_020442275.1 Rhodoblastus sp. | reverse complement strand
GTTCCAAACTCGGAAGGGCCGCAAGTTCGCAAGGGGACTTGTCATGGCCAAGAAACTCAAGGCTCTCGCCAAACACGACGACAATCTCGCGGCCACCATCCGCGAATCCGCCAATCAGATCTGGCTCGCCGGTCTCGGCGCTTTCGCCAAGGCGCAGGCTGAGGGACAGAAGGTTTTCGACGCGCTTGTGGCCGAAGGCCAGCGCGTGCAGGAAGAAACCAAGACCGCCGCCGACGAGCGCATCGCCGAGATCAAGTCGCGCGGCGCCGGCGCGTGGGACAAGCTGGAGAAGGTCTTCGAGGATCGCGTCGCCCGCGCCCTGCACAGCCTCAACGTGCCGACGCGCAAGGACATCGACACGCTGTCCAAGCGCGTCCATGAGCTCACCGAGGCGACGAACAAGATGCTGGACGAGAAGAGCGCTCGCAAGGTCGTCGCCAAGTAAGCGCTCGGCTGGATCGCTGAGGGAGGCCGCAGAAGTGCGGCCTCCCCGGTCTTGTGGAGGGAGCGATGGCCGACGCTGGGAAATCGAAGATCGGATTGGCGCTTGCGGGCGGCGGCCCGCTCGGCTCGATCTACGAGATCGGCGCGCTGGTCGCGTTGCAGGAAGCCTTCGTCGGCGTCGATTTCACGCAATGTCACGCCACCGTCGGCGTCAGCGCCGGCGCTTTCATCGCGGCGAGCCTCGCCAACGGCCTCACGCCGCGCGATCTGTGCCTGCGCTTCATCGAGAACGAGGAAAAGGCCGAGCCTTTCGAGCCGGATTTCCTGATGCGGCCGGCGCTCGCCGAATATGCGCGCCGCCTCGCGCGTCTGCCCGACCTCGCGCTCGGCGCATTGGCCGCCTATCTCGACCGCTCGGACGCCAGCCGCCCGACGCAAGGTTTCTTCGAGGCGTTGCAGGGCTTTACGCGCGCTCTGCCCAACGGCGTCTTCGACAATGACGCGGCGGCCGACTATCTCGCCCGCTTGTTCGGCCGCAGCGGCCGCACCAACGATTTCCGCGCGCTGCGCCACAAGCTGTTCATCGTCGCGACCGATCTGGATGCTGCCGAGGCGGTCGTGTTCGGCTCGTCCGGCTACGAGGACGTGCCGATCTCCGAAGCGGTCAAGGCGAGTTCCGCGCTGCCCGGCCTCTACCCGCCCGCCCGCATCGGCGAGCGCGACTATGTCGACGGCGCGCTCAAGAAAACGCTCCATGCATCAGTGGCCTTGAAAGCGGGCGCAAAGCTGCTGGTCTGCGTCAATCCGCTCGTGCCCTTCAACGCGCGGCTGAAATCCGGCGAGGCCAAGGGTTCGCCGACGCGACTCTCGGACGAAGGGCTCGTCACCGTCCTGTCGCAAACCTTCCGCGCGCTCATCCAGTCGCGCATGAAGGTCGGCATGGATCGCTATGCCCATGAGTTTTCCGACGCTGACATCATGCTGTTCGAGCCGGCGCGCGACGACACGATGATCTTCTTCGCCAACGTCTTCAGCTATGCCGACCGGCGGCGCCTCGCCGAACACGCCTACAGCCATACGCGGGCGCAACTCCGCTCCCGCGCGGGCGAACTCGAGCCGGTTCTCGCCCGGCACGGCCTGCGCCTCGACCATGCCACGCTGAGCGATCCCGATCGCCGCCTCATCGCCGCGCCGGGCCGACGGGCCACGGGTCTTGCCGCCGAAACCCGACGGCTCGAGGCGGCCCTCGGCCGTCTCGACCATGCGCTGGCTCAAGGCGCGTCCGCCCCGACCCGTGACAGGATCGCGAAGACGGGTAGGAGGGCGGATGGCGGCAAAGCCAAAAAGAAGGACGCGCGAGCGGATTCTTGAGACCGCGCTCGCCCAGTTCAACGCGCACGGCGAGCCGACGGTGACGACGGCGGCGATCGCGCTCGAAATGGGCATCAGTCCCGGCAATCTCTACTATCACTATCGTTCCAAGGAAAAGATCGTCGAAGACCTGTTCGCGGCCTTTCGGACGGAGATCGAGGAAACGCTGACCGCGCCCGAACTGCGCCTGCCCGACGCCGAGGATTGCTGGCTTTTCCTGCATCTCGTGTTCGAGGCGATCTGGAAGTACCGCTTCGTCTATCGCGACATCAACGAGCTGATCGCGCGCTATCGCTGCGTCGAGACGCAGTTCAAGCGCATCCTCGCGCACAAGATCCGCGTCGCGCGCGAGATCATGACCGGTCTCGTGCAGGCGGGCCAGATGAAGGCGACGCCGGGCGAAGTCGCGCTGCTCGCCGAGAACATGGCGCTGGTCGCCACCTATTGGCTCTCCTTCGAATTCGCGCGCAATCCGCGCGCGCCGCAGGATGGCCACGGTCTCGGGCGCGGCGTGTTTCAGGTGCTGGCGCTCGCCGCTCCCTATCTCGCCCCCCGTGAACGCGAATTGCTCGATCAAGTGGCGACCCGATACGCAAACTGAGAGGAAATGCAGATGGCCAAGAGCGCGTGGAAGAAATTTCCTTATTCCGACAAGGCCTACGACTACGCCGGCCCCGCGCTGAAAAAGGCCTGGAGCGCGCTGCATCGCGGCGATTGCGAACCTTTCCCCGATGAAGCCTGGGTGAAAAAGGCGATCGAGGCGCATCCCAAGCTCGATCCGAAAATGCCGCCGGCCAAGGCCGCCGAGGCGCTGCAATCGGCCTGGCGCGCCTACCATGCCGGCGATTTCGCCGCGGCGGCGGAGCAGGGCGAGGCGCTCGGCCCGCTCGGCTTCAACGCCGCCAACAAGGCCGCCAACATCTACGCCACCTATCTCGAGACCGACGATGCGCGGCAGCTCGAAATCTTCCAGCAATCGGCGGCGCGCGCGGAAAAGCTGCAGGCGATCGCCAGGGATTTTCCCAACGCCTTCTATTTCCACGCCTCCGCGCTCGGCCGCTACGGGCAGGGCATATCGGTGGCCAAGGCGCTGGCCATGGGTCTCGGCGGCAAGATCAAGGCCAGCCTCGACAAGGCGCTGGCGCTCGCCCCCGACCACGCTGAAGCCCATATTGCGCTGGGCGCCTACAACGCCGAGGTCGTCGCCAAGGTCGGCGGCCTCGTCGCGGGGCTGACCTACGGCGCGAGCAAGGATTCCGCGATCAAGCATTTCGAGACGGCGCGCAAGCTCACGCCGGATTCGGCGATCGCGCGCATCGAGCAGGCCAACGGGTTTGTGTCCCTCTACGGCAAGTCGAAGCTCGACGCCGCCACCAAGCTCTACAAGGAGGCCGCCGCCTGCAAGGCGCACGACGCGATGGAGCGGCTCGACCAGCAATCCGCGATCGACGAACTGGAGGATTGACCGGCGCGGAGGGCGCGTCGGCGTTGTGCGCTTTGTCGCCGCCGCGGCGCGCCCTTGCGACCATCCTGGCGTTGCGCAGGCCGGCTGCGCGCCGGCGCGCGAGGCGACGATGGCGGATCCGAACGAACGGCGCATCGCCCATCCCGTGGCGCTGACTTTTTGGGCGGCGCTGCTCGCCTGCCTCGCGCTGGCGGTCGTTCTCTTGCCGATCTACGCCGTGCCGTGACCGCTCGATTTCCCGGGAGCGCGGCCCTTTAGCGCCCGTCCTGCGGTCGCGCCACGGCCTTGGCGAGATCGGCCTCCATGATCGGAATCCAGCCGCGCCTGTAGGCGTCCACCCTGTCGGTCGCGGCGAGCGGCTTGATGATGGCGAGCGCCTGTTCGATGTCGGCGCGGCCCTCCGCGCCTTTCAGCCTGCCGAGACTCCATAGAGCGAAAACCGCAATGAGCCGCGTCTGGATGTCGTCGGGATTGCGTTGCAATATCCTTTGGCAAATATCCAGTTCGGCCTGAAACGCGCGCCGCGCGCCGTCCATGTTGCCGGCCTTCTGGCTGATCAGGCCGATGCGCTCGTTGCTGATCGCGAGATCGCGCTGCCACATCGTGTTGAGCGGATCGCGCGCCGCGAGAGGCTCGATCGCCGCCAGTCCCTTTTCGTAGGCGTCGCGCGCTTCGGCGTTGCTGTTCTGGTCGCGCAGGATATCGCCGATCTTGTTGTGGCTGACCGATATGTCGCGCCGCCACTGCGTGTTCAGCGGATCGCGCACGGCGAGCATTTCGCGGATCGCCAGGCTCTTGCGATATTCGGCGAGCGCGCTGGCCTTGTCGCCCTGATCGCGCAGGACGTTGGCGATCTTTTCGCGGCTGACGGATATGTCGCGCTGCCACAGCATGTTGCCGGGGTCGACCTTGGCTAGGTCTTCGCGCAACGTCAGGCTCTTCTGGTATTCGACGCGCGCGCCGGGCAGGTCGTCCTGATCGGCGAGAATGTTTCCCATCTTCTCGTGACTGACCGACAGGTCGCGCTGCGCGAGACGATCCGACTTGTTGCGCGCGAAAAGCGTCTCGCGGATGCCGATGCTCTTGCGGAACGCGTCGAGCGCGCCGGTCTTGTCGCCATCTTCGCGCAAGGCGTCGCCGACCTTCTCGTGACTGACGGCCAGGTCGCGTTGCAGGATGGTACTGGACGGGTCTTTCGTCGCGAGCGCTTCGGCGATGGCGAGATCCTTGCGGAATTCGACGAGCGCCTCGGCGAGCTTTCCCTGATCCAGCAGGACATTGCCGATATTGATATGGCTGACCGAGAGATCGCGGCGCCTGTCCACGTTTTCGGGATCGCGCGCGGCGAGTTCCTCGCCGAGGCGAAGACCCTCGCGATAGCGCGCCAGGGCTTCCGCGGTCGCGCCCTGCGTCCGCAGGGTCGTCCCGATCTCGTCGAGCATGACCTTGCGCGTCCGCTGCAATTCCGGCCGGTCGGGCGCCGATCGTGCGAGACGATCGACGACGCCGCTCACCCGGTCGAGAATGCGCATGCCCGTCTCGGTGCGCATTCCCTCGACATCGCGCAGGCCCTGCGTGATGTCGAAAATCAATCCGTCGACGGCGCTCTTGGCGGCGCCGAAATTGCGTTCGGCGATTTCGCTCTGTCGTTGCGCCTCGTGCTTCTGCGCTTCGGCCTCGGTCTTCTGTTGCTCGGCCTCGCGCCATTTCCAGATCGCCGCCGCCCCGACGATCGACACGGCGACGACGGCCGCGAAGGCGCCGCGCAGCAATCGCTTCTGCAGGGCTTCGCGCTGCGCCCGTTCCGCTTCCGCGCGTTCGCGCAACGCCGCTTCGGCCGCGCCGCTTCGCGCGATGAAGTCACGCTCGGCCTCGTCGAGGTCTTCGGCGTGGGTGGCGAGCCATGCCTGCGCCTGCGTCAGCGGCGCGCCGCGCAACAGCAGGTCCTCGCTCTCGGCGCCCTCGCTCCATTCGTGGCGCTTGCTCTCGACGCCGGTCTTCCACACCAGGAAGCTCTGGCGCGACGCCACCCATTCGCGCAGGCGTCCCCACCGCTTGAAGATCGCCTCGTGCGCCACTTCCGCATAGGTTTCGAGCCCGCCGCGCTGCGCGGTGACGATAAGGCGGTTCGGCGCGTCGGCGAGTTCCGAGACGAGCCGCCATTCGGCGTCCGAAAACTCGGAGCGCCGCGCGCGCCGGCGCACCGGCTCGCCGTCCTCGCGCACGGAGGCGAGCTTGAGCGTGAAGATGCGCTCGATCTCCTTGACCGCCACGCGGTGCGTGTCGAAGAAGGCGTCGGCGCGATGCGCCAGCACGCGGCCGAGTTCGATGGAATCGGCGCGCAGCCGCAATATGCCGTCGCCCCGCCGCACCATGTCCGACCACATGTCCTCGAGCATGTAGGACATCAGCGTCAGCGCGCCGGCGTCGGCCGTCGATTCCTCGTCTGCGCGCGCGGCGATGTCCGCGCCGAGATTTGGCGGATCGAAGCGCGCGCCGAGCCGTCGCGCCGGCTCCTCGACGATGAGCCGCAGCGTTTCGGCGCGCACCGGCGGCACGTCGATGCGGCGATGGGCGTCGAACAGGGCGCGATCGGCGTGCAATTCGCCGGTGAAATCCGCGCGCAGGCTCATGAGGACCGACAGCCGCGGGTCGCGCGCGCCCTCGACGAGGATTTCCGAAAAGCGCCTGCGCGGGCTAGCCTCGGCGCGGACGTAGAGCTCTTCGCCCTGGTCGACGTAGACGAGAAAGCCCGACGGCGCCTCGCGGCCGATCTCGCCGAGCCGCTTCAGCGTCGCCGCCATCAGGCCGGCGAGCGAGGACGACCCGTCCATGAGATTGGCGACCCAGCCCGAGCGGCGCCGTTCGGCGTCCGGGTCGGTCGCGTCGTACAGCCACTCGTTCTCGAACTGCCGCACCAGTTCCTCGACCGGCCTTTCGCCGGGCGTCATGCGCAGGAAGCACCAGCGCCGGCTCTCGCTGAAACGGGCAGGCCAAGGGCTGATGGTCTGGGCCGGCCAGGCCTGGCGCTTGAGCGCGGCGATGACGCCGGCCTGCGCCAGCGAGGATTTGCCGACGCCGGAATTGCCGATGAGCAGCGCGACGCTTTCGGGCGTGTCGGCCAGCGCGCCGAGGGTCGCGGCCGTCTCCGCCTCGCGGCCGAAGAAATAGTCGCTGTCGGCCTCCGTCATCGCGAGCAGGCCGAGATAGGGCCGCGCGTGCCGCCACAATTCGGCAGGCCCGGAAGCCGCGCCCGACGCGCCGTCGAGGAGCCTGGCGACGGCGTCGTCGGAGGCCGGGTCGGCCGCGACCGTCCAGTGCAACTGCCCGAGGAAGGGCAGGCCGGGCGCGGGCTGCCCCGCCGCGAGCAGGAACAGGAGGCGCCGGTCCGGCCGGTTCAGGTCGCGATCCAGCGCCTCGTAATATTCGAGCACCTGCCACCGCCCGAGGCCCTTGTCGCCGACGAGCAGGAGAAAGACGTCGGCCGCGGCGATTTCCTGCGCCAGCGTCGGCAGCCAGTAGCCGCCCGCGCGCAGGCTGGCGGGCGCGAAGAATATCTGGGAATCGGGCAAGCGCGTCCGCAGGGCGCTGGCGACGCGGTCGGCGAGCGCCTGATCCTGGGAATTGTAGCTGACGAACCAGCGCTGACCCATGCGCCCCCCGACAGGTCAGCCGAAGTCTATGCGACTGGCCTGCCCGCGCGCAATTGCCTTTCCGGGCGCGTCAGGCCCGCAGCCGCTTCGCGCGCTTGCGCATGACGGGCGCGTCCTCTTCCGGCTCCTTGCCGGCCGGCGCCGTCTTGCGCGGCGCCTCTTCCTCCTGCGCCTCCGCTTCCTCCCGCTCGTCGGCGCGCGCGGAAGCCTCGAGCAGCACGTGGTAGAGATAGCCTTCGAACTCGCGCTCGAAACGGCCGATGATCGCCTCCGGGTCCGGCGTCAGCGCCGTGTCGGTAATGAGCCCGAACTGCACGTTTCCGGCGTAGGACAGGATCGACACGCCCATGCCGATGTCGCCGGATTGCGGCACCCAGAACATCACCTGCTTCACCGGGCAGCCGGCGATCCTGATCTGCTTCTGCGGGCCCGGCACGTTGGTCATCACGGCGGTCGCGCGCGAGATCAGAAGATCGAACAATTGATCCTGCGCCAGCTTGGGGGCGAGGCCGAGCGCGCCGAACAGCCCGAGCGTCACCGGCGGTTCGTAGCTGCTCTTGAGCTGGAGCATCCGCCGGCGCACTTCGGCGAGCCTCTCCAGCGGATCGGCGAAGCCGACCGGCAGTTCGACGCCGAGGATGCCGAAGCGGTTGCCGAGTTCGTCCTCCGCGCCCGGCGGCCGCAGGTTGATCGGCACGAGCGCGCGCAGTTCGACGCCCCGGCTCTCGTCGCCCTTGTCCTCGAGATAGGCGCGCAGCGCGCCGGCGACGCAGGCGAGCAGAATGTCGTTGATCGAACAATGCAGCGCCCAGCTCGCCGCCTTCACCTCGGTAAGGCTCAAGGGGCGCGTCCAGGCGACCTGCTTGGCGCCCTGCGGCTTGCCCTTGAACCGCGTCTCGCTGTCGCTGGGCATGGCGAGCAGCCAGGCGAGTTCGCTGGCGACGCCCACGCCGGTCTTCAGCAGCTTCGCCGCGCGCGTCGGGCTCGTGGCGATCGCCAGCGCTTCGCGCAGCGCGCTGCCGGTGAGTTTCGCGCCCGTCTCCGCCGCGCCGGCGAGCGGCGCGACCAGGCTCGACAGCCAGCCTTCCTCGTGATGGTCGTGATGCGGCGCGGGCCGGGAATCCTCGCCGTCGTCGGCGAGCCCCAGCAGCACCTTCATCAGCGCGATGCCGTCGCCGATCGCATGATGGATGCGCGAGATGATCGCGGCGCCGCCCTCGTATTTCTCGACGATGATCGTCTGCCACAGCGGGTGGTTGGGATCGAGCGGTTCGCTGGCCAGTTGCGCGACGTAGCGTTGCAGCGCCTTCTCGCCGCCGCGCCCGGGCAGGCGGGCGCGCCTGATATGGCGCGCGATGTCGAAATGGCGGTCGTCGACCCAGAAGGCGCCGGCCGGGGTCGTCACCGCGCGCTGGCGAAAGCGGTGGAAGGCCAGCATGCGCTCGCCGAGCGCCGTCTCGAGCGCCTTCACGTCGACCGGGCCTTCCAGCGTCATGACGCCGACAATCATCATCAGATTGTGCGGCCGGTCCATGCGCAGCCATGCCGTATCCACCGGCGACATTCTTTCGCTATGGCTCATCCCGCCCTCCGTGGCGCGATCATAGCCGCGGACGGGCGCACGCAAAACTGCGTGAAAGCGACGCGCGGGATGCGCCTCTTCGGCCTGCGCTCTAGGCGACGCAACCTAGAGGGCCCGTGCTAAGGAGGCGCATGACACATGAGGAAGCCGTAGCCCGTCTCGTCGGCGAACTCGACCGCGCCGAAAACGCGCGCGCGGCGGGCAGCGCCGATCCCGCCTTCCTTGCGCGCCGCACGGCCTTTCGCGCCTGGCAGGCGGGGCGGCTCGCGCGCACCCATGCGGATCTGCTGGCGAGCCCACGCTTCGGCGCGGCGGCGGAATTCTTCCTCAGCGATCTCTATGGGCCGCAGGACATCAGCGTCCATACGCAGGAGGTGCGCCGCATCGTGCCGGTGATGAGCCGCACCTTGCCGGCGGCCGCGCTCGAGACCGTCGCCGACGCCATCGAACTCGATGCGCTCTCGGAAGAGTTGGACGCGGCGATGATCGCGGCGTTGGCAGAAAAGGGGGAGGCGCTCGACGCTTCAGCCTATGCCGGCGCCTATCGCGCGATCGGCCATCGCGCCGAACGCGCGCGCCAGATCGACCTGATCGAACATCTCGGACGATCGCTCGACGGACTGACGCGACACCCTTTCATCGGCGCGGCGCTGAAGATGATGCGCAAGCCCGCAGAACTCGCCGGGCTCGGCGCGCTGCAATCGTTTCTGGAAAGGGGATACGCCGCCTTTCGCGTGATGCGCGGCGGCGCGGATTTCGTGGATATCGTCGCCGGGCGCGAGCGCGCGATTTCGGAGGCGCTGTTTGCCGGACAGGACGAACTGCTGAACGTCGACAGAAACGACAGCGCAGAATAGCGATGCGCGCGGAACGGAAATCCCGCGCGCATGGAATTGCGAAACGCCGTGTTACTTCGCCGGCTTCCGGGTCGTCGACGTGCGGTCGTAGGAAAATCCCGGCGCGGCTTTCAGCGAGTCCTTCGTCTCGTCTTTGGTTCGCCACAGACGCAAATTCTCGCGGCTTGCGCAGCAGGCCGCGCGATCGCGCTCGTGGAACGAACGCTGACGTTGCTGGTTCTGACTACACGGGGCCGCCAAGACGGGAGCTGAACGATGTCGCTCGGCACAATTATTCTCATCATCCTTGTTATTGCGCTCCTCGGGGCCCTGCCGACCTGGCCGTACAGTTCAGGCTGGGGCTATGGGCCGAGCGGCGGCGTCGGCCTGATCGTCGTTGTGCTCGTCGTGCTGCTGCTGATGGGCCGAATATGAAAAAAGCCGGCGCATGCGCCGGCTTTTCTTTTTTTGCTATGCGCGCTCGCGCATGTCGTGGATATCAGTCGATCGAGACTTCGCCCTTGATGACCGGCCCGAAGCGCACCCACTTCTCGCCGTCGAACTCCTGCAATTGCATCTGCTTGATCGGGAAGTAGTCGGTCGCGCTCGTCGTGATCTTGATGCCGGGCAGCAGCATCGGCAGATCGAAATTGAGGCTTGCGGCCTGCTTCATCACGTTCTCGCGCGTGAGATTATCGCCGCACTGCTTGAGCACCTGCACCATCGTCTGCGCGGCGTTGTAGCCGTAGACGTAGAGCGTCGAGTGCTTGTCGCCGTCCGGCACGTACTTGTCCATGAAGGCGACCCAGTCCTTGACGGCCTTGTCGTCCTTCCACGACGGGTCGTCCGGGTCCTTGCCGTAATTGGCGGAGATGATTCCCTTGCCGTTCTCCATGCCCGCGGGCTTCATCACCGAGCCCGTGGACTGCGACACCGAATGCAGGATGTGCACCGGCTTCCAGCCGATCTCCGCGTTCTTCTTGATCGCCATCGCCGCGAACTTCGGCGTGGTGAAATTGACGAACATGTCCGCGCCCGAGGCCTTGAGCTTCAGGATCTGCGAGTCGATCGTCGGATCGGAAGTCTCGTAGGTCGTCTCGGAGACGATCAGCGTCTTGGCCTTGTCGCCGAGCCCGTCCTTGAAGCCCTTCAGCGAGTCGCGGCCGAAATCGTCGTTGGCCGAGATGATGCCGATCTTGGCGTTCGGATATTTTTCCAGCACGTGCTTGGCGTAGATGCGGCCTTCGCTCTGGTAGTTGGGCTGCCAGCCCATCGTCCAGGGATATTGCTTGTGATTGCCGAACATCGTGCCGCCGGCCGCGATGAACAGCTGCGGGAATTTCTTGGCGTTGAGATATTTGATCGTCGCCAGCGAGGTGGCGGTGCCCAGCGGATTGAAGATGAACAGCACCTCGTCGCTCTCGACCAGCTTGCGGGTCTGCTCGACCGCCTTGGGCGGGCTGTAGCCGTCGTCATAGGTGACGAAGTTGATCTTGCGGCCGTTGATGCCGCCCTGATCGTTGATCATCTTGAAATAGGCGGCTTCCGTCTTGCCGATCACGCCATAGGCCGACGCCGGGCCGGAATAGGCGTAGGTGTTGCCGATCTTGATCTCGGTGTCGCTTGCGCCGGAATCGTATTTCTTCTGCGCCAGCGCCGCGCCGGCCATCGCCAGCGACATCGCGCCGGCAAGACCCGCGGCGATAAACTTCGATTGCATCCCTATTCCTCCAGCGGTCGTCCGTTGCGGGCAGTCGGCGGACAAGATTGTCCGACCGTCGCGATTGACGCTACACGATTTCTGAGGCAACCTCAAATTCAAAAAAATGCGTCCGGAAGGCGCAAATCGAGGTCAGGGGAGAAAACATGTCTTTCGCCTATTTCGACTGGATCGCCCATCATGCCGAAGTGCGCGGCGACCGCACGGCCGCGATCGACCTGGCGACGCAGCGCCGCTTCACCTATGCGCAGTTCGACGAGCGCATCGACCGTCTGGCGACGCATCTGGCCGGCCTCGGCGTGAAGAAGGGCGAGCGCGTCGCCGTGCTCGCCGTCAATTCCACCGACATTCTCGAAACGCAATTCGCCTGCTTCCGTCTGGGCGCGATCTTCACGCCGCTCAATATCCGTCTCACCGTGCACGAACTCGCCTTCATCGTGTCGGACGCCGCGCCGCGCGTGCTGGCGCACGACGGCGATTTCGCCTCCATGGCGGAGGAGCTGAAGAAACAGTGCGGCGTGCCGCATCTCCTCGCCTACGGCGCGGCCTACGAGAAGACGCTCGCCGCCTCCGACCGCCTGGCGCAGCACACGCCCTGCGCCATGGAGGACGTCTGCACCATCATGTACACGTCCGGCACGACCGGAAAGCCGAAGGGCTCGCAGACGACGCATCTGATGAACTTCATCAATTGCATCAATCTCGGCATCGGCGTGTTCATCTCGCAGAAGACGACGCATCTGTGCGTGCTGCCGCTGTTCCACACCGGCGGCCTCAATTGCTACGTCAATCCCGTCTTCCACGCCGGCGGCTGCAACATCGTCATGCGCGCTTTCGATCCCGGCGAATCCCTGCGCATCATCGACGACAAGGCGATCGGCCTCACGCATTTCTTCGGCGTGCCCTCGATCTATCAGTTCATGGGCGCCCATCCGGCCTTCGCGAGCACCGATTTCTCGCGCCTGCAGATCGCCGGCGTCGGCGGCGCGCCCATGCCCGTGCCGCTCCTGAAAATCTGGGAGGCGCGCGGCCTGACGCTGGTGCAGGGCTACGGCATGACCGAGACGAGCCCCGCCGTACTCGTGCTCGACGCCGAGGACGCCGCCCGCAAGGCGGGCTCGGCCGGCCGCCCCGTGCTGCACGGCGAACTCAAGATCGTCGACGACGAAGGCAATCCGGTGAAGCCGGGCGAGATGGGCGAATTGTGGGTGAAGGGCCCCAACATCACGCCGGGCTACTGGAACCGGCCGGAGGCCAACAAGACGTCCTTCACCGATGGCTGGCTGCACACCGGCGACGCCGCGCGCCAGGACGCGGACGGCTTCTACTACATCGTCGACCGCACCAAGGACATGTACATTTCCGGCGGCGAGAACGTCTATCCGGCCGAGGTGGAGGACACGCTCTACCAGATCCCGCAGATCGCCGAAGCCGCCGTCATCGGCCAGCCGGACGGCACATGGGGCGAGACGGGCCTCGCCATTGTCGTGAAGAAGCCCGGGCAGGAACTGACCGAGACGCAGGTGATCGCGCATTGCCGCGAGCGGCTCGCGCGCTTCAAGTGCCCGAGCCGCGTTCTGTTCATCGACGCCCTGCCGCGCAACGCCACCGGCAAGGTGCACAAGCCGACGCTGCGCGCGAGTTTTCTCGAAAAGTCCGGCTGACGCGCTTTCCGGCCGGCGGTCTTGATCGCCGGCAATGCCGCGCCCATCCCGAACTGCTAGGCGTGATCTCGCGGCGCCGCGGGCGCCGGTGGAGAGACGCGTCCATGTATCGCAACATTCTCGTTCCCATCGCCGACGACAGTCTCTCCGACAGCGCGCTGGAGCACGCCACGGCCCTGTCGCGGGCGCTCGGTTCGCGATTGACCCTGATGACGCTGGCCGAGCAGCCGTCGCACGATGTCCACGAGGCGGCGCAGAACGATCCCTCCGTCAGGGAAGCGGCCATCCTGTTCGACCGCGCCGCGCACAAGCTCCGCGCAGCCGGCGTCGCCTTCGAGACCTGCGTCTATTGCGGCGAGACGGCGTGGGAAGGCATCACGACCGCGACCGACGACCACGGCTGCGACCTCATCGTCATGGCCTCGCGCGGCGGCGAGCATATGGACGGCTTCGTCTTCGGCAGCGTGGCCGCCTCCGTGCTGACGCGCAGCCGCGTGCCGGTGCTGGTGGTCAGAGGGCCAGCCTGAGGACCGCAGCCCGGGCTACCCCCGCCGCGTCCCTTTGCCTCGCGCGAGATAGTCCGTAAGATAGCAAGTCACTCTGGACGCGACCGTCTATGTTCGTGTATTCTCGCTCCGCTATACGTCTATCTTTTTCTGGATATCCATCGCCCTATGCCGTTCCACATCAAAAACCCTGAAACCGATGCCCTGGCCCGACGGGTCGCGGCACTGAAGGGCATCGGCCTCACCGAAGCTGTGCACCAGGCGCTTGTCCACGAGCTCGAGCGAGATCAGGCAAAGCCATCCTTGGTCGATCTGGGCCTCAAATTCTGCGCCGAACTGCGCGCCAAAGGCGATCAGGCCCGCAGCCTGCCGGTCGATAAGGCGTACCGGGACGCACTCTACGAGGACGACTGATGTTCATCGACGCCTCGGCTCTCACAGCTCTGATGACCGACGAGACGGAGGCTCGGGAGCTGCTTGCGCGACTGCAACGAACCAACCGGCGACTGACATCCCCACTGGCGGCATGGGAGACGGCGATCGCGGTCGCCCGCAAGATTGCCCTCCCGCTCCAGGAAGCCGCCGACGCCGTCGAAAGCTATCTCGCTCTGATCGACATCGAGATAGTCCCGGTCGGGCCAGAAACCTTTCGTATCGCGGTCGATGCCTTTGATCGATATGGCAAGGGAAGGCATCCCGCCCGGCTCAACTTCGGCGATTGTTTCGCATATGCATGCGCGCGCCAATTCGGCGAACCGCTCATGTTCAAAGGCGCCGATTTCCCCCAGACCGATATCGAAGCCGGCTAACTACGACCCGCGCTTGTGCGCCTCATCATCGCTAACGCTTCAGAAAACCCGCCCAACACTCTAAAATTTTCGGACGCCGCGAACACCACACTCAGCTGTTTGATTGGACCCCGGAAATGCAACGAAATGTCTCATCGCCGCGCGAGGAGAGAAATAGTCGCGCGCTCCCGCTCCCGCTCACCACCGCGCTCACCACAATCATCCTGGCCATCGCCGCCTTCATCCAGATCCGCGGCGGTTTCAATCTCGATGTCTCCTGGTTCATCACGTTCGCCGAACGGACCTTCCAGGGCGCGATCCCGTACGTCGAGGTCTCGGACCCGAACCCGCCGGCTTCGATCATGATCTACCTGCCGGCGCTGTTCGCAGCAAAATGGACCGGCCTGAAGGTCGAGGCGCTCGTCGCCATCATGACCTTCGCCATGGCGATCGCCTCCGCCAAAATGGCGTCCTCTTTCGACCCGTCCCGTCGGTCGATCACATATCTGGCCGCTCTGTTCAGCCTCACGGTCGTCCCAGCCGCCATGTTTGCCGAACGCGAGCACTATGCGGCGATCGCCGCCCTGCCCGCCGTCGCGGCCATCGTAGCTGCCGGCCGCGGCCTCGCGATTTCGAGGGCGGTGAAGCTCGCCGCCGGCGCCGTCGGCGCACTTACGGTTGCGTTCAAGCCGCATTTCGCCGCTGCTCTGGCTATCCCGGCGATCTACGCGACGGTCCGGCGCCGCTCGCTCCGCTGGATCTCGCCATGGGAAGTCGCCGCCTTCGTTGGCGTCCTCGGCCTCTATGTCGCTGTCAGCTACTATGCCTATCCGGCGTATTTCACGATCGCCCTTCCCGAGGCGGTTCGGCTCTACGCCGGCGCTCATGCCACGATCTGGATGGCGATCGGCTCTGCCAACATCTGGTTCATGATCGCGGTTGTCACCGTCTCGATGGCTCTCGCACTCCGGTTCACGCTGAGCCCCGCGGCGACAGGGGCAGCCCTCGCCTCGCTCGGCTTTGCGATCGCGTGCTTTGTCCAGCAGCGCTACCAGGTCAATCATACCTCGCCAGCCGTCGAGATCGGGACCGTCGCTCTGATCGAGGCTGCCTTCGTCTGCGGCATCCGGACACTCGCCATCCAGGCGATCGTCGTCGGCCTTGCCGTGATGGCGCCGATCTACATGCGCATCTGCTCGAGCCTCATGCAGACCATGACCGAGCCGGGCCTCGTCGAAACGATCCAGCGCTACCTTCCGGCGGACGGCGGCAGGCTCGCCGCCATCACCGAGTCCCAGGAACTCATGTGGCCAGCCGCACGCCTGACCGGGGCAAAGTGGGTCTACCGCTACAACGGCCTCTACCGGCAGGGCACCGCCGACTGGCTGCTGGAGCAGAAGCCGGATGCTGCAACTGTCGAATACCTCAACGAGATCATCACGTCCGACCAGGACCAGGTCGCAGAGGACATCGTCAGGGGTCGTCCTGACGTGGTCGTGATCGACGATGCAGCGGTGCGCGAGCGGGCTTTCGCCAACCCGGCAGTCGCAGCGGCCATGTCGGGATACCAGATGGTCGCCACCGTCCCCACATCGGTCCGCTTGGTCGAAATCTGGAAGCACAGCACAAAATCGCGCTAATGAACTGCAACCATGCCGGCTCTCAGTGCCGGTCCATCACCAGAACCGACCTCCGATGCGTCTACGGATTCTTTCAGACTTGCATCTCGAGCATCAAAACCCGCTGCCAGATCTCTGGGATCGTGAAGACTATGACGTGATCATCGCAGTCGGGGACCTGCACGGCAGCTGCGCTCAAGCAGTAGAAATCCTAGCTCCATTCGGCCCGAGCGTTTTCGTACCTGGAAACCACGAACATTTCGGTCATGTCCTGCAGGACAATGTCCAGGCTGGCCGAGCCGCGGCCGCAAGAACCGAGGCATCGTTCCTCGCGCGCGACACCGTCATCATCGATGACGTCCGATTCATCGGCGCGACCCTCTGGACCGACTATGCTCTCTACCGCACGGCCAAGCTCTCGATGGTAACCGCCGGCCAAAACCTCGATGATAATCGCGTTGTCAAATATCGGGAAGCCAGCGGCCATATCGCGCGTTTCATGCCCTGGCATACGCGCGCCGAACATCTGGCCGACCTGATGTTCCTCGCACAGACGCTGGCAGAGCCGTTTGATGGCCACACTGTCGTGGTGACGCATCATCTGCCGTCAAATCGATCGATCGCGCCCAGATTCGCCAGCAGTGTCCTCAATCCAGCATTTGCGAGCGATCTCGATCACATCATTGAACAATTTCAACCCGCACTCTGGGTCCACGGCCACACCCACAATGTGTCTGATTATCAAATCGGCAAAACGCGGATCGTCTGCAATCCCCGCGGATACGGCGCGCAAAACGCTGCGTTCGACCCGCGTTTGACCATCGAAATCTAGAAAAACGCCATGATCGCCACCATCGATTTCGAAGCTTCCGCTTCCCAATGCTATCCGATCGAGGTCGGCGTCGCGATCAACGATCCGGCGCGGTTCTGCCGGAAACCGTCCTAAAGATATCACCGCCCGGTCGGAGCCGGTCGGGAATTACCCCTTCTGTTCTGCGAACGCGGGAGCCAAACTGGATTACTCCCCGGAAAAGGACAAAGACATGAGCGCCGACATCATCGCCTTCCCCTCTCGCCGGGACATAGTGATGCGCGAGGCTTCCTCGCCCGACAAACTCGAGCGCGCGTTCCGGGAGTCAGAGCGGTTCATCGAAAACCTGTATCGCAACCTCGACCGCGTCTCGCCGGAAGAACTGGCCGCACGACGCCGGGCGCTCGCCGCCGCTTGGGAAGCCGCTGTTCCAACAGGACTCGCCCACACGCGTCTAAAGGAGCACGGCCTCTATCAAAGGCAATGGATGGATTTCTTCCGCAATTGCGTCGCACGCGGGACTGATCCACAGGTTGTCGCCAAAGCGCTGCTTGTAAACGGCGGCCACCGAGGCGACATTAACACGGCTTTCATCGACATTGGCGATGGCGACCCCTACGGCGCGTTTGAGACCGCTCTTGCCGGTCGCTGGCCGGCGCGGCCTCCCACGCACGACAGCGCATTTACGGCGTCATAGACGCACGAAGCTCTCTCCGAAATCTTTTCATGGGACAGCTTGTCATCGAGCATGACGAAAACTTCCTTCAACGACATCGCGTCGTTCCACAAAGCCGTGATGCTGTTGTCGAACGAGCTATAGTCCCGCCATTCCCGATTTTTGCAAACCACCGCTAACGAGCTTGTCTCTATGGGCGACGCCGACGTCAGATCGCGCTGCGTCGTCAGGACGAAGCAGCGCGCACATCCAAACAAATCGTCGGTCCTGACGACGCCTTCCGGCGGCTCGGCGACGAGCATTATAACGACCACCTCGCTGAAACGACGCGCCTGGCGAACAAGCCTGTCGAGCAGACCGTCCTTTTCCCTCGCCTTCACATCATCGAGCTTCGTGCGATACTTAACCTCGACCAGAGACAACACCGTCTGCGCCGGATCGATGACGACGAAATCGGGCATAGCCGAAGCGCCCGATGGTCTTCGCGGACTTCTGCTTCCTTGCCATTGAGTCCCGTGCGCCTGATCGCGTCGAATACCTCGAATGGAAGCGAAGCCAATTCCCGAACGGTCTTCTCAACGCCAAAATCAATCGCGCGATATCTCGACTGCAGCAAGAGCGACCGGACGATTGCCTGCGCCATATCCCCCTTTAGCCTGTCGGCGATCTTCATCGGCCTGTCTCCCGCAAGCTCTCGACATTCAGCGAGGAAGCCTAAGATTCTATTAGGCGCCGAAACATTGCAGCTCGCCAAAAAAGTGCTACATATGTTGCACCTTAAATTGAAGGAACTGCTATGGCCATCACGTCCAAGATTCGAAAGCAGGGCGGCGCCGCCGTCGTCACTATTCCTCCTGCATTGCTCAAGCTGCTCGACCTCGACGTTGGCGCGCAAGTAATGCTCTCGGTCGAAGGTCGGCAGCTCATCGCCCGACCAGCCGCGCCGGCACGCAGGCGCTATTCTATGGCGGAGCTGCTGAAGGGCGCGGCCGGCATGAAGCGGCTCACCGCCGAAGTCGCCTGGGCGCAGGACGGCGATCCGGTCGGTAGAGAAATCGCCTGATGGAGATCGCCTGATGGTTCGCAGCGACGTCCCTCGCTGCGGCGACGTCTACTGGATTGATCCGAATCCCGTCGCCGGCCGCGAAATGAAGGACCGCCACCGCTTCGTCGTCATCACGCCGCGCCAGATCAACGCACTAGGCGTCAGCATGACCGTCCCGATCACAACCGGAGGCGCCTTCGCACGCAACGTAGGGCTCGCGGTCTTGGTCAGCGGGCACGAAACGACTGGCGTCGCTGTCTGCAATCAGGTTCGCAGCTTCGATATTGCAGCACGCGTACGCGCCGGCAGCGCCCGATACATCGAGACTTTGAACAGCTCAACCATGGCGGAAATCGTCGCTCGCGTCGTCAGCGCCATCGATCCCGCCGACTAACCGGCTTAGCGCCATGATCGCCACCATCGATTTCGAAGCCTCCAGCTCCAACGGCTATCCGATCGAGGTCGGCGTCGCGATCCACGATCCGGCGCGGTCCTTCATTTCGGTCTGGTCGTCCCTGATAAAACCGACCGTCGGTTGGCTTCAGACAATGAGCTGGGACCCGGTCGCCTTTCGCATCCACGGGATCACCCGTGCCGAGCTCATGAAGGCGCCCGCTGCCTTTGATGTCGCCCGCCAGCTCAATGCATTGCTCGCGCCAGCCGGCGTCGCTTATTGCGATGGCTGGAAATGGGACCATCGTTGGCTATTTCTGCTCATGGAGGAATGCCCGGAGCCCTGCGCTTTCCAGCTGGGCGATGCAGCCGCTCTTGGCCGGACACTGGGAATTCGGCCGTCGGCGCTGTTCGAGCATGATGACGAGCCGCCGCTCGACCATCGAGCTGCATCAGACGCCGAGCGTCTTCTACACAAGGCGCTTACCCTTGCAGGAAACAAATAACTCCATGGACCTTCCGCCGCCACTCTCGCTCGACGCCGATGAGCCGACCGCGCAACACTATGTCGAGCAGCTTTCGCGCGCCTGCGAGGCCATAGTCACTCGGCCACTACAAGCCGGAAGCCTCGAGCCGGTCCGCGCCGCCGATCTTTGGATAGCGCAACTCGCGCGGGTTGAACTCGACGCTGCGACGCGCGTCGATCTGGCTCGCCGCTTCGGACCAGGAATCGCCGACGAAAAAGCGGCGCGCCAAGCGCTCGCCCTCTGGCGCAGCGTCGAAAGCTGGCACGAGGGTTTTCGCGCGCGCACACCCCGCTATGCGCTGCGCCACCTGATGTCGGACCTCTCAGAGGACGCCTACTGCGCCTCCTGGCATCCCGACACGGAATTCGCCCTATGGGAACTGATCCACGGTGGTCGCCACGCCTGGATGCGCTTGTCCGGAAACGACCCCCGGATCGCTGAACTCCGTCGCCTTCACGAAGCAACCGGCGGTTGGTGGCGCCACAATGACGACCTCGACGACGGCTGGGGCGCCACCGAATTTGTGCCAACCCCCGACTGGCGCAAAATCTATGCGCTGACCGTTCGCAACCGCGATCGGGCGATGTTCGCCGTTGTCGACGGCAAGCCTCTCCGCGGCAAGCCAGCGATGCAAGGCGTCGTGTCGCTTTTGAACCGAAAGAAGCAATAGAAGTCCGGGCCTCCTCGGTTTTGCGCGAAATCTCTTATTCTGCTAGTATTTGCCACACAGCCTACGAGATAACGATGCTCAAGCTTCGCCCATTGCCCCAAAAACCCATCGGAGAGCGGTTGCTCGAAGCTGGACACCCGATCTACGTCCATACGCCCGGCGATCCCACAAAAACCACCCGTATCTACCCCGATGGCCGCCGCGAAGTTGGCCGTTGGAATGACAAGACCAATCGGTTCGAGCCATGCCAACACTATTCATCTTTGCCGGCCCAAATGGCGCCGGCAAGACATCGCTAGCTCACGACACGCTTCCAGACAGTATTCCACTCATATCGCCTGATGACATCGCCGTTGAGCACAAACTGTCACCTGCAGCGGCAGCACGCGAAGCAATAAACACCCGCCATACTCATCTCAAAAATGGCGCCTCTTTCGCGATCGACACAACCTTCTCTGGCGTTCGCCCTTACGACATACTAAATCTGGCGTCCGCGCATGGCTTTTCTACGCACGTCGTCGCCGTGCTCCTAGACTCGCTCGACGTCGCTCGCAATCGCGTAGCGCATCGAGTCGCGCTCGGCGGCCACGCCGTTCCCTCGGCAGATATCGAACGGCGGTTCGGCCGATGCATCGAAAATCTGCGTTCGATGCCACCGCTGTTCACGGAACTATCGCTCTTCGACAACAGCGACGCCGCGCCCCGCCACTTTTTAACGGTCACGCCAACTCACGCGACAATAATCGAGCCCCCACCGCAACACATCATTGAAGCGACCCCCGATTTTGCTCGCACCGCGGTCGAGAAGTCGCTCTCCTTACCGCATTTCCCGCGGGCGACTACCATTCCGGTCTCGCCTAAAGCCGACCCTCGCAGACCGACTGCGCTCCAAAGCCTCGAGCAAGAAGTCATCGAGCGCAACGCGCCCACTGCACGAACATCAAATTCGGATGCGCCAAACAAGCCAAAAGGCTCGGGCATCGGCGACTGACCAAATCCGCAGGCGCGCCGCACACCGCGATTTCGCCGATGCCCGCGCGGAACATTTGGCCGACCTGAAATTCATCGAGCAGCGCTAGCTGACCGGCGGCTCACAATTGAGATATAGCCTCATGACCACCTGGTTCACCGCCGACACCCACTTTACACACGCGCGCATCATCGACCTCGCAAAGCGCCCGTTCCCAAACGCCGCAGCGATGGACGAAGCCATGATCGCGGCATGGAACACGCGCGTTCAGCCAGATGACACCGTCTGGCATCTCGGTGATTTCGCCTTCGGCCGCGACGAAAGGATCGAGGCCGTCTTCCACCGCCTCACCGGCATCAAACATCTCGTCATCGGCAATCACGACGAAGGAAAGGAGGCTCTCCTGACCCTCCCATGGGCTTCGATCAGCCAGATCGCCACGACGATCGTCGACGGTCAACGGATCGCCATGTGCCATTATCCCATGATGTCGTGGCCACAGGCGACAAAGGGCGCGATCCATCTGTTCGGCCACATGCACGGGCGCCTCCGAGGAACACGGCATTCGATCGACGTAGGCGTCGATTGCTGGGGCTTTCAGCCGGTCACGCTCACCAACATCCGCCGGCGCCTCGCAACATTGCCACTCGATCCCGACCTCGACGCCACGCCCGGTCACCGCCGCCCATGAAGATCGCCTTTCAGGATCGCCCCGTCATCTTCGTCGACCTCGAGGCTTCCGGCCTCGGGCGCGAGTCCTATCCGATCGAGGTCGGCTGGTCGGTCGACGACGAACAGGAACCCGCGTCGTTCCTCGTCCGGCCAGCCACCAGCTGGCGCTTTGACGATTTCACCGAGGCGGCCCAAGCAATTCACAACATTCCATACGAGCGGCTGATTTCGCACGGGATCGCCGTCGAGACCGCCTGCCGCCGGCTCGATGCCGCCTGGACCGGCGCCGTTCTGGTCTCCGATAATCCGGCCGCCGACGGCGGCTGGCTAAACAGATTGTATCAGGCCGCGAGCCGCCCCTACCCCTGGCGTCTCGTCGACTTCGACGTCCTCGACGCCGCCCTCGCGATCCAGTATGGCGGCGGCTATGAAAAGCTCGCCGCGATTTTGAACGATGCCGACCGTCACTGGCCCGTCCCGCACCGCGCGGGACCAGATGCACAGCGCCTCCACAAGATCGCCCGGGCCATCGTCGATCCGCGCTATCGCGAAGCGCTTACCGGCCATTAGCTGAGCAAATCGGCAACCTACATCGGCAACCATTAAGTTGTGACGTGTTAAAAGCCTATAATAATCAGATAAATATCGTGCGAGACGGATCGGCACAATGGACGAAACGCCTTACAGGTTCGAACCAGCGTTCCTCGAAGAAGACGTGCCGTCGCCGCTCGTTGGACTGGCGACCGAAATCGCCCAGTGCAGCGCTCGGCTGCCCGGCAGGTTGCCAGCTCCCGCCGCAGCCGAGCTCGCTGACCTCGTGCGGATCATGGACTGCTACTATTCCAACCTGATCGAAGGCCACGCCACCAGACCGATCGACATCGAAAAGGCGCTTGCACGCCCCTCGCTCGAGGCCAGGCCCCTCGTCCAGGAAGCCCGCGCCCACATCGAGGTCCAGAAGCATATCGACGATCTGGCCGGAGCCGCCGCTCTGCCTCTTCCGACATCAGTCGCCTTCCTGCAGGATCTCCACCGCCGCTTCTATGAACGGATGCCCGCGGAGCTTCGCATCATCGAATCTACGACATCAACAATCGAGATCGAGCCGGGCGCTTTCCGCAACGACGTCGCCCACGATGTCGCCGTTGGCATCCACGTCCCGCCGTCCTCAGAGCGCGTTCCTGATTTCATGCGCGCTTTCGGGGAACGATTCGCGAAAGCAGCGGGCCATCCTGGCCAGAAAATACTGGCCATTCCTGCAGCGCACCATCGCTTGGCCTACATTCATCCGTTCATCGACGGCAACGGCCGCATCGCGCGGCTGATGTCGCACGCGATGTGCCAGCACGCCGGCATCGGCGCCAACGGCCTCTGGTCGATCTCGCGCGGCCTGGCGCGCGGCCTCGAAGATCGCGGCGAATACAAGCAGATGATGAGGGCCGCTGACGCGCCGCGTCGCGGCGAACGCGACGGACGAGGCAATTTGTCGCGTGCCGCCCTCATCGATTTTTCCGAGTGGTTCCTAAAGATTGCTCTCGACCAGATTTCGTTCTGCGCCCAGGCCTTCGACCTCGATGCTCTCGCCGGGCGCTACCAGCGCCTTGCTGACCTGGTGTTCGAAGGCAAGACCCAACCCAGCCGGCTGATCGTCAAGACGCTAGAACTCGGCGAGCTCGCGCGCGGCGATGCCGCGCTTATCGTCGGCTCGTCGGAGCGGACCGCTCGCACTATCGTGGCCGCCTGCACAGCTCGCGGTTTCCTGAAGACGGACACGCCGAAAGGGCCCTTACGCGTCGGATTTCCCGTCCAAGACCGCGCCTATCTCTTTCCCGGGCTCTTCGCAGACAAGCCGCTGCCTGCCCCTCCCACAAACTTCCTCGCGCCTGAACCGCCTGGCCGCAGCGGAATGGGCGACTGAAAGACTGGATGCGCGTATCATCCCCGACTTCGCTACCAACCATCCGCCCTACATTCCCGCCAATACGCACACATGTCTGACGAAATCGACGTCTAAGCCGTCGCTGACGGAATAACACAAGCTTTCCGCATCACAAGGGCTCTGGCATAATGCGCCATGGCCCAAAAAGACCCGATAGCCGAGGCGATCAAGAAGGAGACGCGCATGCAAGCGCGCGTCGCCAAGCAGGTCGCACGGATGAAACGGGAAATTACCCTGTTCCAGCCGCTCAAGCCGTATGTTTCTCCGTCGCCACGCGGAACAACGCTGCTGCGAGGCCTTGCCGCGGGGATCTACAAAGCCCTCGATCGCCCAGGCGTCGCCCCGACAACGAAGCCAAAATCGGCGGCCGGCGCCGAAACCTTCCATTTCGCGTTGACGACCGTCAGCAAGACGTCCCCGTTTACCCGCCTCCTCACCGGAGAGCGCGAGGGCTCCGCGGCCGCGCATGAATCCTACATCGAGCGCGAGGACGCGCCCGAGCTTTTTGCGCAGGCGCAAGCGCGCTTTCTCGAACACGCGGGTCCAATTTCGAGCCAACGGCTGCCACAAGACGTCGACCTTGCGGTCCAAGGCCAGGAATATATCGAGCGCAAAACTGCGATCGAAGCTGCCGCCCGCGACGGCGAGGGGCTCTCCATGTACGGCAACCTGCCTGCCGACTACGACAGCCGCCTCAAATTTTGGGAGGCGGTCGAAGCCCACGAGCGCGAACCGCGCACGCATCTGCTTTCTATCGATCCAGGCAAAGATCCTGAAACCTGGGCCCGCATCTTCAATGATCCTGCTGCGCCTCCGGAACTCCTTGCCGCTGCCGCCCTGCCTCCGCGAGAAATCACCGTCGGCAAGGGCGACAATCAAAAGACCCACCAGCTGCTCGGCCAGCTAAAACTCACCGAGGCGCGCGCACCTGCCGTTTATGAATATCTCAAATCGATCAAGGGATCGTCCAAGTTCTGCTACTGGACGCCCGGTCGTGGCGGGCGCATCCAGATGCGCCTCATTATCTCCCTCCCATACGAACTTTCGGCAGACGACCGACTCGCGCTCCTCAAATCGTTCTGCGACAGTCAGTTTCGAAACCTGAAAGCCGACGACGGCTCGAAAACCGACGTGCCTTTCTGGGCTGTAGTCCACAAGCCCGAAGCAACCAGCGATGACCGCAACTATCACGCGCACATCGTGTTCAGCGAGCGGCCAGCGCGCCAGATTTTGAATCCCGAAACTGGTGCCCAAGTCTGGGACTTCGCCTACGCCAAGGCCGCTCGGGACAGCAAACGGACACTCCGGATAAAATACCCATTCGAGCAATCAAAAGTTCGTTCGCTCAATGATAAGGGTTGGCCCGAGACTGCCCGAAAAGCCTACGCCAAGCTCGCCAATGATATGCTGAAGGCTCGCGGCCACGAAAAGCGCCTTGACCCGCGAAGCTACAAGGCGATGGGTATCGAGGTTGATCCGATCCAGCGGATGAAGCCGAATGAATACGCGAAGGAAAAGAAGGGCCAAACGAGCGTCTCAGGCGAAAAGACAATCGATGCACAGTGGCAGCGCATAACCGACAGTCTCGACAAGCGCTTTCCGCTGAAGGCGCTCTTCCCGCCGCCCGCACAACAAATTCGCTTCGACAGCGAGGCCGTCCGGTGGAAGACCTTCGACCATCCGGCGCACTACATGCTCATCGAAGCGCGCGCCCGGTGGCGCAACGCCTGGTTCAAATCTCGCGTGCTGGACGCGGACGCTGCGGCCGCCGCGGTCGCGATCGAGCGGATCCGCTCGAAGTATGACGCGCCCGGCAAAAGTCGTTTGCGTGACTTCCCCGAAGTCGCCGAGTTCCTGACCGCTATGGCCGACAAGTATGTCGCTGGACCTCGGATCGAAGCGGCGAACTTGCGTCTGACACAGCAACAGATGATCGAATACGCCGAAGCTCTGACCACCGCCCGAGGCCCCGTGATCGGCGACAGCATGAGCCAACTGCTCCACGGCACCGTCGGCAGCGTCCATCCGCAAAAAATCAAGATGATCGACAATCTCGTCGCGCTGGCGAGCGGCTACACGAGCCTCCTCCAGTCTGGCGTCGATGTTACGATGGACGGGTATATCGCGACGGCCGACACCATTCGAAAACAAATGCCGCCGGCTCCTCAAGCCACACCTGCCCCTGCCGCCGAACCGAACTACGTCACAACGCCAAAGCCGGTGAAGCGCTACGCGCCGGTCCCGCCGGGCACCAAGACGCCGTTCAAGAGCACCGCCGGCCGGGTGTTCGGCAACGTCAATGAGCTGATGTTCCGTGCGCGCAAGATCACACAAACGCAGCAGGACAAAATCCGCCATTACGAATGGCAAAAGCAGGATGACGCAGCGCGCGACGCCCGCCTTGCGGCCATGAACGCCGAAAAGTCGCCGCGTGTGACCACGTCCTCTCTTATCGACGACCGGCCATACACCCCGCCAAAGGCACAGCCGGCCGCCAGACCGATCCCGGCGCAGTCCACAAGCCAAACGCCGGCGCCCGCTCCAGCGCCGCGCGCTGCTCCGGTGCAAAATACCGCGTCTCGTCCCGCTCTTCAGACAGCGGCTGCTCACGCCTCCAAGATCCCAGCAGGCAAGGCCCAGACCCCGCAAGCGACCCAGTCTCAGGACAAACCCCTACCCGAAAAGGCGCCAGCCCCTCCAACGCCCAGAACAGAACCGGCGACCACGCAGACGCAACAGCCGGCAATGCCGGTCGCCGTGCCGCCGCCCCCAGCCCGAGATGTTACCGCCGCCAAGCCAGAACCTTCAGTCACGCGTGAGATCAAGCGCGTCGTGACCGAAAAGGCCCCCGTTTCCTCTGACCGCAAGCCGACCCCGCCAGCAACCCCCCAAAAGACGTCGGCCGCGCCACGCGCAAGCGAACCGCCGCCAGAGCCGCCCCGCGCCTCTCAAGAACAGCTCGATGCCCTCAAGCGCCGTAAACGGCGCCGCATCGCCATGTTCATGCAGCCCACCAAAGACCGCGGCCCCAGCCGATAGGCCCCCGAATGCTCAAACCAACAGACATCATCGCGATCGCTGCATATCCGCAACGACACATCAACGCCGCGGTCAAGCTCGCCGCCGCGCTGATCGAGCGCGGCTCCTCAATCAGCGAGCCCGAAGCGCGCAGCATCATCAAGATGGACGATCTCGCCTGGACCAACGCCAAGGCTCATCTATCGTCGCATTTCGTTTTCTCGCGCGGCCGGATCGCCTTTCCGAGCGACGCAGAGCCCATCGACCCATGGGACGCCGTCTCGCCGGACGACCTCGCCAAGATGGACAAGAAGCTCGAAAAGCTTCGCAACACCAAGCCCGCCGCACCACTTACGCCAATCCAGCAGACGCTGTTCTCGCTCGGAGGGATGACGGAAAAGCAGGCTGTCAGTTTCTATTACGCCCAGGCCGCAACCTACGGCCATGAAGCCGTCATCAACGCCATCACTGTCGCAGCGCAGGCCAGACCCGGCGAGCCGAAGGCCTATATCATCGCGATCCTACGCAAGGCTGCCCTCTCAGCATCCTCCGTGAGCATCGGCGCACCGTCCGCGCGCCGGTTCCCGACCCGGGTCCTGCGGTACAAGCCACCCGTCAATCCAGAAGCCGCACGGACCGAATTTCTCGGCTGGGAGGCCCCAGACTCAAACCCGAACGCGCCTTGGCCAAAGGGTGTCCGCCGCAAGCTCTATCGCCTGACAACCGGCGAGATCACGTACGAGATGCCCAACAACGGCGAAACGCCGCCGACAACAGACGCTGACCCCGGCTGCCTCGTCATTTCCTGACACCCAACAGATCGGCTCATCAATGGCCACTCCCTTCGACGCACCCAGCGGCACGGACGATCTCGAACGCGAGATCATCGGCTCCGTCCTCCGCGACCCCTCGCTCTACGACGACGTCCGTCAGCTCGCACCTGAGGACTTTCGGGACGACAATTGCGCGAATATCTGGATCCACATCAAGCAGGTCGCCTCACAAGGCCTCCCGATCACCCCAAAGACCGTCACTGCTTGCGCCTTCGATCTCGATGTCGGCCTTCTGCGGAAGCTTTCGCTCGACGCCACGGCCAACGTCGACGCCGTGCGCGAGGCTGCGGCGCGAATTTCTTCCGAACGGCGCCGCGATCGCGCAATCGCGATCATGCGGGACGCCGTCTTTTCTGCCGAGCAGAACCCGGATACCTGGGAACAAACCGTCGACGGCCTGATGCGAAATCTCAATGACGCATCCTATTCCCAGCGAGCCGTTCCGGCCTCCGAAACGCGTGATCGCCTCGCCCGCCGCCTCCTCGCCGGCGTCCGGTCGGCGCGGGTGCCCACAGGCCTCAAAGCAATCGATACCGCCACAAATGGCGGTCTTCCAGCGCCCAGTGTCACGATGATCGGCGGCTTCGGCAAGATCGGGAAGACAACGCTTGCCGCGACGATCAGCTACAACCTCGAGCAGCAGGAAATCCCGCACGCCGTCTTTACCCTCGAGCGCCGCGACGATGACATCGAGGCCCTCAAGGTCGCCAGAGAGCTCGGCATCAATTCGCGGGATCTCGGAATCACAGTCCAGACCCTCCCGCCATCGAACGGTCGCCGGTTCTGCGAATATATCCACGGCACCAAGCTGACCGCCGACATGATCCGCCACGAAATCCTGTACCAGACGCGCGTCAAGGGAGCGCGCGCCGCAATCATCGATTACTGGCAGTTGATCGAGGGCAGGCAGCAACGGGAGCCGACGGATGTGTTCCTGGCCCGCGTCGCGCAAACAATCCAAAAGACAGCCGTCGACGCCAATATCCCGATCATCATGCTCTACCAGATCGGCGACGGCCCAGACAGCCGCGAGATCCGGGCGGCGCGCACAGCCGCAAATCTGTGCATGTTCCTCATGCGGAATGCCGGCGAGCCCGAGGCCTGGTTTCGCGTGGTCGCCACGAACATCACGTCCGAAGAGAACCTCGGCGGGATCGGAATGCCCTCCCTGATCCTCAACAGCGACATCGGGCCACACTTTCACGACCCCGACAAAATGCCGGGATCGAGCTACGGCCTCGGGTCATCCCCGCCGTAATCATCCTGACGGATTTTCCGCATCTAGACGGATCGCGCGGAAAAACGGATAATTGCGATTGCTCCGGCCGCTTCCATCGCCGGAGTAACGCAACCCGCAACCCAGGATGCCGCCATGAAGTCCAAGAACGCCGTGATCGCGCTCATCGCGATCGCCATCGCCGCAGTGCTCTGCGTCGAGCCAGCATTTGCGACCGGCTCGACCGACATTTTCGCCAATCTGCAGACCAAGGCGAACACTACTTTCCAGAATGTTCGCACTATTGCGTTCATTATTGCTGGCTTCGGCATCGTCGCCATTGCAGTAATGGCGTATTTCGGCCGCTTCAACTTCAAGCATCTGGCGGGCTTGATCGGCGGGCTCGTACTATTGAGTGCTGCCGCAGCGTTTATTTCTTTCGCTACTACTGGCAATACTTCAAGTGGATCGATCAGCTTCAATCCCGCTGACCTCGGCGATACTTTCGCCAAATAATATGTACTTGTCAATAGTTCGGTCCGGGGATCGATCTGATCCCCGGACGTAAGGGACGACCCACTATGGACAAATTGCTCGAAAAACCCGGCCTCACGCCGACCGCAATCTATTTCGCAATTGCACTCGTCGAGCTGCTTCTACTGTCCATTTCCATTCGAACAGGCTGGGTTTCGCTTTCGCTCTCGCCAGATGCAATCGTGCTCGGAGAAATCCTCGCAGCAGCTCTCGTTCTTCCGTCGTTCGCCGCGATCAGCTTTGCGAACTCCCACGCCATTGCCCGCTATGTCGCCTTCTTCGCCATCGGCGTACCGCTTGCAGGCCTCGACTTGACCCTGCTCGCATTTATCCGCCCAATACCTGTCTGATCAACAAACCCCGCGACCCGACATGCAGGACATCCAGGTAAAGATCTTCCGACCGATTTCGATGCCCAAGCAGTTCGCCGGCGCGCCCGAGGGCCCGGCATTCGTATCGATCGGCATATGCACGATCATGTTTACGGTCGCGTCGCTGGCGGACCTGCCTTTTCCGGTGTTTTTCATGCTCCTGCTGATCGTGATCCACGTCGGATTGATCGGCCTCTACAATCGCGAGCCGCACCTTTCGACGCTGATGGCGACGTTCCATTCGACAATTCGAAAGGCGCACGCGATCGGGCCGACATACGAGGCCGAATACCATCCGTAATTGCCTTGCAGATCGGTAGGGCGCACGGCATCATCGACGGACCAACATTTGTCCGTCAGGCGTCCCCATGCTTTCTGATTCCGTTGCAGAAACGATCAATCTCGTCGTCAACAACGCCGGTCTGTTCAAGATCCTCGGGACGCTCCTTGGCGCCGGCGCAGCTGTCGCAGGCGCAGCTTTTGCCATCCCGTCGATCGCAGACCGTCTCCAGCCGCCGCCACAACAGAATTCACTTGCCGATTTTCTGCCATTCCTGCGGCTCATGCCCGACGGCAAGACGATCGCCTGCATCAACGACACCTGGGCGCAGGTCGTCGAGATAGGCGGGGCGGAGCTTTCGCTGGCCGCCTACACGGACGGCGCGGGCCTTGGCCGCCTCGACCTGTTTCACGCGCGAAAGATCATGCTCGACGACGCCTTCAAGAACGGCGTCGACGAGATGCGATTCTTCCAGTTGAAGTCGCCGCGCCAGATCGAAGCGCCGCCCAAGCACCCCATTCCCCTGCTCGACAAGGTCCAGACTGCCTGGAACAGCCGCTTCGACCGTATTTTTCAGCTGCGCACCTATGCATTGATCAGCCTGACAGCGAAAAATTACGAAGAGGCCGGCCAAAAGTTTGAGAAGGCGATTGGCTTCTTTCGTAACACCATGTCGCTTTACAGCGTCACGGTTCTCCAGGAGCCAACCCGCCGCGCAGCGACACCCTACGAGCTCGAGCGCGGCCCGCTCGCCTTTCTCGCTCGCCTCTGCTCTCCAATCAGCCACCCGACGCCAACCGGCATTGCGTGGCAGGATCGCGTCTCGCGCCTCCTGACAGCCGACCGCATCTCGTTCACGAAGAACGAGAAGCGCGGAATGATCCGCTTCTCCAATGGACGCGAAAACCGCTACGCCGTCATCGTTGGCCTGCGTGACTGCGGCGACAAGACGTCGGAACAGGTAATGCGCACGGTCCTGGGCCTGCCCATAGAAATGACGGTCTATCAGGCCGTCAGGCCCCACGATCCCTCCCGCGATATGCTCAATCTCAAGATCGAGCGCGCGAACGCGCCGTTCATGCGCCTATCGACCAACGCCAGTTACGAAATAGACGACGTGCTGACGATGATCGAAGGCCAGGATTCAGCAAACCGTGCAACGCTGCATGACTATGCAGCCTGGATCCTCGTCTATGGGCGCACTCCGGACGAATGCCTCGAAAGCGAAGCCAGCGTCCACGCCGCGCTAGCCGCCACAGGCGCGACGACTGTCCGCGAGGGCATACATGCTCAGGCGACATGGTTCTCGCAGTTCCCGGCGGACAAGCAGTGGCCGCGGCTATTCCGGTACCTGTCCTCGAACGTCGCAAGCAACCTCTATCTGCAGCGCCCGAACGAAGGCATCCTGACCTCCAACTGGGCTCAGCGCCCAATCTGCTTCCTTCCGACCGTCGACGGCCAGCCTTACGCCTTCCAGTTCCACGCCGAGCCGTCACAAATGTCGGCCGAGACGGGCGCCGACAAGGAAACCGTCGCCCATTGCCTCGCGATCGGCCCCACAGGCTCCGGCAAGACCGTGATGGTGACGTTTGCCGCCGCCATGGCGTTGTCGATCCCGAACCTACGCGTCTACCTTTTCGACCGCCTTTCAGGCTGTGAATCCTTCGTCCGCTGCTCCGGAGGCGAATATCTGACGTTCGACGACGCCGGCCGCCGGATCCAGATGAACCCGCTCAAAATGCAGGACACGCCCGCAAACCGGACTTTCCTGCGGCGCTGGCTCGCCCTGATCGGCGAAGCCCACGACGCCAAGGACGAAGGCGAAATCGCCCGCGCCATCCAGACCATCTTCGACCCCAATCTGGATGAACGCCATCGCACCCTGACCACCCTCTCCGACCTCGTCTTCGAGGCCGGCGGCCGGATGCGACGCAACGTCGCCCCGTGGGGCGACCCCTTACAGTTCGGAAATTACTTCAACGGAGAAACCGACAGCCTCGACCTGAAAACCCGGCGCCTCGTTGGCCTGGACATGACGACCGTTCTGTCCGATCCCAAGCTCGCCCCTCCGGTCATCGACTATTTCGTGCACAAAATCCGCACGGTTTCTCAGGAAACTGGCGACCCGTCGCTGATCTTCATCGACGAGACCGCGCCTATGATTTCGTCATCGGCCCTGTTCACCAGTAACTTCCTGAACGTCGGACTCAGGGAGGGTAGAAAACTCAGGCAAAGCTTTATCTTGGCCTTTCAGACTCCGAACGCTGTCGATGCAACCGGCGTCGGAGACATGATCCGTCAGCAGTGCCAAACAGTCTTTTTCTTCCGTAACCGGAACTCGCAGGCCTCCGACTACGCCACATGGGGCCTGAGCGAAGCAGAAATCGACTTCGTCATCGGCAAAGACTACCGCGAATTCCCTTACGCCGTGCTCGTCAAGAAATACAGCACGGGAGAATCCGCGATCCTGAACATCGATTTCCGGATTCTCGGCCAGTACATGAAGATCTTCAATTCCGGAGCGCTCGCAGTCCGCGAGATGCGGGAGGCCCGCGACAAGTACGGCGATCGCGAATTCGTTCCGTCCTACCTGTCTGGCGAATTCGCCAAGAAAGCCGCCTGAAAGCGGAGTAACTGCCTCTTTACAGGATACTCCGTACCGGCCACACTTGATCCCGGCGCATGGACGTCCAACGGAATATTATTCCGTGCGCCGGCGGCTCCACTCTTCCGTACGGCCAGCCCGTCTCGCGTATCGGTGAATCCGTCTCCCTGCATCAGCGTCGGCTGCCCGGCGCTGCTATCAAACGAGGCGATCAATGAACCACATGTCCCATAAAGATGCTCGCGCCATCGTCGCGCAGCCGCACGGCATCCTCGATGACGACAATTTCCCGGAATTCGACCCGAACGACCCGGCGAACGCCCATATCGTCGACCAGGTGATGGACGAACTCGAGCGCGACGCCTCCGACATCGCGGACGCCCAGGCGGCCGCCAAAGAAGCGCTCCACGACCGCGCCCGCGCGATCGCCTGATGCCTTGAAGGCGGCTCGGCGCTCCGAGCCGCCGCCTTTTTCAGCGGACAAACCCATGAAATTCCTGCGTTCGACCATGAAATACGCTCTCGTTCTGGCCGTCAGCCTGATGGCGCCGTTGCCGCCGGCGAATGCGCAGGTCGCCGTCCTCGACAATTCGAGCCTGCTGAAGATCACCGAGACCCTGTCGACCGTCAAAAGTCAGCTCGGCCAGCTTCAGCAGATCTTCGGCACGGTCCAGAAGGTGCAGCAGGCTATCGGTCAGTTCGGCCCTGGCTCGATCATGGGCATCCTGCAGCAGCTGACAGGCATCAATGTCGGCCAGTTCAAGAACGTGCTCAACGGCCTGACGCCGCAGATGAACACGTCCGGCTTTTCGAGCCGACTCCAAAGCAACTCTTCGTTCACCACCGCGCTTTCCAGCCTGCAAAGCCTCTATGCGAAATCCGGAGAGGGCATCGGCGGCACGAAGTCGTCTCTGATGTCTACCCTGTATGCGCCGGCCGACGGCAATATCACGCAATCACAGGCCGAAGGTCTGACGGCAGCTCGCGCGGCAGCGACCCGCGAGGCAGCCGCAAACGCCTTTGCAGCCGGCCTCCAGGGCCGCACGACACTGAACACGCAGGGGCAGACTGACCTGACCACGCTCGCCTCGTCGGCAAAAGCCGCGACAGACCTGAGAGGCGACATCGCAGCCAACAACGCGATCATGCTGAAGATCCTCGAGCAGCTGCAACAAAACAACGCGCAGATCGCAAGCCTGCTGCATCTGCAGGGCGCTGCCGCCATCCAGAACGACGCCATCCAAAGCCAGGCGAAGAACTAACCCGAAGGGCCACTCCATGACACCGCGTCGCCTCACCGGAATCGCGGCAATCGTCGCGACAAGCGCCTGGCTCGCCTCGCTAACGCCAACAGGGCTCGTACTCGGCCCGAGCGCCGCGCTGGCCTTTCCGCCCTGTATGACACCGCAGGGCTACCTCATCTTCTGCTGCCCGAAGCCCTGCCCCGTCATCGATCCCGCCAAGCTGCCGAACGAAGTCGCCAAACTTCAGCAGGAAGCGCAGAAACTAATGTCGATGGCCCAGCAGCTCCAGCAGTGGCAGAGCATGCTCAAAAGCATCGGATCCAATCCCGCGGCCCTGCTCAAGATGTTGGCCGGCGGAAGCGACATCACCGCCTTGAAGAACTTCGCGTCGTTCAAGCCGCCCGCAAGCCTGTCGGGCGCGGACTTTTCGACAATCGCAAGCTCCAAGGGCCCAATCGCCCAGATGTTCTACAGCAGCGCGACCAATAATGCCGACCGCATCGCTGTCGCAACCGACGCTAAGGTGAACGCCGTCGCAACAGGCCTGCACGCGCGCACTGCATTCGAAACGCAGACCGACGAAGTCAACAAGATCGTCGCCGACGCGAAGAAAGCGACCACGACGCGCGACGAACTCGCGATCGCAAATCGCATCAGGCTCGCCATGCTTCAGATGCTTCGCAACAAGAACGTCATCACCGGCTCAATGTTGGAAATGTTCGGCTCCTCCTCAGCCCTTTCCCTCGGTCCCGAAGAAAACAGCGCCAGCGGCGCGCCGGGCGGCAGCGCCTACTCGCCCTACACCAATCCGAACAAGCCGCCGCCAACAGACAAGGCCGCCACCTTGCTTGGCGCAGCCAACAGCGCAATGACGAAGGCGGTCGACATCCACAATGCCGCAGCAGCCGCGAACGAAATGGCGTTGGCCGGGATCGACGCAACCCGCATCGAAAATGAACAGAAGGCGACCGCCGCGAGCGCCGCCGACGCGCGAAACACGCTGGTCGCAATGCTGTCGGCGATCTATGCGGACGGAACCGCCGCCGCGAACGCGTTGATGACGCAGGCCATGAAAGGCGTCACCGCCGACTGGCCGTCGACCGAAATGCGCACTGCGCAAGAGAACGCTGCAGCAATGGCGACGACCCAGACGATCACATCAAACCCGGCCGCTTACGGCACGCCGACTTGCCAGACGCAAGGATGCATGCCCGAGCCAGAACTGCTGCGAGACAAGATATATGCTGCTCTCGACACCGCCCAGCAGGCCGCCTGGTACGCCGCCCTGACGGCCGATACGCCAAACCTGAAGGAGATTCTCGCAAGCGAGCTCGACGCACTGTCGAAGGCCGCTGGCGTCAATCTGAACGACGCCGGCGCGGTCGACGCCGCCATCAATGCGGCGGTCTCAGACGCCCGGCTCCTCATCACCGCATTCGGCGCCGAGATATCCACGGACGACCAGAAATCCAAGGCGCAGGCAATCACCGCGACGCTCGATCTGCTCGCGCAAGATCCGCAGAAGACGCATTTCATTGCCTACGACCCCGACCTTGCCCCGGCGCCAGCGCCGACGGCCTTCAAATCCGCTAATTGAACGGAAAAACAACGGCCATCCTTCGGTAGACAGCCGGAATAACGCTCGCTACCATCGACAGCACAGTCACATTCCTCCGTCACGGAGTTTCGGAACAATGTTGAAAATCGCCGCCACGCTTCTTGCGTGCGTTCTGCTCGCTGGCTGCTCGTCTCTCAGCGGGTCGCGCTACCAGGAAAACCCGATCGGCGTCGG
>JAGRKN010000226.1 GCA_020442275.1 Rhodoblastus sp. | reverse complement strand
TCTTGCCGAGCGACAGTTTGATCGCGCCGTCGCGCATGTCGGCGGCGCGCAGCACGCCACGCTCGTCCGACACCGGCGCATCATTGACGCGCAAGCCGCCGCCCTTGATCTGGCGACGCGCCTCGCCGGTCGAGGCGACGAGTCCCGCCTGAACGAATGCGGTGAGCACGCCGACCCCGGCGTCCATTTCGGCGGCCGAAATCTCGACCGTCGGCAGCGTATCGGCAGCGACGCCCTCCTCGAAAGTCTTGCGCGCTGTCTCCGCGGCCTGCTCGGCGGCTTCGCGGCCGTGCACGAGCGCGGTGGCCTCGTTCGCCAGGACCTTCTTGGCCTCGTTGATCTCGGCGCCGCCGAGCGCGGCGAGACGCGCGATCTCGTCCATCGGCAGGAAGGTGAAGAGCTTGAGGAAACGCGCGACGTCGGCGTCCTCGGCATTGCGCCAGAACTGCCAGTAGTCCCACGGGCTGCACATGTCGGCCTCGAGCCATACCGCGCCGGAATGCGTCTTGCCCATCTTCTGGCCCGACGCCGTCGTCAGCAGCGGCGAGGTGAGCGCGTAGAGCTGCGGCGTACCCATGCGGCGGCCAAGATCGATGCCGGTGACGATATTGCCCCACTGGTCGGAGCCGCCCATCTGCGCGATGCAGCCATAGCGCTTGTTCAGCTCGACGAAATCGTAGGCCTGCAGGCACATGTAGTTGAACTCGATGAAGGACAGTTCCTGATCGCGCTCGAGGCGCAGCTTCACCGAATCCATCGACATCATGCGATTGACGGAAAAATGCCTGCCGACATCGCGCAGGAAGTCGATGTAGTTGAGCTTGGTCAGCCATTCCGCGTTGTCGGGCATGACAGCGTCCGTCTTGCCTTCGCCGAACTTCAGGAATTTCGAGAAGACGCGCTTGATTCCGTCCTTGTTCTCCTCGATCGCCTCGATCGACAGGATCTTGCGCGCCTCGTCCTTGCCGGATGGATCGCCGACGCGGGTCGTGCCGCCGCCCATCAGCGGCACGGGCTTGCCGCCGGTCTTCTGCAGCCAGGACAACATCATGATCGGCAGCAGCGAGCCGACGTGCAGCGAGGGCGCCGTGCAATCGAAGCCGATATAGGCGATCAGCTCGCCGGCCTTGGCCTTCGCGTCGAGCCCCTCGAGGTCCGAGCACTGGTGCAAATAGCCGCGCTCGATGAGAGCGGCGAGGAAATCGGATTTCGGACGGAAGTCGGCCACGGTCGGTTCCTTTTGAACGGGCGAGGTTTAGGCGGGGCGCCGCCGGGTGGCAAGCCTGCAGGCCGGGCGGTTTGACGCCGAGCAGCGGCGGCCTCAATGTGGGCGCACAAGGAGAGCGCAGCGAAAGCGGCGCATTGTTTCGTGCTCGAACTCGTCGTCGCCGCCTGCCTGATCGCCGTCAACGGCCTTTTCGCCCTGTCCGAACTCGCGGTGGTCTCCGCGCGCAGGCCGCGCCTGAAGGCCATGGCCGAGGCGGGGCGGCCGGGCGCGGCCCAGGCGCTGCGGCTTGCCGAAGACCCCGGCCGTTTCCTGTCGACCGTCCAGATCGGCATCACGCTCGTCGGCATTCTAGCCGGCGTTTTTTCGGGCGCGGGTTTGAGCGCGCGGCTCCAGACGGTGTTCGAGCTCTGGGGGGCGCCGGTGCGTTTCGCAGAGCCGTCGGCCTACGCGCTGGTGATCGGAACCATCACCTATTTTTCCGTTGTCATCGGCGAACTCATTCCTAAGCAGGTCGCGCTGCGCGACCCTGAGGCGATCGCCTGCGCGGCCGCGCCGCCGATGACCCTGATTTCACGCGCCGCAGCGCCCCTGATCTGGCTGCTGGACGCCTCGGCGCGGCTCGCCTTTCGCCTGTTCGGCGCGCAGGAGCGCCCGGAGACGTCCGTCACCGAGCAGGACATCAGGTCCGTGCTCGCCGAAGCCGAGACGGCGGGCGTGATCGAGACCGGCGAGCGGGCGATGATCGCCGGCGTCCTTCGGCTCGGCGACCGCGACGCGCGCCACATCATGACGCCGCGCCCGCGCGTGACCTGGATCGATCGCGCCGCCCAGCCGGACGACATTCGCCGCGTGCTGATCGGCAGTCCGCATTCGCGCGTGCCCGTAGCGGACGGCAATCCCGACAATATAATCGGCGTCGTGGAGACGCGCGACCTGCTCGCGCGCGCGCTCTCCGGCGATGATTTCGACGTCGGGAGCGCGATCCGGACGGCGCCCGTCGTGCCCGACACGCTCGACGCTCTCTCGGTGCTCGACGTGCTGCGGCATGCCGATACGCCGCTCGCGCTGGTGCACGACGAATACGGGAATTTCGAAGGCATCGTGACGCCCGCCAATATTCTCGACGCCATCGCCGGGGCCTTTCGCTCGGACCAGCCCGAGCCCGAAGCCGTTCGGCGCAAGGACGGGTCCTGGCTCCTGGCGGGCGCCATGCCGGCGGACGAGATGGCGGAACGGCTGGGCCTGGCCCTGCCTCCGAGCCGGGACTACGAAACGGTCGCGGGCTTCGTCATATCCGCGCTCGAGCGGATGCCGGAACTCGGCGACGAGATCGAGGCGCTCGGCTGGCGATTCGAGGTCGTCGACATCGATGGAAAGCGCGTGGACAAGGTTCTTGCCAGCCTGCTCGCCCTGCCCGAAGACGGTTAGACGGGCTCGTTTTCCGAAGCATTAACCTTAATGGTTTCTGATGACTGCGGATGCGGCGCGACTGCGTCCGGAGTGAGCCATGTCAGTACGTACCCATTTCCCGTCGGCCAAGGAGCCGGACAGCCATTTCTTCTTCACCGTCTCGCGCGGCGGCCGCCAGAAGCGGTTCGCGCTGCGGCCGGGCGCGCTTTATTCGCTCGCGGCCGGCCTGCCGCTCCTGGGCGCGATCTATCTCGGTGCCACCGCCTATCTCTTCTTCCGCGACGACATGGTCGCCGCGCTGATGGCGCGCCAGGCCCGCCAGCAATATGCCTACGAGGACCGCCTCGCCGCCATGCGGCTGCAGCTCGACCGCGTGACGAGCCGGCAGTTGCTCGACCAGGATTCCTTCGAAGGCAAGGTGCAGCACCTGATCGCCCGCGAGGCGCAGCTCGAGACGCGCACGGCGATCGTCGCGGCGCTTGGCGAGCGGATCGGAGTATCGGCCGAGACCACGGCCTCCCTGCCGCCCTCGCCCGCCCAGCCCGCCGCGCGCACAGCCTCCGACCGCAGGCGCGCGCCGGTCGCGACGGGCGGGCCCGAGACGAAGGCCAACGGATTCGCGCCGATGCCTCAGCCGATGGACGATCTCCCGTTCAAGGCGGACAAACCGCGGCCCGACGGGTTCGAATTGCGCGGCCGCTCGACGGAGCGCAGCCAGCCATTGCGCTCGGGCGCGCTATCGCTCGAGCCGGATCGAATCGTCGCCGAGGCCGCGGACGCCGACATGCCGACTTCGGCGCGGATCGAGCTGATCGCGGCTTCGCTCGACCGGATCGAGCGCCGGCAGGTGACAGCCCTCGCCGCCCTCGCGGAGCCCGCCAAACGCAAGGCCGAACAACTCGAATCCGTCATAGCAGCGACCGGCCTCTCGGCGGCACGCCTCAAACCGCCCGCCAGCGCAAAGCCGGCCGTCGGCGGCCCCTTCATTCCCGCCGATGTCGACGCCAAGGGCACGCCCTTCGAACGTCAGCTCGCCACCGTTCAGGGCGCCTTCGCCTCCCTCGACCGTATCCGGCGGGTTCTGCCCTATGTGCCGGTGCGCAAGCCGCTCTCCGGCCATCTCGAGGTCACCTCGACCTTCGGCTATCGCTCCGACCCCTTCCTCGGCCGCCCTGCCCTGCACGCCGGGCTCGACATGCGCGCCGAGACCGGAACCCCCGCCCGCGCGACCGCTGGCGGCAAGGTCGTCACCGCCGGCTGGACCGGCGGCTATGGCAATATGGTGGAGATCGAGCACGGCAACGGCCTGTCGACGCGCTACGGCCATCTGTCGGCTATTTCCGTGACCGACGGGCAGACGGTCGCCGCCGGGGACGTCATCGGTCGTGTGGGCTCCACGGGCCGGTCTACTGGCCCGCACCTGCACTATGAGGTCCGCATCGACGACGAGGCGACCGATCCCTCGCGTTTCGTCAAGGCGGCGCAGCTTCTGGCCTCGAAGGATTGATTGGATCGCGAGCCTTCCGGCCGCAGCTCGCAGCGAGCCTAAAGGCCCTCTGTCCGACTAATCGACGTCCTCGACCTTTTCCGGGCCGCCGCCATGGATGCGCTGGGCGAGCGCGGCTTCCATGAAATCGTCGAGATCGCCATCGAGCACATCATCGGGCGTGCCCGAGGTTACGCCCGTGCGCAGGTCCTTCACGAGCTGATAGGGCTGCAGCACGTAGGAGCGGATCTGGTGGCCCCAGCCGATGTCGGTCTTGGAGGCCGCGATCGCATTGGCCTCGGCCTCGCGCTTTTCCAGCTCCAGCTCGTACAGTCTCGCGCGCAGCATGTTCCACGCGGTCGCGCGGTTCTTGTGCTGCGAGCGCTCCATCTGGCAGGCGACAACGATGCCGGTCGGGATATGCGTGATGCGGATCGCCGAGTCGGTCGTGTTGACGTGCTGGCCGCCCGCGCCCGAGGAGCGGAACGTGTCGATGCGGCAGTCGGCCTCGTTGATCTGAATGTCGATCTTGTCGTCGATGACCGGATAGACCCAGACCGAAGCGAAGCTGGTGTGGCGGCGCGCATTCGAATCGAACGGCGAGATGCGCACCAGACGATGCACGCCCGACTCGGTCTTCGACCAGCCATGCGCGTTCATGCCCTTCACCAGGATCGTGCCGGACTTGATGCCGGCTTCTTCGCCCGCCGTCTCCTCGATGATCTCGACCTTGAACTTGTGACGCTCGGCCCAGCGCGCGTACATGCGGAACAGCATGCGCGCCCAGTCCTGGCTCTCGGTGCCGCCGGCGCCGGAATGGACCTCGATATAGGTGTCGTTGCCGTCGGCCTCGCCCGCGAAAAGCGCTTCGACCTGGCGGCGGCGCGCCTCGGCGACCAGCGCCTTGAGGGCGGCGACGCCCTCTTTCTCCGTCTCGACGTCGTTCTCGCTCTCGCCGAGTTCGACGAGCGTGATGGCGTCGTCGAGTTCGCGCTCGAAACGGTCGATCGAGCCGAGGCGATCCTCGAGCTCGTTACGTTCGCGCATCAGCTTCTGCGCGGAATCGGGATCGTTCCAGAAGTCGGGATGTTCCGACTTGGCGTTCAGTTCCGCGAGGCGGCGCGTCGATGTTTCGACGTCAAAGATGCCTCCTCAGCAGTCCCACGGACTGCTTGATCTGTTCGACGAGTGCTTCGGGTTCAGCGCGCATGCGATTCTTTGCGAGTGACGAGAAAAATTCTGCGTCACTCCCTACCCAAGATGGACGGTGTCAGTAAAGCCCGCCCGTACCCGACCCCACCGACCGGTCCACGTCCGGCGCGGTCGCCGCGCCGCGCGAGGTCGCGTCGCCGATCACCGAATAGGTGTCGGGCGGCGCGGTGCCGGGCTTGAAGGCTTCGAGGATCGAGCCGCTGCCGGAGGAGCGCATGCCGGAGCGCGGGTCGACCGAGATCAGCTTGATGCCCGGCGGCACGCGGAAGGGCACGTCGGGCTTGTCCTTCAGCGCCATCGACATGAAGTCGCGGAAGATCGGCGCGGCGTAGGTCGCGGCCTGCGCGGATTTGCCGGAGCCGAGGGAACGCGGGCGGTCGTAGCCAATGTAGACGCCGACCGCGAGATCGGGCGAGAAGCCGACGAACCACAGATCCTTGGCGTCGTTGGTCGTGCCGGTCTTGCCGGCCAGGTGCTTGCCGACCGACTTGATGCTCTGGCCGGTGCCGCGCAGGATGACGCCTTCCATGATCGATGTGATCTGGTAGGCGGTCAGCGGATCGAGCACCTGCTCGCGTTTGTCGACGAGCTTCGGCTCGGGCTGGTTGTCCCATTTCGCCGCGTCGCAGCCGATGCATTGGCGCTCGTCGTGACGATAGATCGTGTGGCCCCAGCGATCCTGGATGCGGTCGATCAGCGAGGGCTTGATGCGCTTGCCGCCGTTGTCGAGCATGGCGTAGCCGGTGACCATGCGCATCAGCGTGGTCTCGCCCGCGCCGAGCGACAGGGACAGATAGGGCGCCATGTCGTCGTAGATGCCGAAGCGCTTCGAATATTCGACGATGAGCGGCATGCCCACGTCCTTGGCGAGACGCACGGTCATCATGTTCTTGGAATGCTCGATGCCGTAGCGCAGCGTATGCGGGCCGGTGCCATGGCCCTCGAAATTTTCCGGTCGCCAGATCTCGCCGTTGCCCTGATCGATCTCGATCGTTTCGTCGAGGATGACGGAGGACGGCGTATAGCCGTTGTCGAGAGCGGTGGCGTAGACGAAGGGTTTGAAGGCGGACCCCGGCTGGCGTTGCGCCTGCGTCGCGCGGTTGAATTCGGACTGGTCGAACGAGAAGCCGCCGACCATGGCGAAGACGCGGCCAGTGTAGGGGTCCATCGCCATCAAAGCGCCGGCGATATCAGGCACCTGCCGCAACCGATAGGCGCCGGGCGTTTTCTCGATCGGCTCGACATAGACCACGTCGCCGACGCTGAAAGCCGCGCGCGGCGACTTACCGGCCCAGGCCATGCCGTCGCGATTGATCACGCCGGTTTCGCGCTCGCGGGCGAGCTCGCCCGACTTTTCCTTGCGTGGCTGAAGGCCGATACGCGCCTGCGCGTCCGACGCGTCGAGGATGACGGCGAGGCGCCATGGCTTCACGTCGCCGAGCGCGGGAATGGCGCCGAGCGGAACGCCCCAGTCGCCGGCCGTCTCGATATGCTGCATGGCGCCGCGGTAGCCGTGCGCCTCGTCGAAGCGCACGAGGCCGTTGACCAGCGCCTTGCGCGCCCAGACCTGCATCTGCGGATCGAGCGTCGTGCGGACGGAGAGGCCGCCCTCGTAGAGTTTCTTGTCGCCGTAGCGGTCCGACAATTCGCGGCGCACTTCCTCGGCGAAATAGCCGGCGACATAGGTATTGGGCGAGAGCGCGCGCGGGTTGACGCCGAGCGGCTCGGCGCGCGCCTTGTCGCCCTCGTCCTTTGAGATATAGCCGTCGTCGACCATGCGGCGGATGACGTAGTTGCGGCGATCAATCGCCTTGTCGCGGTTGCGGAACGGATTGAGGTCGCTCGGCGCCTTGGGCAGCGCGGCGAGATAGGCGACCTCGGAAATCGTCAGTTCGTGCACCGACTTGTTGAAATAGTTGAGGGCGGAGGCCGCGACGCCGTAGTTGCCGAGGCCGAGATAGATCTTGTTGAGATAGAGCTCGATGATCTTCTCCTTCGAATAGGCGGCCTCGATGCGGAAGGAGATCAGCGCCTCGCGTATCTTGCCGTCGAGCGAGCGCTCATTGCCGACGAGCAAGTT
>JAGRKN010000433.1 GCA_020442275.1 Rhodoblastus sp. | reverse complement strand
GCGGCGAGCGGCGCCCGCGTCGATCCGAGCCGATGGGCGATTTTTCGCGCCGGCGCGTGATGGACCGCCTGCCGCGCTTCGTATTCGCGTACGAAGAACAGGGCCGCGCTTTCGTCCGCCTTCGAGGAGGCGATCGAGGCGAAGAGCGCGAGCGCGCAGACGACGGCGAGAAGAAGATTGTTGATGACCACACGGGTCAATAGCGAGAGGGTCACATGGCGCTCCGGGTAGAAACCCGCCTCCGAGAGGCGTTCTTTCGTACCCGTCGACCCTAGAAAGGGCGCTATCCCGAAATGACCCGGAACACGTGCCGCAAGGCGCTGTGCGCCTTCATGTTGCACAAGCTGGAAGCGCGCCGCAAGGCGTCTTGAACGGGCGTCAGAACAGACTGCCCTGGCGCTCGTCGGTTCGGTCCTCGAACCATTTGCGCACGACGCGCTCGCTCACCCTCAGTTCGAGGGCGATCTGCGCTTTCGATTTTTCGTCGCGCATTTCGAGCGCGCGGCGGCGCGCCTGCGCATAGAAATTCTTCGGGCCGAGCGGCACGTCGACATAGCAGCCGAGCAGGCCGCCACTGCCGCTTTCGGCGCGGAAATGCGCGCAGATCTTGTCTGCGGCCTCGCGCCCGACGCATTCGACCAGCCAGTGACCGTCGCGCGCGCGCGTGGGTAAATGCACCCGCGTGCCGCCGCGGGCTTCAGCGATCTGGACCGCGGCGACGACGCCCGCGACCTCGGCGATCTTGTTGAGCAGCGGCGGGAGATGCAGGCGCTCGGTCATGCCAGCTCAAGGCGCTGTTGCGCCTTGCCCGTCTTCCTCAGCGTCGATGGCGGCACGAAACCCGGCACGAAACGCGTGGCGAGGCGGAGATCGTCCGGCCGGCTCAGCGCGCGCTTGCAAGGCGGGATCAGCATGCCGTCAAAGGCGCCTTCGAACGCGCGGGCGGGCCTGATCCATCCGTCGCGATTGCGCTCCCAGCAGAACCACGCATAGCCGCTCGCCGACGAGAGCTTCGGGTCCCAGCCGCCCTCGCACATGGCGACTCGCTCGGTGAAGACCGCGACGATCGTCGGCGGGCATTCGGCGAAGAGCTGATAGCGCTCCAACGTCTCCAGCCATTGCATGCGCAAGAGCATCGCGACGCCGTCGCTGGCCATGCGCAATGCATGACGCACCATCTCGGCGGCGTGACCGAAGGGCGGATTCGAGATGATGCGGCTAGGGCGGCGACCACGAGACCTCGGCCAATGCGCGACAGTGGCGGCCAGGAAATCCTGCTGCATGATTCCGAACTCGGCGACCGTGCGGCCATCGTCGAGCTGGTAGAGGTTCTTATCGCTGGCGAAGACGCTGGCGCCCCTCTCGCCGAGCACCGCGGCCATGTGGCCAAGCCCGGCGCAAGGCTCCCAGATTGCGTCGAGCCCGCCCGCGAACACGCGCGGCAACACGATCTGCATCAGCGCGCGCGTCGCCCAGGGCGGCGTCGGGAACAGTTCGTCGTCCTGCCACGGCTGACCATCGCTCACGCGCGGGCGTTTCGTTGCGCGCACGGCGGGATTGTAATCGTGGGCTTCGGGGCGCACGCTCATGCCTCGTCCCTCTCGATTTCCGCCACGAGATCGGCCGGCAGGTCGGCGCGGCGCTTCGCGATCAGGACAAGCGCGCGGGCGATCTTTTTCGCGGCGGGCACCCGGCCACGGCGGCTTTCGAGGTCGGTCAGCGGGCGCTTCGAGCGGCCGGTGCGAATGGCCTCTTCGAGATTGCGCACCGTGTCGCGCCGTTCGGAAAAGAAAAGGCTCGCCTCGTCGGCGATCTGCGCGAGTTTCACAGACAATCCCTCAGGTTGAAGCGGCGGCGGTAGATCGCCGCCTTTTCCGGCTGCGCCTTGAACCAGCGCTCGCGGGCGCGCGAATAGGTGAGTTCGGCGCGCTTGGCGGCCTCGTGGCGGGCGCAGGCGCGATCGAGCGCGAATGCCTCGCGCGGCGTGCCGATCGCCGCCCTGGTGGCGCGCGCGGCCTCCACCGAGGCCGCCAGCGCCGCCTGCCAGTCGTCATAGGCGTCGATCGCGCAGGTCTTCA
>JAGRKN010000225.1 GCA_020442275.1 Rhodoblastus sp. | reverse complement strand
TCCGCCGAGGATGCATCCGGAGCGGTCTTGATGTGTGGACGGGGAGCGGCGCCCGCGCCGCGTGGATGACCGGTCCATGCGTCCCGGGGGGCCTCTTGCAAGGTCGGCAGCGTTTCGGCGCGGCCCACCCTCTCCGCACGGCTTGGCACTATGACTGGGCTGCGATAGTTCGTGATGGGCCCTTTCCGCCCAGTAGGCCCGCTCGCCCCGCCTCAAGCAGGGCGTCGCCGAAAAACCGGAAAGATGGTCCGACTGGAGGCGAGGCACATCAAGAGCCGCGTCGGGACCGATGTCGCCGGCACACAAAACAAAAGATCCCGGCGACATCGGTCCCGGCCCTCGACCAATTCAACAACCCGGCCGAAAGGCGCGGGAGCGCCGGCGCGTGCGTCCCGACCCCCTGTCTCCGCGCGCAATCCGGGTGTTCCCGGTTTGCTCCACCGTAAAGTGTTGAAGTCGGCAACAGCCGACCTCAAGCGGGGAGAGGGAGGGCGCGCGCCCGTCGGCCCCGCCCTCGCAAAATCCTTCCCGTCGCCTTCAAATCGGCCCATTCGGGCAATCTGTTGGCGGCTCGATTTCTGGGGCCGACGCCATGACATTCGCCTTGAACACAGCCGCCGCCACGCCGCCCGGACGCCGCCGGGCCGTCGTCGTCGCGCTTTCCGCGGCCATCGGCCTCGGCGCGCCGGCCGTCTGGTTCGCTGGCCGCACCGCCTCGGGGCCCGAGCCGAAACTGCTCGCGCGTCTCGACGCCGGGCCGGTGGTCAAGCGCGAACTCGCCTTCACCCCGCGCGACCGCGCCGCCGACGACAGCATCCGCAATTTCAAGCCCGGCAAGGCCTGGGCGATCCAGCCGCCGGCTTTCGAGCCCGCCGTCGCCGCCCTGATCGAGGACAGGCCGGCGACGCCGGTCAAGGCCAGGGTCGCCGCCGCGCCGCCGCGCCCGCCGGTTCGCCCGGCCGCGCTCGCCAGGACGGCGCCGGCCGAGCCCGCGCCGCGCTACGCCAGCCTTCCGGCTGACCGGCGGACGGCGTCGAACGGCGGGTTCCATTTGCCCGGCTTCGTGCCGACCGGCGACGCCGTGATGAAGCAGATCGGTGGGCTCGGCGCGACCATGCGCGATTCGATCGGCTCGGTCGGAACGTCGCTCGGCAAGCTGATGCGGATTTCCTCGCGCTAGGGCGGCGGGCCCATGTCCGGCTGAAATCGCGGGCTATTGCGAAGGGGTCGGGCGCGAAAGATCAGCCCAGCAGGAAGCGCAGCATGCCCCGGCGCGGCTTCGCGGCGGTGCGCAACTCGTCGATCGTGGGCTTCTTGGCGAGTTCCGGCTCGCGCGGGCGCACGCGGCCCTCTTCCTCGTTCGGCAGGACGAAGCGGATGCCGACGTCGATCCCCTTGCGCCAGACGACTTCGCCGCGCGCCTCGTACTGGCCGAAGCGGATCATGAACAGGCGCGGGATCGAGGTTTCCTCGGTCGCCTGCAACCGCGCGCCGGTCTGGGAAATGTCCTTGATGGCGACCTCGACGGAGCGGCCGCCCGAATCATACACGCGCGCGCGCGAATGCGTCGGGGTTCTCTCCCCCAATCGCCGCCCGTTCGTGCCGTTCTTGGCGCCCATCCCAGTGCTCCGACGCGCTTCAGGAGGACAAAAATAATTGACGGCTGTTAACAACTCGTGAAACGCGGGCGTCCGAATTCGCTCGAATGCCAGCATATAGCGCAGATTCAGCCGCTCTTCGCCGGCATCGCCCGCGCCTTCAGATCGAAGGCCGGGTCAGCCGCCTCCTCCGGGCTCAGCGCCGCGCCCGCCGCGATCAGCCGCCGCGCGATCATGTGGTCGGCCGCCCGGTTGACGGATTCGACGACTCGCAGCCGCCCGCCCGAAAAGCCGAAGACCGAGAAACTGCGGCTCGCGATGTCGCCGCGCGTGACGAAGAGATCGCAGCCCATATTGAGTCCGGCGATCTGCAGCTTGAGGTCGCCCTGGTCCGACCAGAACCACGGCAACGCATCGTAGCGCGCGGGCTTTCCGGTCAGCTTGCGCGCGACGACCCGGGCCTGGTCCGTGGCGTTCTGCACGGATTCCAGCCGGAATCGCCGACCTGCATAGGGATTGGGATGCGCGCAGCAATCGCCGATCGCGGAAACATGCGGATCGGAGGTGGTCAGCGCCTCGTCGACCACGACGCCATTGTCGACGACGAGACCCGCCGAGGCGGCAAGCGCTTCATTGGCGAGAATGCCGATGCCGACCAGCACGAGATCGGCCTGCAGATGGCGTCCATCGCTCAGATGGACGCCCCTCACGCGCCCGCCGGCGCCCTCGATCGAGAGCACGCCCGCGCCCAGATGCAGCTTCACGCCGAAGCCGCGATGCGCGTCCGCGTAGAAATCCGAAATGGTCTGCGACACCGCGCGCCCCATCACCCGCGGCGCGACCTCGACGACCTGCACGTCCGCGCCCTTGGCGGCGGCGGTGGCCGCGAATTCGAGGCCGATGAAACCCGCGCCGATGACGACGACATGGGCCGCCCCCTCGAGCCCGGCCTTGAGCCGCGCGGCGTCGCTCATGTCGCGCAGCGCGAGCACGCCTTCCAGTTCCGCGCCGGAAAAAGTCGCCGGTCGCGCAAGTGCGCCGGTCGCGAGAACGAGATGCTCGTAGGCGAGCGACGCGCCCGACGCGAGTCGCGCGACGCGTCCCGCGCAGTCGATCTCGCGCACGCTTTCGCCGAGCCGCAGGTCGATCTGCTTCTCCGGATAATAGGCCGGACCGCGCAGGATCAGCGATTCCGCCGTCGCCTCGCCCTTGATGAAGGCCTTCGAGAGCGGAGGCCGCTGGTAGGGCGCGTTGGGATCATCGGAAATGAGCGTGATCGAGCCCGCATAGCCCTCCTCGCGAAGGGAGGCCGCGGCCTGCACGCCGCCGTGTCCTGCCCCGACGATGACGATCCCTGCCGATCCGCTCATGATTGTCCTCCGCGTCCGCCTGTTTCATCGGCACGCCGTCCATGCCACGGCGACCGGGGCTACGTCGAGGCGCCGCAGCGTCGCGCTGCACAGAATGGAATTCTGCGACGGATTTTGGAATGCGTCATGGGCGCCATGCCGCAACGCTGTGGCGGCGACGCAACCGACAGGCTAGGCAGAATGCCCCGACTTCGGCCCGCCATCGATGCCTCATTCGTTCTGGATCATGCTCACCGCCAAGATGGCGACCACGGCCGTCATCGTCGTCGCGGCCTCGAAAGTGGTCGAACGCGCCGGCCCCTTCCTCGGCGCGATGGTCGCGACCCTGCCGATCTCCGCCGGCCCCTCGTATATTTTCCTTGCCGCCGAACATGGCGCGGACTTCGTCCACCGCGCGGCGCTGACCAGCCTCGCAACCAATGCAGCGACCTTCGGTTTCGGAGCGCTCTATGCGCTGCTGGCGCGCCGCCAGCCGCTCTGGATCGCGCTCGGCGTCTCCTTCGGGCTCTGGATCATGGCGGCGCTCGCGATTGTCGAGACCCGCTGGACGCTGACGACGGCTGCGCTCCTGAACGTCGCGGTCTTCGTTCCCGCCTTCGTCGCGACACGCTCCTGCCGCGCCACGCCGCCGGCCCGTCCGCCGGGCTCCCGCTGGTGGGATATTCCGTTCCGGGCGGCGCTGGTGATGACGCTGGTCGGCTTCACCGTCGTCATCGGACGCTTCTTCGGCGCAGCGGCGGCGGGCGTCGCCGCGCTCGTGCCGATCGTCATGTTCTCGCTGGCGATCATCCTGCACCCGCGCATCGGCGGAACTGGCGCGAGCGCCGTTCTCTCGCACACCCTGCCCGGTCTCGTCGGCTTTGGCGCGGCGGTGGCAATGCTCTACGTCACAGCGATCCCGCTCGGCGCGTCGCTGGCGCTGTCGCTTGCGCTTACGATTTGCGTCGGCTGGAACGCGAGTCTGGCGCTGCTGCGTCATCTGCCGCTTCGGCGCGCGCGATTGACTTGAGGCCACGCAAGGCAAAGTCTTCATGCTTGGCGGAGGAGACCCGATGAGCGCGGACGCAGCCGAAGAACAGAGACTGACCGACGCCGTCGTCGCCCGGATCGCCGATGCGCCCGACCCGCGCATCCGCGAGACGCTACAGGCGCTCGTACGCCATATGCACGCCTTCGTACGCGAGGTGCGCCCGAGCGAAGCAGAATGGGCCACGGCGATCGACTTCCTGACGCGCACGGGACAGATGTGCGACGACCGCCGCCAGGAATTCATCCTCCTGTCGGATACGCTCGGCGTCTCGATGCTCGTCGACCAGATCAATCACGGGCGCGACGGCGCCGGCACCGAGACTACCGTGCTCGGCCCTTTCTACGTCGCCAACCCGCCGCTCTGCGCCAACGGCGACGACATTGCGCGCGGGCTTGCCGGCGAACCTCTCTTCGTTGAAGGTCAGGTACGCGGACAGGACGGCGCGCCGCTTGCAAACGCGATCGTCGATGTCTGGCAGTCCGACGACCAGGGCCGCTACGACCTGCAATTCGACGATCCCGACATGTTTTTCCTGCGCGGGCGATTTCGGACGGATTCGGAAGGCCGCTACGCCTTCTGGTCGATCATGCCGAGGAGCTATCCGATCCCCAGCGACGGGCCCGTTGGCGCGCTGCTCGGAGCGGCCGGCCGTCATCCGTACCGGCCCGCGCACGTGCATTTCCGCATCGAGGGCGCGGGTTGCGACCCGCTCGTCACTCATGTCTTCGTCTCAGGCGACGAATATCTCGGTTCCGACGTCGTTTTCGGCGTAAAGGACTCGCTCATCGCCGATTTCGAGCGCCGCGCGCGCACGACGCCGCTCGCCGGCACGTCGATCGAACGCCCGCATCGCTACCTGCGCTACGATTTTGTTCTCGCCCGCGCCAGAGGCGAAGCAGCGACCGGCTGAAAGCGCATTGCGCCACGCGCCGCTGTTTGTATGCTGACAAATACCAACGGCTGGCCAAATACTCGGAGGGTGCGATGGCGGTGGAAGCGACGACGGAAACGGCCGGCAAACTCGTCATCCGCAACATCGGGCTCATCCTCTCGGGCATGCTCGAGCGTCCTATTCTCGACGGCGACGCCATCGTCGCCATCGATGGCAAGATCGCCGCCATCGGTCGCCTCAAGGATCTCGATACGGAGGGCGCGCGCACCATCGTCGACGCCAATGGCGCGACGCTCGCGCCGGGTCTGATCGACAGCCACGTCCATCCCGTCGCGGGCGACTGGACGCCTCGCCAGAGCCAGCTCAACTGGATCGACTCATCGATGCACGGCGGTGTCACCACCATGATTTCCGCCGGCGAGGTGCACACGCCCGGCCGCGCGCGCGACATCGTCGGACTGAAGGCGATGGCGGTCGCCGCGCAACGCGCCTACACGAATTTCCGCCCCGGCGGCGTCAAGCTGCACGCCGGCGCCCCCGTCATCGAGAACGGCATGGTCGAGAGCGATTTCGCGGAACTCGCCAGCGCGGGCGTGAAACTGCTCGGCGAGATCGGCCTCGGCGGCGTCAAGGACGGGCCGACCGGCCGCAAGATGGTGGAATGGGCGCGCAAGTACGGCATCCAGTCGACGATCCACACCGGCGGACCGTCGATCCCCGGCTCCGGGCTGATCGACAAGGACATCGTACTCGAAACCGACGCCGATATCGTCGGACACATCAACGGCGGCCATACCGCGCTGCCCGACGACCAGATCCGTTGCATCTGCGAGGGCTGCAAGCGCGGCCTCGAACTCGTGCACAACGGCAACGAGCGCTCGGCGCTGTTCACGCTGCGCACGGCGCGCGAGATGAACGAGCTCGAACGCGTCATCCTCGGCACCGATGGTCCGGCCGGCTCCGGCGTGCAGCCGCTCGGCATATTGCGCATGGTGTCGATGCTGTCCTCGCTCGGCGACATTCCCGCCGAAATCGCCTTCTGCTTCGCGACCGGCAACACCGCACGCATGCGCCAGCTCGATTGCGGCCTGATCGAAGCCGGACGATCCGCCGATTTCGTCCTGATGGACAAGGCGCAGCATTCGCCGGCGAATTCGCTGCTCGAAAGCGTGCGCCTCGGCGATTTGCCTGGCGTCGGCATGGTGATCATCGACGGGTTCGTGCGCGCGGGCCGCAGCCGAAATACGCCGCCGGCCACCCGCATTCCCGATGTGATCGCCAGCTAAGCGCTACCTGATCCGGGCAAGCAGAGAGAGCAGAATTTCCCGCTCCGCGGGATCGAGCGGGGCGACGGTTTCCTCCGTGATCGCGCGCGCGACCGGCAGCGCGCGCTGGACGAAATCGCGGCCGCGCTCGGACAGGTCGA
>JAGRKN010000028.1 GCA_020442275.1 Rhodoblastus sp. | reverse complement strand
CGGGCGCGCTTGCCGAAGATTTCGAGGATGAGCCCCGTGCGGTCGATGACCTTGGCGGAAAACGCCTTCTCGAGGTTGCGCTGCTGCACCGGCGACAGCGCGCAATCCATGATGACGAGCTCGGCCTCGTTCTCCTTCACGAGGCTGGCGATTTCCTCGACCTTGCCCTTGCCGAGATAGGTCGCGGGCCGCACCTGCGCGAGCAGGACAAGGCTTGTTGCGACAATATCGAGATCGATGGCGCGGGCGAGGCCCTCGGCCTCCTCCAGCCGCGCCTGTGGGCCGCGCAGGTTCGTGTCGCCTTGCGCGGCGCGCGCGTTGGGATAGGGGCCGACCACAAGCGCCCGCGCGCCCGCGGCGGCGGTAGTGCGCGTTTCGAGGTCGAGCCCTCTGTCTCCCTGGTGCAAACGTTTGTCCGTTTCGCCTATTTTTCCGGCGCCTCTTCGGAGGGGTCGAACATCTGGATCGGCGCCCCCGGCATGATCGTGGAAATGGCGTGTTTATAGACCAGCTGCGAATGGCCGTCACGACGAAGCAGCACGCAGAAATTGTCGAACCAGGTTACAACGCCTTGCAACTTCACGCCGTTCACGAGGAATATCGTCAGCGGAATTTTCTGCTTTCGGACATGGTTGAGGAAGGTGTCCTGGAGATTTTGCGCGCGTTCAGTCGCCATAATGTTTGACCTGCTTTTCTTGGCGTCCCGCAATTGGACGCGGTTCACATTGCCCGCCAGCAAACTCGGCGCCATCTCGCCGGGTAGGCCCCCATACGGACAAGTTGCTGACTATAGTTGTGCTTTCCGACAGTTCTCTACAAGGACCGCACACTGCAATCTTTAGTCCTACACTCCCGGCCAGATTGTGGCGGCGAGCCCCGCAGCGAGCGCGAAGCCGCCGAGAGCATAAATGGGGTTAACGCCCGTAAGTATGACAAGCGCGGCTGTCGCCGCCGTGGCGATATAGCCGAGCGCATCGTGATCGGCCGCGCGCGCCATCACGAGGCTGCTGGATAGAACGAGGCCGATCGCGATCGGGGTGAGCCCCGCCTTCACCGAATCGAACCAGGCGGCCCGCCCGTAGCGGGCGACAAACCGGCCGGTGATCCAGGCCAGCGCACAGGTGGGCACGAGCGCTGCGAGCGTCGCGACGATCAGGCCGGCCACGCCCGCCATCTTCCAGCCGACGAGGCTCAAAACCATGATGTTGGGGCCCGGCGCCACCTGCCCCAGCGCGAAGAGATTCGCGAATTCGGAATCGTTCATCCAACCGAGCACGTCGACTAACTGGCGATGCATTTCGGGCGCGATGGCGTTGGCGCCGCCGATGGCGACGAGCGACAGGATCGAGAAGTCGATCGCCATCCTGAGCAGGACGTCGGTCTTCACGATCTGCGCCTGAAATGGAAGAAGGCGATCGACAGCGGCCCGAAGACCGCGACCGCCCAAAGAAGCGGCAAGCGAAAGACGCCGACGGAGACGAAGACCGCCACGCAGACGCCAGCCTGCACGGGATCGAGCCGCGCGCCGCGCGCCATTTTGACGCCGGCCGCGAAGACGAGGCCCGCGGCCGCGGAGGCCGCGCCGCCGACGGCGATGCGCACGAGCTGCGCGCCCGAGAGGTAATCGTAGGCGATCCCGATCGCGAGGACGGCCAGAAGCGGCACGATCATCAGGCCGAGGACGGAGACGAAGGCGCCGGCGAAGCCCGCATAGCGCTGGCCGAGAACGACGCAGAGGTTGGGCGTATTCGGGCCGGGCAGGACCTGGCAGATGCCAAGAAGCGCCGCATATTCGCGGTCGTCCAGCCAGCGGCGGTCCTCGACGACCATGCGCCGCGCCCAGGCCGTGACGCCGCCGAAGCCCATCATCCCGACCCATGCCCAGCCCAGAAACATGTCGAGCAGGCCGGGCGTGATCTGCGCGCGTCCGGCGGTCGGCTCGCCTGCGTCCATTTTCCAGTCCCCGATCGCCGATCGATTCGATCAGCCATCATAGACGCCAACGCCGGCGAAGATTGGCGGCCCTTTGGCCGGTAGCGGCCCGCGTCGGACGTTCGGGCGCGGACGCCCGAACGTTTGCGCGCGAAGCGAAACCGTTATTTCTTGACGAGCGGGCACTCGCTTTCGGCGAGCGGACGGAACGCCTCTTCCGCCGGAATCGTCGAGATCAGCTTGTAATAGTCCCAGGGGCCCTTGGACTCTTCCGGCTTCTTGACCTCGAAGAGATAGGCCGGATGAATCTTGCGGCCGTCGGCGCGGATCGAGCCCTTGCCGAAGATCGGATCGTCGGTCGGCATTTCCTTCATCTTGGCGACGACTTTCGCGCCGTCGTGCGGATTGCCGCCGAGCGCGACGAGCGCCTTGAGGTAATGCGTCACCGCGGAATAATCGCCGGCCTGCACCATGGAGGGCATGACGTGGTTCTTCGAGCGCTCCGAGAAGCGCTTGCTGAAGCCGCGCGTCGCGTCATTGAGATCCCAGTAGAAGGTCTCGGTCATCTGCAGGCCATTGGCGACCTTGAGGCCGAGCGAATGCACGTCGTTGATGAACAGCAGCAGCGAGGCGAGCTTCTGGCCGCCCTGAACGATGCCGAATTCGGCGGCCTGCTTGACCGCATTTGTCGTATCGCCGCCGGCATTGGCCAGTCCGACGATCTTGGCGCGCGAGGACTGCGCCTGCAGCAGGTAGGACGAGAAATCGGATGTGTTGAGCGGATGCTTGATCGCGCCGAGCACCTTGCCGCCGTTCGCCTTGACGACCGCCGTCGTGTCGGCTTCCAGCGCGGCGCCGAAGGCGTAGTCGGCGGTCAGGAAGAACCACGAATCGCCGCCCGCCTTGGTCACGGCCTTTCCTGTTCCGTTGGCGAGCGCATAGGTGTCGTAGGTCCAGTGGATCGTGTTGGGCGTGCAGGCCTTGCCTGAAAGCGCCGAAGACGCCGCGCCGGAATTGAGGTGGACACGGTTCTTTTCGACCGCCACCGGATTGACGGCGAGCGCGGTGCTCGACGTGACGACGTCGGCGTAGAGGTCGACGTTCTCGACGTCGGCCCACTGGCGCGCCAGCGAGGTGGCGACGTCGGGCTTGTTCTGGTGGTCGGCGCTGATGATGTCGATCTTCCAGCCTTTTTCGCGCAAGCCGGAATCCTCGACCGCCATGGTCACGGCGAGGACCGAATTGATGCCGGAAATGTCGGAATAGAGGCCCGCCATGTCGGTCATGACGCCGATCTTGACGTTCTTGTCCTGCGCGGCGGCGCCGCCGCTCCACGCCAGGGCGACGGCGAGCGCGGTGGTTGCAACGGATGATCTCATAAACCTTCTCCCCGAAGAGCAATCGTCGACAGTCGCCGATCGTTGGCGAAAGCCAATGGGCCCCGACGATGGACGCGTCAAGCCTAGTTCGCGCTGCGAAACGATGTAAGGCAGCATTTCGGACAAGGCGCGCCGCCGGCGGCGCGCGCGGGAGGCGCCAATGGACGCTTCAGTCGATGGACAGCGACTTCAGCTTGCGGTGCAGGGCGGAACGCTCCATGCCGATGAATTCCGCGGTCCGCGAGATATTGCCGCCGAACCGGCTGATCTGCGCGACCAGATATTCGCGCTCGAAGACCTCGCGCGCCTCGCGCAGCGGCAGGCTCATCAGCTTCTCGCCCCCTGCCCCGTTGGGCGTCGCCGGCACGAGCGCGCCGATTTCGGAGGGCAGCATTTCCGCCGTGATCTCGGCCTCGGGATCGCCCGCGGTCAGGATCATCAGGCGCTCGACGTTGTTGCGCAGCTGGCGGATGTTGCCCGGCCAGTCGTGCGACTGCAGCACGGCCATCGCATCTGCGCCGATCACGCGGCGCGGCATGCCGGTCGTCTGCGACACCTGCTCCATGAAGAATTCGATGAGTTCGGGAATATCGTCGCGGCGGTCGGCGAGCGAGGGCACGACGATCGGCACGACGGACAGGCGGTGGAACAATTCCTCGCGGAACTGGCCCTCGGCGATCTCCTTGGCGAGATCGCGCGACGACGACGAGATGATGCGCACGTCGACATGCACGCGCGTCGCCCCGTCGACGCGCTGGAAGTTCTGGTCGACGAGAACGCGCAGGATCTTGGCCTGGGTCTCGCGCGGCATGTCGGCGACTTCGTCGATGTAGAGCGTGCCGCCGTGCGCCTCCTCGAGCGCGCCGACCTTGCGGCGGCCGTCCTTGCCCTCGGAACCGAAAAGTTCGAGCTCCATATTCTCGGGCGTAATGGTGGCGGCGTTGATGACCACGAACGGGCCCGCCGCGCGGCCGGAGGCCTCGTGAATCGAGCGGGCGACGAGCTCCTTGCCGGCGCCGGGCGCGCCGGTGATGAGCACGCGCGAATTCGCGGGCGCGACACGCTCGATCACTTGCCGCAGCTGGTTCATCGCGCTCGACTTGCCGACGATCCGGTCGGCGGCGCCGGCGCGTGAGCGCAATTCGCTGACCTCGCGCTTGAGCCGCGAGGCCTCGAGCGCGCGGTCAGCCACGAGCACGAGACGATCCGCCTTGAAGGGCTTTTCGATGAAGTCATAGGCGCCGGCGCGGATGGCGCTGACGGCCGTCTCGATATTGCCGTGGCCGGAGATCATCACGACCGGCAGCGCCGGATGATGCTCCTTGATGACGTTGAGCAATTGCAGTCCGTCAAGGCGTGAGCCCTGCATCCAGATGTCGAGGAACATCAGATGCGGCCTGCGCGCCTCGATGGCGGCGAGGGCCTCGTCGGAATTCTTCGCGGTGCGGGTCGAGTGCCCCTCGTCCGAGAGAATCCCCGAGACGATGTCGCGGATGTCGGCTTCGTCGTCGACGATGAGAATGTCTGTCGCCATGGCTTAGGTCGCGCTTTTTTCCTGATCGTTGCGGTGCAATTTGATCTCGTCGGGCGTGCTCGCGCTGTGCGCCTCGGCGCCTCCTGAAATCCGCATATAGAGCCGAACATGCGCGCCGGGCCCCTCCGGCGCGTCCAGAAGTTCGATGCCGCCCCCGTGATCTTCCATGATCTTGGCGACAATGGGCAGTCCGAGGCCGGTGCCTTCGCTGCGGGTCGTCACATAGGGTTCGAGCAGACGCTGCCGGTTCTCGCTCGGAAAACCGCGCCCGTTGTCGATCACGTCGATGGCGACGAAATCATCCGAAATCGCGACCGAGACGTCGATGCGGCCGGGGCCGTTCGCGCCTTCGACGGCCGCGACGCCCTCCGTCGCGTTCTTCACGATATTGGTCAAAGCCTGCGACACCAGCCGCCGGTCGAACTTCGCAGCGAGTCGCTCGACGGGATAGTGCTCTGCTATCTCGATGTCAGGATGGCCGACGCGCATCAGGAAGACGACCTGCTTCACGCACTGGATCAGTTCGTCCTCCTCAAGCCGCGCCTTGGGCATGCGGGCGAAGGACGAGAATTCATCGACCATTCGCTTGATGTCGTCGACCTGGCGCACGATCGTGTCGGTGCATTGGTCGAAGACTTCCTTGTCGGTCGTGATGACGCGGCCGTACTTGCGCTTGAGACGCTCGGCCGAGAGCTGGATCGGGGTCAGCGGGTTCTTGATCTCGTGCGCGATGCGGCGCGCTACGTCCGCCCATGCGGAAGTGCGCTGCGCCGTTACGAGATCGGTGATGTCGTCCAGCGTAATGACGAAGCTGCGCCCCTCGTCAGCCGCCGATCCCGACGTGACGCTGACGTTGACGATGCGCTCACGCCCGCCGCGCATGAGCGAAATCTGGCTCTGCACCGCGCGGCGCTGGGCGGCGGCGTCCTGGAGAATCGGATCGACCTCTGGCAGAGCGTCGGACACCGGCTGGCCGATGGCGCTCGCTCCGCCCTCGACGTTCATCAGCTTGTCGGCGGAGGGATTGACCACAGTAACGATCCCTGTGGGATCGACGCCCACCACCGCCGCCGGCACGCCGGAAAGCACGGCTTCGGTGAAGGCGCGGCGCTCGTCGATCACCTGGTTGGCCGCGAGCAGCCGGTTCTGCTGGACGCGCAGCTCCGAGGTCATCTTGTTGAAGGTTTCGCCGAGATGGGCGAGATCGCCCTCCCCTTTGTCGATCGGGACGCGCACATAGAGATTGCCGGTCGCGACCTCGTCGGTGGCGGAGATCAGCCGACGGATCGGCGCGATCAGACGATTGGCGAAGGCGAGCCCCAGCCAGATCGCCGACAGGAGCATGATCAGCGAGATCAGGCCGAACATGCTCGCGAAGGCGATGACCAGCGTGCGCCGCTGCCCCTCGAAGGAATTGTAGACGGCGATGAGATTGGCCGCCTGCTGCGGAAATTCCATCGTGAAGGGATCGACCGGGCGTGAGACGTAGAGGAACACGTCGGGAAAGGCGGCGATCGGGCGTAGCGCGATGAAGGATTTGCCTTCGTCCGCGACCACGCAGGTCGGCTCGTGCTTGCGAGCTTCCGCGAAATCGCTCGCCTCGGGCTTGACGAGCGGCGCCGCTTCCTTGCCGGCGGGCGGGAAATCGGCCTTTTCCAGCGTCTCGCCATTCTCCCGGATCAAGGCTGCCTGCGTGAAGCCCAGGTACTGGGCGCGCGAGGCGAAGAACTCGTGGAACAGAGCCCGGTCGGCGTCGTACATGGGCTTGGCGCGATCGAGATCGGCGGCGGTGAGCTGGGCCTCCTGCAGCAACGAGCGGCACTGCGACTGGCGAAACAGGCGCGCGGCCTCCGCCGTGTTGAAGATGAAAGCTCTGACGTCGCGCAGGAAGGCTGGGCTGATCGCCTGGTTGATCGTGATCGAGCCGACGATGGCGATGACGAGCGCGGGCGCGGCGGCGGCGATCGAGAAGGCGCGCACGACCCGGAAATGCAGTCCCGAGCCCGCCGCGCCGCGCCGCCACGCTGAGACCAGCGTCCAGCCCTCGATCACCACAAGAGTGAACACGACGAGCAGGGAAACGACATTGGCCACGAACAGCGCCAGCGCCGCACCGTCGCTGACGGCGACCGGGGTTAGGCCGGCCAGCAGGAAAAACGTCGCGAGCGCGCACAATAGCGCGAAGCCGACAGCCACCGCCGCGAGGCGCTGCAGCAGACGCCGCCTCGTGCGCCGCGCCGGCTGCGGCGCGTTCAATGTGTCGGCATCGGACATCGGCCCCCAACGATCCGCGCTGTTCCGTGGAAACGGCTAACGGATGCGCGCGTGAGTTGCAACCGCGCAACGGTGTTGCGCAATTGCGACGTTTTTCAGGCCGCCGAGGGGGATTTTAGCGCGGCAGGCGCATCAACCTGATGTCGAGGTCGCGAACCTTCTTGCGCAGGGTGTTGCGGTTGAGGCCGAGCAGCTCCGCCGCCTTGATCTGGTTGCCGCGCGTGGCCGCGAGCGCCGCGGACAGGAGTGGATATTCGATCTCGCGCAGGATGCGGTGGTAGAGGCCGGGCGGCGGCAGGCCGTCGCCGTAGGACTTGAAGAGTTCGGCCAGATGCCGCTCGACGGAAATGGCGAGCGAATCGTCCTTTTCGCGCTCGCGGCCGCCGCGTTGAGCGGCAGCGGGCGTGTCGACGGCGGCGACCTGCGCGGGCGCGGCGTAATCCTGGCCGAGTTCCGATTCGACCAGCGATTCCGAGATGATCTCCTGCGGATAGAGCGCGGCGAGGCGGCGCGTCAGATTCTCCAGTTCACGGATGTTGCCCGGCCAGCGATAGCGCTTGAGGCGATCGAGCGCGGCGGGCTCCATGCGCTTCTGCGGCAGGCCCTCGTCGGCCGCGATCTTGAAGAAATGGCGCACGAGATCGGGGACGTCCTCCGTGCGTTCGCGCAGCGGCGGCAGGCGCAGCGGCACGACGTTGAGGCGAAAGAACAGGTCCTCGCGGAACAGGCCCTGCTGGATCGAGACGCGCAGGTCCTTGTTGGTGGCGGCGACGATGCGGACGTTGCTCTTGATGGGCGTGCGGCCGCCGACCGTGGTGTATTCGCCCTGCTGCAGCACGCGCAGCAGGCGGGTCTGCGCCTCCATCGGCATATCGCCGATTTCGTCGAGGAACAGAGTGCCCCCTTCGGCCTGTTCGAAGCGGCCGGCCGAGCGCTGGTTGGCGCCGGTGAAGGCGCCCTTCTCGTGGCCGAAGAGCTCGCTCTCGATGAGGTCGCGCGGGATCGCCGCCATATTGATGGCGACGAACGGCCCCTTCTTGCGTTTGCCGTAGTCGTGCAGCGCGCGGGCGACGAGCTCCTTGCCCGTGCCGGACTCGCCCGTGATCATCACCGTGAGGTCGGTCTGCATCAATCGCGCGAGCGCGCGATAGATCTCCTGCATGGCGGGCGAACGACCGACCAGCGGCATGCCCTCGATCTCGTGATGCGGATCGCGCTCGGCGCCGGGACGCGGCGAATTCAGCGCGCGGCCGACGATGGCGACGAGTTCCTTGAGGTCGAAGGGTTTCGGCAGGTAGTCGTAGGCTCCGCGCTCGGAAGCCTTGATCGCGGTCATGAATGTGTTCTGCGCGCTCATCACGATGATCGGCAGGTCCGGCCGCAGCTTCTTGATGCGCGGAAGTAGCTCGAAGGCGTTTTCATCGGGCATGACGACGTCGGTGATGATGAGGTCGCCGTCGCCAGCCTCCACCCAGCGCCAAAGCGTCGAGGCGACGCCGGTCGCGCGCACTTCGTAGCCGGCCCGGGACAGGGCCTGGCTCAGTACGGTTCGAATGGCCATGTCGTCGTCAGCAACCAGTATCGATCGGCCGGCCATCAATTCATTCTCCAGCATCGGTTCACGTTCCGCGTCCGTCCTGCGCAACTCCACCCTTGGCGCGGTACATCGGCATGAGAATCCGAAAGGTCGTGCGCCGCGGTTGGGATTCACATTCGACGATGCCGCCGTGGTCCCCGACTATCTTCGCGACCAAAGCAAGTCCGAGGCCAGTCCCGCTCGCCTTGGTCGTGACGAAGGGATCGTAGAGATTCGCGATGATGTCGTCGGGCACGCCCGGCCCGTTGTCGCGCACGCAGAATTCGAGCGGCAGGCTGACGAGCGAGGTCGAGCCGGGCGTGCGCATGCGGACGCCGGGCTTGAACGCTGTCGACAGTTCGATCTCGCCGTCGATGGCGTCCGTGCCGATCGCTTCGGCGGCGTTTTTCACGAGGTTCATGAAGACCTGGACGAGCTGGTCGCGGTTGGCGAAGACCGGCGGCAGCGAGGGATCGTAGGTCTCGGTGAAACGGATGTGGCGCGCAAATCCAGCCTGCGCCGAGAGTTTCACCTGACCGAGCACATTGTGGATGTTGACGCTTTCGCGCTCGACAGGACGGCCGTCGGAGAACATTTCCATCCGGCCGACGAGTTTCACGATCCGGTCGGTCTCGTCGCAGATCAGCCGAGTGAGCGCGCGATCGCTGTCCTCGACAGCCGTCTCCAGCAATTGCGCGGCGCCGCGAATGCCGGCCAGCGGGTTCTTGATCTCATGGGCGAGCATGGCCGCGAGCGCGGAAACCGAGCGGGCGGCGCCTCGATACGTGAGCTGCCTGTCCATTTTATCGGCAATTGTCCGTTCTTGCAGCATAAGAACGAGGCTGTTTGCATCTTCCGAAAGCGGCGCCGCGTGAATGTCGGCCACGCGCTCGACGCCGATGCGCGGCGTGCCGAGGTCGACGCGATATTCGTTTATCGCTGACCGGCGCTGACGGGCCTGCTCGAGAAGGCCCAGGACGGGCGAGGAAAATGGCAGCAGATCGTCGATCCGCTGCCGGCATAGGGCCGCGCGGCCCATTTCGAAAAAAGCTTCCGCAGCGGCATTGGCGTCGACGATGCGGTTGTCGCCGTCGATCGCAAGCACCGGGTTCGGCAGCGCCGACAGGAGGCGCGCCGGATCGACCGCTGCGCGGGCGCTGGCGCGTGGTCGTTCGATCGTGGCGTTGGGACCGTTCCTGTTCACGCGGCCTCCTCGGCCTGTTCTGCCCAGCAGCGCGCCAATAGAGCGGCGGCTTCGTCGGCGTCTGTCGTGGTCACCAGCCGGGCGCGCAGCGCGCGCGGCAATCCGGCGCCTGAGGCGGCCGCGCCGTCGGCATAGGCCGCGAGATGCTTGCGGGCGTGGCGCACGCCCTGCGTCTTGCCGAAAGTGGACAGCAGGCTCGCATAATGGTCGAGCGCGGCCTCGGTTTTTTCGTTGTGCGAGGGCTCATGCCATGTCCGGCCGGCGAGCGCCGCGCCCACCTCGCCGACCAGCCACGGCCGGCCGACGGCGGCGCGACCGATCATCACGGCGTCCGCGCCGGAGGCGACGGCCATCGCCCGGGCGCTCGCGGTTCCATCGCAATCGCCGTTCGCGACCAGCGGAACGACGATCGCCTCGCGCACGGCGCGGATTGCAGTCCAGTCGGCCTGTCCCTTGTAGAATTGCTGGCGGGTGCGGCCGTGTACGGTAATGAGCGCGACGCCTTCCGCCTCCAGCCCGCGGGCGAGTTCCGGCGCGTTGAGGTCTGTCGCGTCCCAGCCGAGCCGCATCTTGACGCTGACGGGGATTTTGACGGCCGCGACCGTTTCGCGCGCGAGAGCGACTGCGAGTTCGGGCTCGCGCATCAGCGCGGAGCCGGCATAGCCGCCGACCACGCGTTTGGCGGGACAGCCCATGTTGATGTCGATGGCGTGCGCGCCCGCGCTTTCCGCGAGCCTGGCGGCTTCGGCCATGGCCGCAGGATCGCGACCGGCGATCTGCACGACGTGGATCGGCAGGCCCTCGCCCTCGGCGCGCAGCCGTGTCTCCTCGTCGGCGGCGAGATAGAAGCTGGCCGCGACCATTTCGGATATGACGAGCCCTGCCCCGAACCGGGCCGCGACGCGACGCATGCCGATATCCGTTATGCCCGACATCGGCGCGAGGATCGCCGGCGCGTCGATCTGCATCGGACCAAGCCGGATTGGCGGCAGGACTTGGGCGCCCATGCTTTGGGCAGATGCACTCATGCCTATACAATAGACATTATGCTGCGCTGCGACAAGAGGC
>JAGRKN010000224.1:3400-3566 GCA_020442275.1 Rhodoblastus sp. | reverse complement strand
ATGTTCACGATGATGAACGAGGCGCGGCTCGGCGTCGCCACGCAGGGCCTCGCGCAATCCGAAGTCGCCTACCAGAACGCGGTCGACTATGCGCGCGAGCGCACGCAGGGCCGTTCGATCTCCGGCGTGAAGGCGCCGCAACAATCGGCCGATCCGATCATCGTGC
>JAGRKN010000224.1:0-3395 GCA_020442275.1 Rhodoblastus sp. | reverse complement strand
CCCGACGTGCGCCGCATGCTGCTGGAGGCCAAAGCCTTCAACGAGGGCGCGCGCGCCTTCATGCTGTGGACCGCGCTCGAAGCCGACATCCTGCACCGCTCGCCGGACGAGGAGGCGCGCAAGGCGGCCGACGATCATCTCGGCCTGATGACGCCGGTGCTGAAGGGCTTCCTCACCGACCAAGGCTTCGAAAACGCCGTGAAGGCGCAGCAGGTCTATGGCGGCCACGGCTACGTCGGCGAATACGGCATGGACCAGTTCGTCCGCGACGCGCGCATCGCCATGATCTACGAGGGCGCCAACGGCATCCAGGCGCTCGATCTCGTGGGCCGCAAGCTGCCGAAGGATGGCGGCCGCGCGATCATGGCCTTCTTCAAGAAGGTCGGCGACTATGTGAAGGAGCATGAGGCGGACGAGGCGATGAAGCCCTATGTCGTCCCGCTCGGCAAGGCGCTCGGCGACCTGCAGAAGGCGACGATGTGGCTGATGCAGAACGGCATGGCGAACCCCGACAACGCGGGCGCGGCCTCGACCGACTACATGCATCTCTTCGGTCTGGTGGCGATCGGCTACATGTGGGCGCGGATCGCCGAGGGCGCGCAGGCCCGCAAGGCGGCCGACGCGTCGCAGGCGACCGCCATGGACGCCAAGCTGATGACGGGCAAGTTTTACATGGAGCGCATGCTGCCGGAGACGGGATTGCGGCTCGCGCGCATAAATACGGGCGCGGCTACGATGATGGCGATGCCTGCGGAAGCGTTCTGATCCGCAGCACGAACCTGGTCCCCTCCCCACAAGGGGGAGGGGAGTTCGACACTTCCCGCGACTCGCGCATACCAACAGCGAGCGCCGCTCAAGGGAGCACCAGATGGCAGACGCATTCATTTACGACGCCGTGCGCACGCCGCGCGGTCGCGGCAAGTCGGACGGCTCGCTGCATGAAGTCTCGACATTGCAGCTCGCCGCCGGCGCGCTGCGCGCGCTGAAGGAGCGCAACCAGCTCGACACGCATCTCGTCGACGATGTGATCCTCGGTTGCGTCGACACGGTCGGCGAATCCGGCTCCGACATCGCGCGCGTCTCGGCGCTGGTCGCAGGTTACGGCAATCATGTGCCGGGCGTGCAGATCAACCGCTTCTGCGCCTCGGGCCTCGACGCCGTGAATTTTGCTTCCGCGCAGGTCATGTCCGGCCAGCACGACATGGCGATCGGCGGCGGCGTGGAGAGCATGAGCCGCGTCGGCATGGGCTCTGAAGGCGGCGCCTGGCCGGTCGATCCGTCGGCGGCCATTCCGACCTATTTCATGCCGCAGGGCGTGTCGGCGGACCTGATCGCGACCAAGTACGGTTTTTCGCGCGACGACGTCGACGCCTATGCCGTCGAGTCGCAGAAGCGCGCCGCGCAATCCTGGAAGGAAGGCCGCTTCGCCAAGACCGTCACGCCCGTGCGCGACATCAATGGCGTGACGATCCTCGATCACGACGAGCACATGCGCCCCGACGCCAACATGCAGTCGCTGGCCTCGCTGAAGCCGTCCTTCACTATGATGGGCGAACAGGGCGGCTTCAATGCTGTCGCGATCCAACGCTACCCGGAAGTCGAGGCGATCAACCACGTCCACCACGCCGGCAATTCCTCCGGCATCGTCGACGGCGCGGCCGCTCTGCTGATCGGCTCGGCGGAAGCGGGCAAGAAATCGGGCCTGAAGCCCCGCGCGAGAATCAAGGCGTTCTGCAACATAGGTTCGGAGCCGGCGATCATGCTGACCGGCCCGGTCGACGTGACGAAGAAGCTGCTGGCCAAGACCGGCATGAGCATCAAGGACATCGACCTGTTCGAGGTCAACGAGGCCTTCGCCTCGGTGGTGCTGCGCTTCCTGCAGGCCTTCGACCTCGACCCCGCCAAGGTCAATCCGTGCGGCGGCGCGATCGCCATGGGCCATCCGCTCGGCGCGACCGGCGCGATGCTGGTCTCGACCGCGCTCGACGAGCTCGAGCGCACGGGCAAGCAGACCGCGCTCATCACGCTGTGCATCGGCGCCGGCATGGGCACGGCCACGATCATCGAGCGGGTTTGACGATAACAACCCCTCACCCTGAGGAGCGCCCGCGGGCGCGTCTCGAAGGGTGGGCCGGGTCACGGCATTTGCCCATCCTTCGAGACGCCTGCATCCAACCGATATCGGGCAAGCCCGATATCGATGCAGGCTCCTCAGGATGAGGTACGCGGAACGGGAGCATCGCTATGAACCTCGTCAATTTCAAACATGACACAGACGCCGACGGCATCCTGACCCTCGTTTGGGACATGCCAGGCAAGCCGATGAACGTGCTCGACCAGTCGCTGATGAGCGAACTCGACACGATCGTCGATCACGTCATCGCTGACGCCGCGATCAAGGGCGTCGTGCTGACGTCCGGCAAGGACGCATTCTGCGCGGGCGCTGATCTCACCATGATGGAAGGCGCGGGCAAGGAATTCGCCGCCGCCGTGAAGGCGCGGGGCCAGGAAGCCGCGATGAAGGAATTCATGGCGCAGGCAGGCCGTGGAAGCCAAATGTTTCGCCGCATCGAGACCTGCGGCAAGCCCTGGGCGGCGGCGATCAACGGCGTCGCGCTTGGCGGCGGCTTCGAGATAACGCTCGCCTGCCACTATCGTGTGATCGCCGACAATGCGAAGGCGCAGGTCGGCCTGCCGGAAGTCAAAGTCGGGCTCTTTCCCGGCGCCGGCGGCACACAGCGCATTCCGCGCCTGATGGCGACGCCGGACGCGCTGCAGTTCCTGTTCAAGGGCGACTCGTGGAAACCCGCCAAGGCCAAGCAGATGAACCTCGTGCACGAGGTGGCGCCCGAAGGCGATATCGTTTCTCGCGCGAAGGCGTGGATCAAGGGCGGCGGAAAGGCTGTCGCGCCGTGGGACGAGAAGAACTTCAAGACGCCCTCGGGCAAGATCTTCTCGCCGATCGGCATGATGATCTGGCCGCCGGCCAACGCCATCTACCGCAAGGAGACCTTCGACAATTATCCCGCCGTTAAGGCGATCCTGAAGTGCGTCTATGAAGGACTGCAATTGCCGATCGACCAGGCGCTGACGGTCGAGACGCGCTATTTCGCGCAGATTATGCGCTCGAAGGAAGCGGCGGCCATGATCCGCTCGCTGTTCCTGTCGATGGGCGAACTCAACAAGGGCGCGCGCCGGCCGAAGGCCGAGCCGAAGACGAACCTGAAGAAGATCGGCGTGATCGGCGCGGGCTTCATGGGCGCCGGCATCGCCTACGTCACGGCGAGCGCGGGCGCGGAAGTCGTGCTGGTCGATCGCGACCAGGCCGCCGCCGACAAGGGCAAGGCGCATTCCGACGCGCTGATCTCGGCGCGCGTCGCCAAGGGCCGCGCGAC
>JAGRKN010000223.1 GCA_020442275.1 Rhodoblastus sp. | reverse complement strand
TGATGCCGCCCTTGGTCTTCTCTTCACTTTCGATGCGCTTCACGACAACGCGATCGTGCAGAGGACGAAACTTCATGGTCTCACTATCCTAAAATCGCGGCCGCCTTGGCGGCGGCCGTTCTGGTTGGAGGCGCGTTAGCACTCGTTAACGCCGAGTGCTAACAGGCGAGGGGGAGATAAGGGCGGGCACCCCGATCTGTCAAGGCGGCCTACGACTTTTGATTGAGCGGACGAGGCCGGCGCCCCGCAAGGCCCGGCCTTTGCGTCTCCGGCGCAGTTGGACTAGCGTGGCCTCCGTCACGGAATTGTCATGCGTCGCCGGATCGTCCTCCAATCCCTTGTTTCCACGCTGGGTTTCGGCGCGCTGTTCGCGGCCCTGGCGCTGGTCGCCGACAATTCCTTCCTGGCCCACGCCCGCTGGTTCTTCCTCGCCGCCGCGGTTTTGCCGGCGCTGGCCATGAGCTGGCGGGCCGCGATCGCCTGGCTGGCGCTCGTCGCCGCGCTCGTCGGCATCGTCGGCTTCTTGAACGACGGCAAGATCGCCCTCACCGAAATGCCGCTGACCTGGCTCGATCTGCAGATCGCGGCCGCCAACCCGCAAGGCTTCCTCGGCGCGGTCAAGATTTCGCCGGCGCTCGCCTTCGCGACGGTCGGCGCGCTCGTGGCCGTCCTCGTCGGCGCGCTGGTGTGGCGGGTCGCGCGGCTCGACCGGGCGCAGGCGCGCGCCAATGCGCTAGCGCGCGCGCTCGCCCTTCTCATCGCCGGCGCGCTCGCCTGGACCTCGGTCGGGCAATTCTCGCGACGCCTCGAGACGGCGGTGCAGGGCCACGAATACGCCGAGATCGCCAACATGCCCGAGGGGCTGGTGTTGATCTCCAAATTGGTAGGCGCCGTGCCCTTCCTCGCGCTGACAGCGCGCTACGAGGCGCTGTCCGGCACGCCGTTCCAGCAACTGGCGCAAGGCGGCGCGCAGGCGGCGCAAGCGGCCGGCGATCCGACCGCCTATCTCAAGCCGCCGGCAGCGCCCGAAAAGCAGCCGAACATCGTGGTCGTGCTGCTCGAATCGACGTTCGACATTTCAAAGGTCTTTCCGACGACGCCGGCCGTGACGTCGCCGCTGTCTCCCTCGTCCAACGCCGGCCAGCTGCAAGGCGAACTCGGCGTACATGCGATCGGCGGCGGCACGTGGATCAGCGAATTCGAGGCGATCACCGGCATTCCCTCGCGGCTGTTCGGCTATGCCGGCTATTACACGCACGTCGAGCTCGGCCCCTATGTGAAGGCCTCGCTCGCCACCTATCTGAAAGCGCGCGGCTACCAGACGCTGGCCCTCTATCCGGTCGAGGGCACGTTCTACGGCGCGCGCGCGGCCTATGGGCATTACGGCTTCGACCGCTTCATCGATGGCGAGAACCTGCAGATCAAGGAGCCGTGGTTCGCGCAGGACACGGACATTATCGAAAAATATCTGGGCAAGGTCGCCGAAACCGATCCATCGAAACCGCTCTTCTCGTTCATGCTGACCATGGAGAACCATTCGCCGCATCCCTGCACGCGCTTTTCGAGCGAGAGGGAAATGCCTTATCGCTTCCAGGGCGAGACGAATGCGCGCGGCACCTGCGAGCTGAACGAATATATCGCGCGCTACCGCTCGACCGAGACGGCCATCGCCATGCTCGAACAGGCGTTGCAGGCGCGGGAGAAGGAGACAGGGCGGCCCTACGTGCTCGCCGTGTTCGGAGATCACCAGCCGAACTCGTTCACCGGCACGGGCCGCATGCCGCTGTGGTCGCCGAATGATTATTCGGCGCTGCGGCGCGCGCCCAACGACGTGACCTTCTATCAAATCCGCTCGTCCGCGCCCTCGCCCTTCGCCACGAAGCAGCTCGACATTTCCGTCGTCATGTTGCCGACGCTGATCAGCGCCTATGTGGCGCGCGAGAAGGGCGACATGTACCTGCCGGGCAATTTCGCGATCCAGGCGCGATGTGGCGAGAAGATCGACCTGCCACGGCTCAACGCCGCCTATGGCCGCGACGCCGCCATCCCGGCGGGCGAGGCGAATTCCGACCCGAAGGCGTTCGCGCTCAGCCAGAATTGCCGCAGCGCGCTGGTCGCGGCGCGAACCAACTATCTTTCGCTGATCGATATTCCGTGACGCAGATGCGCGTGACGACGCGGCGCGTTCTGATCGTCGCCAATCCCAAGGCGCGCGGCTATGCGCCACGCAAGCTCGCCACGATCCGCGACGCGCTGGCGCGCGACGGCGTGGCGGTCGACCTCATGCAGTCGCAGGCGCGCGGCGACATCGAACGCATCGTCGCCGATATCGGCTCGGGTTTCGACGTCATCGCCGTCCATGGCGGCGACGGCACGATCAATGAAGCGATCGCGGGATTGCGGACGATACCGGCGCCGCAACCCGCGCTCGCGATCATCGCCGGCGGCACTGCGAACGTGCTGGCGAGCGAGACGCGCGCGGCGCGCGACGCGGACGCGATCGCCGCCACAATCCGCGACGGCCTCACGGCGCCGCTCTATTATGGACTGGCGAATGGACGGCCTTTCGTGCTGATGGCCTCCGCCGGCCTCGACGCCGCGGTCGTCGCGCGCGCCTCGCCGCGGCTGAAACGAGCGCTCGGCAAATGGGCCTATGTCGCCTCTGCCTTCGCGCTCAAGCGGCGGACGAATACGCCCGACCTGATCGTGACGACAGGCAAGGAAGAACTGCGCTGCCGGCTCGCGATCTGCGCCAATGCCGCGCGCTATGGCGGCGACTATGTGATCGCGCCGCAGACTTGCGCGACAAGACCCGGCCTCGCGCTCGTCGTCGTGACCGACGACAGTCTCCTCGCCCTGCTGCGCATCGGCTGGCGCATGCTGTCGGGACGCGGCCTCGACGGCGCGGGCGTGCGCATTCTCGATGTTTCCGAAGCGACGCT
>JAGRKN010000222.1 GCA_020442275.1 Rhodoblastus sp. | reverse complement strand
CGGACCGCCGATCGTGGTCTACCGCTTCGAGGATAGCCGGGGGCCGGATGCCTGGAACGTCATCTGGCTGGTTGGCGCGGCATTCTCCAATGCGACGGCTATGCCGCCTATCGCAAGCTGGCGGAAGCTGATCGGCCGGGCGGACCGGCGACGCTGGCCTGCTGCTGGACGCATCTGCGGCGCGAGTTCTACAAGCTTCACGTCCAGGGCGTGTCGCAGATCGCGACCTGGACCGTCGAGCGGGTCGCCGACCTATGGGCCGTCGAGGCGCAGGTCAAGGGCAGTGATCCGCAAACCCGTCTCGACGCCCGCCGCCGCGCGTCAGCCCCGATCGTGGACGAGCTCATCGCCCGATGGGAAAGCGAGCTGACGCAGATCTCCGGCAAATCGAAGATCGCCGAGGCAATCCGATATTCGCTTTCGCGTAAAACCGAGTTCCGCCGCTTTCTCGACGACGGCCGCGTCGAACTCGACAACAACAGCGTCGAACGGGCGATCCGGCCGATCTGCATTACGCGAAAGAACACCTTGTTCGCAGGATCAGAGGCAGGCGGCGCAACCTGGGCGACTATCGCATCGTTGCTCGCCACAGCACGGCTCAACGACGTCGATCCCAACGCGTGGCTTACGCAAACACTCGAGCGAATAGCCGCCGGCTGGCCCAACAAAGATATCGACGCGCTCCTGCCGCAGAACTTCACGCGCTCCTGACGGTTCGCGTTGGACGCTTACACTGAATTGGTCCACCTTGAAGTATGTCTTTGGAGTAAGCGGCGTTATCAGGCCACGTGCTTGAGCGGTTGCGGTGGTGCGTAGGCCCAAGGCAGGAGATCGTCGATCTCGCTGTTGGGATGGCCGCTTACGATCTTCGTCAAGGTATCGGCCATCCAGGCCTGCGGATCGACGCCATTCAGTTTGCAGGTTTCGATGAGCGACGCGACGATCGCCCAGTTTTCCGCACCACCATCCGAGCCAGCAAAGAGCGCGTTCTTGCGATTGAGAGCGATCGGACGGATTGCGCGCTCTACGACATTGGAGTCGATCTCGACACGGCCGTCTTCGACAAAGAGGGTCAGGCCGTTCCAGCGAGACAGCGCATAGCGTATCGCCTCGGCGAGTTTGCTCTTCTGGCTGATCAACGCCAGCTTTTCACGCAACCATGGTTCGAGCGCGGCAAGGATCGGACGGGATTTATCCTCCCGTGCTGCCCGGCGCGCGTCGGGGGAAGAGCCGCGGATGTCTTTCTCGATCGCATAGAGCGCGGCGATGCGTTCCAGCGCTTCGCTGGCAATGAGCGCAGGGCCGGCAGCGGCAAGCTCGTAGAAGCGTCGGCGCATGTGCGACCAGCAGAAGGCAAGCTGCACGCTGTTTTTTTGCGCCAGAGGACGATAGCCGGCATACCCATCGACCTGCACGACGCCGGCAAAGTCAGCAAGATGCGCGATCCGCTGCTCGGCCTTGCGATTGGGCGCATAGACATAGACGGCCAGCGGCGGATCGACGCCGCCGAAGGGCCGGTCGTCTCTCGCGTAGGCCCAGAGCTGACCGGTCTTGGTTCGTCCACGGCCGGGATCGAGCACCGGCGTGGTCGTCTCGTCGGCGAAGATTTTCGTCGAGCTCCGGATATGCGCCAGCAATCGCTCATGCAGGGGCCGCAGATGCCAGGCCGCCCGACCGACCCAGTCGGCGAGCGTCGAGCGGTCGAGACTGATCCCTTGGCGACCATAGATCTGAGCCTGGCGATAGAGCGGCAGGTGATCGGCGTATTTGGAAACGAGCACATGCGCGACGGCGGCACTACAACACCGTGCGACCGCATGAATCGTTGGGCTACAAACCGCCGGCGCCCGAAGTGTTCCTGCCGACGCTCGCCGCGCGGGCGATGCCGCAACCCCGACCAGCCGCGCCGCCCGCGCTGGTCCCGAGGCCGTCAATGAACTAACATTGAAACCGGAACACTCAGTGGGGGCCGATCACGAACATGCTCTAATCCACTATGTCGAACACGGCGCTGCTGAGTCGCGCGATCCGCATCCACTATTTTCCACGCAATGGTACGTGCAGCAGACGCCCGACCTCGCGCAATCCGGCGAAAATCCGCTCGCCCATTATCTGGCGCGCCAACCGTCTTGGGGCCCACGCAGATCGATCGGTCAGACGTAAAATTTGTTGCGGAGGAACCGTTCGCCAAGCAATCCCAAAAACAAGGCTACGGTCGCGGTTCCTAACACGAGCGGCTTGTTGACGAGATCAGGATCGTAGCTGGCATAATATGCCGAGCGCATCCACTCGACGAGGTTAAAAAGCGGATTGTATTCGACAAAGCGTCGCGTGGATTCGGGGATCATCCAAGTTGGGACGTAAACGCCGGACGTAATGTACAGACCAATCATAGAGACAATGTAAAAGACGAGATAGAATGGCCCGACAACGGCCGTGCATATGACGTTGAACGCGCCGACGCCAACGCCCAGAAAAAGCGTTGCGAATACAGCCACCGAGGCCGTTGTCAAATCATGGGGAACGATATCGACGCCTCCTATCACTGCGCCGCCCAAAATCAAGATCAAGACGATGGATCCGGTCAGTAGTTCAATTGTCAGAGCCGACGCCATGATATGAACCGGCCGCACTACGGGCATGTTGAGCAATTGCCGGTTTTGAAGGAAAATGATTGGCATTGTCCGTCCAGGATAGAAGCATAAAATATATGGTAGAGCGCCGGTCAGAGCGAAGATTGCTGGATCATCGCCGACCGGCGCCAGCTCGTTAACGAGGAGGTAGGCACCCATTATAAAAACAGCGTGCGAAAGCGGCCAGGCGACTGCCACGACATACGAAAAATAGCTTCGGCCGAACCTCGTCTGCATGTCCTGCAAAAGTATGGCTGCGACGATGCGTCTCGACGCACTAAGTGGCGCGTCGTCTGCAAATGGACGTGTTTCCAATGCGTGACTTTCGCTTTCGTGAGGACCGCCTTTTGCGCCGAAGAGCGCCATTTATCGCATGTGTAGGCCAATTTGTCAGGGGGCAAGAATCCAATTAATAGCAACGGTCATTAATCGGCCTCCACAGAGTGGTCCGATTTCGATGTTAGTTCATTGACGGGCCTCGGGACCAGCGCGGGCGGCGGCGCTGGCCGGGGTTGCGAAGCCGCCCGCGCGGCGGACGGGGGTACGAACACCTCTGGCGCCGGCGGTTTGTAGCCCAACGATTCATGCGGTCGCACGGTGTTGTAGTGCCGCCGCCAGCTCTCGATCATGATCTTGGCCTCCGTGAGTTCGGCGGGCTGTGTCGGACCTGACGCTGGACAAGATGATTTTGGCGGAGGCGGCAAAGGGAAACTATTAAGCCCCGCGCGTCGCCGCGCCTGCATTGATCATCTTCGATCTGAGCTGAACGTGTCCGAGCGCCGGGTTTGCCGCGTGCTCGGACAGCATCGATCGACGCAGAGGCGGACGCCGACGGGGCGAAATGACGAAGAGCGATTGACTGCCGACGTCGTCGAACTCGCTCGCCAGTATGGCCGCTACGGCTACCGGAAGATCGCGGAGCTTCTGCGATCGACCGCGGGCTGGGTCGTCAATGACAAGCGGGTCGAGCGGATCTGGCGGCGCGAGGGGCTGAAGGTTCCGGCCAAACAACCGAAGCGGGGGCGGCTCTGGCTCAACGACGGATCCTGCATCCGTCTGCGGGCCGAGCGGCCGAACTGATCGGCCCCCACTGAGTGGTCCGGTTTCAATGTTAGTTCATTGACGGCCACGGGACCAGCGCGGGCGGCGCGGCTGGTCGGGGGTGCGGCGCCGACCGCGCGGCGATCTTAGGCACGAACACTTCGGGCGCCGGCGGTTTGTAGCCCAGCGATTCATGCGGACGCACGGTATTGTAGTGGCGACGCCAGCTCTCGATCACGATCCTGGCCTCTTTGAGCGAGTAGAAGAGTTCTCCGTCGAGCAATTCATCGCGCAACCGCGCGTTGAAGCTTTCGATGAAGCCGTTCTCCCAGGGACTGCCCGGCGCAATGTAGGCCGTCTTGGCGCCGACCGCCGCGATCCATTCCTGCACGGCCTTGGCTACGAACTCGGGGCCGTTGTCGGAACGAACGTGGCCGGGAACGCCGCGCAGGATGAACAGGTCCGACAGGACGTCGATGACGTCCGTTGACTTGAGTTTGCGAGCAATCCGGATCGCCAGACATTCGTGCGTGAACTCGTCGACGATGTTCAGCATCCTGTATTTCCTGCCCTCATGCGTGCGGTACTCGACGAAGTCATACGACCAGACGTGGTTCTGCCGCTCGGCCCGCAGACGGATGCACGATCTGTCGTTGAGCCAGAGCC
>JAGRKN010000221.1 GCA_020442275.1 Rhodoblastus sp. | reverse complement strand
TCCAGACTTTTGGCTGCGGTTCGGCGATTGGGTGCTCCTCCGCGCTCGCCGAACTCGTGATCGGGGAGACGATAGAAGAAGCTCTGAAGCTGACCAATCAGGACATCGCGGATTTTCTCGGCGGCCTGCCGCCGGAGAAGATGCACTGCTCGGTCATGGGCTATGAGGCCCTGCAGGCGGCGGTCGCCAATTTCCGCGGTGAGACCTGGACCGACGACCACGAGGAAGGCGCGCTGATCTGCAAATGCTTCGGCGTCGACGAAGGCATGGTCGAACGCGCCGTGCGCATGAACAATCTGACGACGATCGAGCAGGTGACCGCCTATACCAAAGCTGGCGGCGGTTGCCTGACCTGCTTCGACGCGCTGGAGGGCGTACTTGCCAAAGTGAATGCCGAAATGGTCGCCGAAGGCGCGCTCGATCCCGCCAAGGCCTACAGGCCCGGTTCGGCAGATCCTCTTGCGCTGAAGAAGAAGCCAACGCCGAAAGCGGCTGCGCCCGCTCCAGTCGTCGCGCTGGGCGAAGTCGCGCCCGTACGCATTTCGCACCCCGCGCCTGCCGGCGCATCGCCGCTCGATCCCGCCGCGCCTGCGCCGGCTCTCACCAATCTGCAGAAAATCCGGTTGATCGAACAGGCGATCGAGGAACTGCGGCCGAGTCTCAAGGCCGACAAGGGCGATTGCGAACTCGTCGATGTCGACGGCTCCACCGTTTATGTGCGCCTGTCGGGGGCCTGTGTCGGCTGCCAGATGGCGAGCGTGACTGTGTCGGGCATCCAGCAGCGGCTCGCGGCGAAGATCGGATCGCCGATCCGCGTCGTGCCCGTCGGCAAGAATTGAGGGAGAGCGCCATGCGTCCCGTCTATCTCGACAACAACGCCACGACGCGCGTCGACCCCCGGGTCGTCGAGACGATGCTGCCATACTTCACCGAGCAGTTCGGCAATCCCTCGTCGATCCATTCCTTCGGCGCAAGCGTCGGCGGCGCTGTGAAGAATGCGCGAAAGCAGGTGCAGGCGCTGCTCGGCGCCGAATTCGACCACGAGATCATTTTCACGTCCGGCGGGACGGAAAGCGACAATATGGCGATCCTCTCCGCGCTCGAGGCCATGCCGGGACGCGACGAGATCATAACGTCCAAGGTCGAACATCCCGCCGTTCTCTCGGTCTGCGAATATCTGGAAAAGACCGGGCGCGCGAAGGTTCATTACATCGGCGTCGATTCCTTCGGCCGCCTCGATCTCGAAGCTTTTCGCGCCGCATTGAGCGAGCGCGTTGCGCTCGTCACGCTGATGTGGGCGAACAACGAGACCGGCACGATTTTTCCCGTCGAGCCGCTCGCCGAACTCGCCAAGGAAGTCGGCGCGCTGTTTCATACAGACGCCGTCCAGGCGGTCGGCAAGGTTCCGATCACGCTCAAGGGAAGCGCGATCGACATGTTGTCGCTGTCCGGCCACAAGCTGCACGCGCCAAAAGGAATCGGCGCGCTCTATGTGAAGCGCGGCGTGCGCTTCAAGCCGCAGATGCGCGGCGGCCATCAGGAACGCGGACGTCGCGCCGGCACCGAAAACGCGCCCGGCGTCGTCGCGCTCGGCAAGGCTGCCGAACTCGCCATGGCCGCCATGGCCGACGAGCAGACCCGCGTGAAGGCGCTGCGCGACCGGTTAGAAGCAGGCATTCTGCAACGCGTGCCGAATTGCTTCGTCAACGGCGACAAATACGACCGCCTGCCGAACACCTGCAATGTCGCGTTCGAATTCGTCGAAGGCGAAGCGATCCTGCTGCATCTCACGCGCGCCGGCATCGCGGCCTCCTCGGGCTCCGCCTGCACGTCTGGCTCGCTCGAGCCGAGCCACGTGCTGCGCGCCATGAACATTCCCTTCACCGCCGCGCATGGCTCGATCCGCTTTTCCTTTTCGCGCGAATCTATCGACGATGACGTCGACCGCGTGATCGAGGTCTTGCCAGGCATTCTCGAAAAGCTGCGCACGCTCTCGCCCTTCTGGGCCGGCGCGAACGAAGCGCCCAAAGAATTCAAACCGGTCTACGCCTGAGGCTCGCGATGCAAGACTCCGCCCCGCGCATATTCGTCAACGACACGACGCTGCGCGACGGCGAGCAGGCGCCGGGCGTCGCCTTCTCTCATGACGAGAAGATGGCGGTCGCCCGTGCGCTCGATGCGGCGGGGATCGACGAGATCGAAGCTGGCACGCCCGCGATGGGCCCGGACGAAATCGACACGATTGCAGCGATTGCGAACGCAGATCTCTCCTGCGCCGTGATGGCCTGGTGCCGTGCGCTGGAAACCGATGTCGACGCGGCGATTGCCACAGGAGTACAGCGCGTCAACATTTCGGTCCCGGCTTCGCGCATCCAGATGCAGGTGAAGCTGAACGCCGGGCCCACCGAAGCCGCCGAACGCCTCCGCCGGATCGTCAGCTATGCGCGCGACCGTGATCTGGAGGTGGCGGTCGGCTGCGAGGATTCCTCGCGCGCCACGCCCGACGATCTCGCCCTGCTCGCGCGCGCCGCGCAAGACAGCGGCGCCTTTCGCATTCGCTACGCCGATACGCTCGGCGTGCTCGAACCCTTCGGCGCCTTTGAAGCTATCCGACGCTTGACGGACGCAACCGATCTCGCTGTGGAATTCCATGGCCACGACGATCTCGGCCTCGCCACCGCAAACACGCTGGCCGCGCTACGCGGCGGCGCGCGCCATGCGAGCGTGACCGTTCTCGGCCTCGGCGAACGCGCCGGCAATGCGCCGCTGGAAGAAATCGCCGTCGCCGCAGCGCAGACCGGGCAGTTCGCGTCGCGCATCAATATCGCCGATCTCAACGATCTCGCCGCCTTGGTCGCGGATTGCGCCGGCCGTCCGATCGGCGAGGCCAAGGCGATTGTCGGGCGGGACATTTTCTCGCACGAGTCCGGCGTGCACGTTTCAGGTTTGCTGAAGGACGTGCACGCCTACCAAGCGCTCGATCCCATGGCGCTCGGTCGCCGCCACGCCATCGTCATCGGCAAGCATTCAGGCCTTGCAGCGCTACGCGCGGTCTGCAGCGATCTCGGTCTCGATCCCGAAAGCGAAGCCATGGCGCTCGCCGAAGTTCGTGCGCTCGCGCAGCGCTCAAAACGCGCCGTGCCGGTGGATCATGCGCGCCGCATCGCCTCCGCCTTCCAGGAAATTGTCAGCGCACGTCGCGCCGATTTCCGCGTGTGGCCATGAAGCGCGCGCTCGCCCAGATCAAGGCCGATATCGGCTGCGTCTCGAGCCGCGATCCGGCGGCGCGTGGAAAAGTCGAAATTCTCGTAACCTATCCCGGCGTCCATGCCGTCATCTGGCACCGGATCGCTGGCCGGGCGTGGCGGCGCGGCTGGCGCGGTTCCGCGCGCTTTCTGTCGTGGGCCGCCCGCTTCCTCACTAATGTCGATATCCATCCCGGCGCGACTATCGGCGAACGCTTCTTCATCGATCACGGCGCGGGCGTCGTTATCGGCGAGACGGCGATCGTCGGCGACGACGTCACGCTTTATCACGGCGTGACGCTCGGCGGCGTCTCGTGGTCCCCCGGAAAGCGCCATCCGACGCTCCGGAATGGCGTGATGGTCGGCGCGGGGGCAAAGATTTTGGGGCCGATCACGATCGGCGAGGCAGCGCGCATCGGCGCCAATTCGGTTGTCATGGAAGAGGTTCCTGCCGGCGCGACGGTCGTCGGCATTCCCGGCAAGATCGTGCGCGGCCTCGAAACGCGCCGCCGTCTCGCCGGCGGCCGCGTCGATCTCGAACATCATCTCATGCCCGACCCTGTCGGTGAGGCGCTCGCCTATCTCATCGACCGCGTCGATTTTCTTGAGGCGCGGCTGACCGAAATGCAACGCGCCCGCAGGGTCGAGAACGAACACGCGTGAACGGAGAGCGACAATGTCTGTTATCGACGAATTGAAAGCGCTGAGCTCGGCGGAAGACTTTTTTCGGCGGCTCGACGTCGCCTACGATCCCCAGATCCTCGGCGTCGCGCGACTGCACATTTTGAAGCGCATGGGCCAGACAGTCGCGGGCCTCGATGCGGCGCTCTCCGACGATCAGGCGCTCGACGCCTGCCGCGCGGCGCTGAGCGTCGCCTATGCCGAATTCACCGAAAAATCGCCGCTCCAGACGCGGCTCTTCAAAGTGTTGCGCGACCGCGATCCGGCGCGACCGGCTTCGCGTGGCGCCTTCGTGCCCTTATCCGACCTCACGGGCTGACAGGTGTGTCGTGATGCCGACAGAGGCGTCGCGCACGAGGGACGAATGTCCCGGAAAACAAGGTTTCCGAACTGGTACGAAGTTTGCGGGGCCAGATGCGAGTTCAAGATCAACGGAGGCGGCGGTGCATATAGTCGTCTGCATCAAGCAGGTTCCGGATTCCGCGCAGATCCGCGTCCATCCCGTGACCAACACGATCATGCGGCAGGGTGTGCCGACGATCATCAATCCCTATGATCTCTTCTCCCTCGAAGAAGCCATGCGCTGGCGCGACAAGCTCGGCGGCGAAGTCACCGTGCTAACCATGGGCCCTCCGTCGGCTGCCGACTCTCTTCGCAAGGCGTTGACTTACGGCGCCGACCGCGCAGTCCTGCTGACCGATCGTTTCTTCGCTGGTTCCGATACGCTGGCGACCAGCTACGCGCTGTCGGCCGCGCTTGCCAAGATCGGCGAAGCCTTTGGCGCGCCCGACATCGTCTTCACCGGCAAGCAGACGATCGACGGCGACACCGCCCAGGTCGGACCGGGCATCGCCAAGCGGCTCGATCTCAAGCAACTCACCTATGTCAGCCGCATCGTCGACGTCGATCTGACATCGCGCTCGATCGTCGCCGAGCGGCGCGCCGAGGGTGGCGTGCAGGTGCTGATGACGCAATTGCCCGCGCTCGTCACGATGCTGGAGGGCACGAACGAGATCCGCCGCGGTTCGCTTGACGATGCTTTGCGCGCGGCCCGCGCCGACGTCGTTGTCTGGAGCGCGGCCGACGCCGGCATCAGCGATCTGCAGAAATGCGGCCTGCGCGGCTCGCCGACGGTCGTCAAGCGCGTCTTCGCGCCGCCGCCGAGGTCCGAGAAGGCCGAATTGGTGGAAACGCATGGCCGGGCGCCTGCGGAAAGCGCCGATGCGCTGATCGACATCATCTTCGCGCGTGCGCCCGGCGTCGAGGCCGATCTCGCCAAATCCGTCTCCGGTTTCTGAGGAGAGCGACATGTCCAACGCACCCGCATCCCCGCAAGCCGGCGGCGGCCGCGCCTCGATGAAGAAGGAACTGCCCGAACGTTTCAAGTCGTATCGGCACGTCTGGGTCTTCGTCGAACTCGAACGTGGTCATGTACATTCGGTTTCCTGGGAACTGATGGGCGAAGGCCGCAAGCTCGCCGACAAGCTCGGCGTCGAACTCGCCGCTGTCGTGATGGGCGGCGTCGACGCCGGCGTGCGAGAGGCCGCACAGGAATCCTTCGCCTATGGCGCGGATGTCGCCTACGTCGTCGAGAACCCGGTTCTCGCGGACTATCGCAACGAGACTTATTCCAAGGCGCTGACCGATCTCGTCAATACGCACAAACCGGAAATTCTGCTGCTCGGCGCGACAACGCTCGGCCGCGACCTCGCGGGCTCCGTGGCGACGACGCTGCTGACGGGTCTGACCGCCGATTGCACGGAGCTCGACGTCGACGCCGACAAGTCCCTCGCCGCGACCCGCCCGACTTTCGGCGGATCGCTGCTCTGCACGATCTACACGCTGAACTTCCGCCCGCAGATGGCCACCGTGCGTCCGCGCGTGATGCAGATGCCGAGGCGTCAGGACGGCCGCGACGGACGGATCGTTCCCTTCGACGTCGACTTGCGGGAAGACGATATCATCACAAAGCTTCTCCGCTTCGTGCCGGATCGCGATTCCAACAAGTCGAACCTCGCCTACGCCGACATTGTCGTGTCTGGCGGCATGGGCTTGCAGAGCGCGGAAAACTACCAGCTCGTGCGACAACTCGCCTCGGTGCTCGGCGCCGAGTATGGATGTTCGCGCCCCCTGGTGCAGAAGGGCTGGGTTCCCGCCGAAAGGCAGATCGGCCAGACCGGAAAGACGATCCGGCCCAAGCTCTACATAGCCGCGGGGATTTCCGGCGCGATCCAGCATCGCGTCGGCGTCGACGGCGCCGACATGATCGTCGCGATCAACACCGACAGGAATGCGCCGATCTTCGACTTCGCGCATCTGGGCATCGTGACCGACGCGGTGCGGTTCCTGCCCGCTTTGACCGAAGCTTTCCGCAAGCGGCTGTCGCCGCATTCCAAGGACCGGCTCGCCGGCTGACAGGAGAAGCGACATGATCGAGAGATTCGACGCCATCGTCATCGGGGCAGGCATGGCCGGCAATGCAGCCGCCTTCACCCTCGCCTCGCGCGGCCTCAACGTCCTGCAGCTGGAGCGCGGCGAATATCCCGGCGCCAAGAACGTCCAGGGCGCGATCCTCTACGCAAACATGCTCGAGAAGATCATTCCTGATTTCCGCGAGGACGCGCCGCTTGAGCGCCATGTCGTGGAGCAGCGTTTCTGGTTCATGACCGAGCGCGCGCATACGGGCATGCAATATCGTTCCGAGGAATTCAACGAAGAGAAGCCCAATCGCTACACGATCATACGCTCGCAGTTCGACCGCTGGTTCTCGAAGAAGGCCCAGGAAAAGGGTGCGATCCTCTTGACCGAGACGACGGCGCTCGAACTCGTGCAGGATGCGTACGGCAAGGTGATCGGCGTGCGCACGGACCGCGCCGGCGGCACGATCATGGCCGATGTCGTCGTTCTGGCCGAAGGCGTCAATGGTCTTCTCGGGACGCGCGCCGGCCTGCGCAAGTCGCCCAAGGCGGATCAGGTCGCGCTCGCCGTGAAGGAAATGCACTTCATCGCGCCCGAGGTCATCGAACAGCGCTTCAATATCCAGGGCGACGAGGGCGTGGTGATCGAGGCGGCCGGGGCCGTGTCGGAAGGCATGGCCGGCATGGGCTTCCTCTATACGAACAAGGAATCCGTCTCGATCGGCATCGGTTGCATCGTCTCCGATTTCGCAGAGACGGGAAAATCGCCGTATCAGCTTCTCGAGAAATTCAAGAAACATCCTTCGATCCGGCCGCTGCTCGAGGGCTCGGAAGTCAAGGAATATGCAGCACACCTCATACCGGAAGGCGGCTTCAAGGCCGTACCGCAATTGTTCGGCGACGGCTGGGTCGTCGTCGGCGACGCCGCTCAGCTGAACAACGCCGTGCATCGTGAGGGCTCGAACCTCGCGATGACCAGCGGGAGGCTCGCGGCCGAGGCCATCTTCCAGATCAAGTCGCGGCGCGAGCCAATGACAGCGGAAAATCTCTCGCTTTACGAGAAGATGATCAACGACAGTTTCGTCATGAAGGATCTGAAGAAATACAAGGACATGCCAGCGCTCCTGCACACGCAGTCGCAGAACCTCTTCCTCACCTATCCACAGCTCGTCTCGACCGCGATGGAGAATTTCCTGCGCGTCGACGGCGTGCCGAAGATCGACAAGGAGAAGGCGACCGTCAGTGCAATGAAGGCCAAGCGCGGCTGGACCGGATTGGTGGGCGACGCCGTGCGCGTCGCGCGCGCGTGGCGCTGATTGCGGACTGTCTCACAGAAAAGGAGCACGGGAATGAGCGACGAACCCAAGGTGCGCGTCGAGGAGAAGCTGCAATACAATCGCTATCTCGTCGATCCCGGCAAACCGCATATCGCAGTCGCGCCGCACGAGACGCCTTCGCGCAACCTGCAAGCGATGACGACAATCTGCCCCGCCGGCTGCTACGCCAATAATGCGACAGGCCAGGTCGAGGTGGTCGCCGACGGCTGCATGGAATGTGGCACATGCCGCATCCTGCTCGAGCCAACAGGTGAGATCACCTGGACCTATCCGCGGGGTGGATTCGGGGTTCTCTTCAAGTTCGGGTGAAGCGCACCGTCTGACCTGCCGCCGGTTTCGTGGACAGGCAGTAGAGCCAATCCGACCTTCCTTATCGTCATCAGCAGCGTGTCGGTCACGAGTTGCGCGGTCACCTCGACCCTCATCGACCCCATCCCCGGCAGGCACTTGCAAAGCAAATGCCGAAAAGGGCCAACCACTCGTCGCGAGAAAAGGTCGATTGCGATTGCGACGTAAAGCCGGCCATCCGCCGTCCAGATACAGCTGAAGTCGGCGATCCATTTGCGGTTTGGCTGATCGGCGCTGAACTGCTGGTCGACCGCATTCGGCTTACGGCGGAGATCGACCGGCCGCCCTCGTCTTTCGGCAAGCCTGGGCGGCGAGGCCGCGCCGGCGGAGCGTTCGTCCGCTTCAGTCGCTCGATTCAATGCAGGCCGCAGGACGCGCCGTCGGCGAGCACGTCCCGTCAGTCTCTTCGCGCGCCATAGGCGCGAGCGTTGGCGATGAAGCTCGTCCGCACCTCGTCGTTTCGCGACGCAGGCGCTCTATCTCCAGCTGCCCGGGCCTCTGCCGCCCCTGGCCGGTGAAGGCCTGTTTCGGATCAGAGCCGAATTTCTTCGCCCATTTGCTCAGAACGTCCTCATGCACGTTGGTGTCGTGCGACGCTCACGCCGCGTTCGCGCACGAGATGAATCGCCTCGACCTTGAACGAATACTCGCCTCGCCATGACCCACCTCCGGCTCAGAGAAACACCTCTTCTCGGCGTCCAGGAGACCGGCAGGGGGCAGAGCGCCAAGCATTTGGACGTTGCTCGCCAGAGAGAAATGTCGCCGTCAGTTTGAACAGAATTGCGAATTGCGAGGCAACTGATTGCAATTTGCGCACCGCACAACCTATGTCCGGAATGATTGCATAGCGTGCAACCGACACGCGGAAGCGGCAAATGTGGATCGAGAATTCGCATATATCAATTTCGAGCTTGATTTCAGTCACTCATCTTATCGATTGAAAACAAACGACTAACTGGCA
>JAGRKN010000005.1:26625-29874 GCA_020442275.1 Rhodoblastus sp. | reverse complement strand
GCGTCATCCTCGGCCCCTCGGACGGAGAGATGGCGTGCGGCGAGTTCGGGCCAGGTCGAATGCTCGAGCCGCTCGAAATTGTCGCGGCCCTGGAGGGCCTGATCGCGGATGCCGCGACGGGCCGATCGGCCGCGCGGCTACTTGCCGGCCGCCGGGCCATCGTGACGGCCGGCCCGACGCGAGAGCCGATTGATCCCGTTCGCTACATCAGCAACAAATCGTCCGGCAAACAGGGCTATGCTATCGCAGCGGCGCTCGCGGCGGCGGGCGCGGACACGTTACTCGTTTCAGGCCCCGTCGACCTGGCGGCTCCGAAAGGCGTGACGGTTCAACGCGTCGAATCCGCGGTCGAAATGCTGGAAAGCGTCAAGTCGGCCTTGCCCGTGGATATTTTTGTGTCCGCAGCGGCGGTCGCCGACTGGCGGGTGAAGGACGCCGGCGCACAGAAAACAAAGAAGGGTCCCGGCGGACCGCCTGTCATCGAACTCGTCGAAAACCCGGACATTCTGGCCACCATCTCCCAGATGGAGGCGGACCGGCCGCGACTTGTCGTCGGTTTCGCCGCCGAGACCGAGAATCTAGTGCCCAACGCACAGGCGAAACTCGCTCGAAAGAAATGCGACCTGATCGTCGCAAACGACGTTGGCGCGGAGCAGGCGATTTTCGGCGGAGACCTCAACCGCGTCGTCATTGTGGATGCGACGAGCGCCGAAGCTTGGCCGCAGACATCCAAAACAGAAATCGCGACGCGGATTTCAGCCATGATCGCAGCCCGGCTGGAAACCAAGAAATGAGCAATTCTCCTGAGATCGTCGTGCGGATCGTACGGTTGCCACACGCTCATGATCTGGAGCCGCCAACCTATCAGTCCGGGCAAGCGGCTGGCCTCGATTTGATCTGCGCGACGGATCCCGCCGCGGAAATAGCTATCTCGCCTGGAGGGCGATTTCTCGCGCCGACCGGCTTCGCGATCGAGCTGCCGCTCGGATACGAGGCGCAGGTCAGGCCTCGCTCGGGGCTCGCCGTCAAACACGGTGTCACCGTCCTGAACTCGCCCGGAACGATCGACAGCGACTATCGTGGCGAGGTCAAGGTGCTCCTGTTCAACGCGGGGGACCAGCCCTTCAGGCTGGAGCGTGGCATGCGAATCGCTCAGCTCGTGGTCGCGCCGGTCATCAAGGCCAAGCTGCAGCTGGCGATGCAACTCTCAGAGACCGGGCGCGGCGAGGGTGGTTTCGGATCGACGGGAACGAAATTGTCGTCACCTGCCTGATCTGGAAATCGTTGTTGCTCTATCTCTGCCCGCGACGGCATTGAACCGGACAGGTTTGCGAGCTTCAATCGCACAACAAGCGGACCCGAACCGAAATCGGCGTCCTTCGTGAGAGGAACTGCATGAGCCAGAATGACAGCGGACGCCGGCCGGGACGCGGCAAGATCTACGATTCGATCATCGACACGATCGGCGATACACCCCTGGTGCGGCTCGACCGCCTCGCCAAAGAGAAGGGTGTCAAAGCCAACCTGCTGGCGAAACTTGAATTTTTCAATCCGCTGGCCAGCGTGAAAGACCGTATCGGCTTCAACATGATCGCCGCAATGGAAGCGCAGGGGAAAATCGCGCCCGGCAAGACGACGCTGGTCGAGCCGACTTCCGGCAATACCGGGATCGCGCTGGCTTTCGTCGCTGCCGCCCGAGGCTACCGCCTGATCCTGGTCATGCCCGAGTCGATGTCGATCGAGCGCAGGAAGATGCTCGCGCTTCTTGGCGCAGAACTCGAACTCACCCCTGCCGCGCAAGGCATGAAAGGCGCGATCGGGAAAGCCGAAGAACTCGCCAAGACAATTCCGAACGCCGTGATCCCGCAGCAATTCGAGAATCCAGCCAATCCCGACATTCACCGCCACACGACCGCGGAAGAGATCTGGAACGACACGAACGGCAAGGTTGACGTTTTCGTGTCCGGCGTCGGCACCGGCGGCACAATCACTGGCGTCGGTCAGGTCCTGAAGTCCCGGAACCCCGCAGTCCGTATAGCGGCGGTCGAGCCGGAGGACTCGCCCGTGCTCTCCGGCGGTCAGCCCGGTCCCCACAAAATTCAGGGGATCGGCGCGGGCTTCGTGCCGCCGGTTCTCGACCGGTCGGTGATCGACGAGGTCGTCAAGGTCGGAAATCAGACCGCTTTCGACTATGCGCGGCTGGTCGCCCGTCTGGAGGGCGCGCCTGTCGGCATCTCCTCGGGCGCTGCAATCGCCGCGGCCGTCGAAATCGGGGCTCGGCCCGACATGGCCGGCAAGAATATCGTCCTGATCATCCCGTCCTTCGCGGAACGCTACCTGTCGACGGCGCTGTTCGACGGGCTATAAGGACGCCCGGGGCCGGCGATGTAGAGCATCGCCGGCCAATGACGGAGGCGCGCCTTGACCTATTCCAACATCATTGTCGAAACGCACGGCGGCGTCGGACTCGTCCGGCTCAATCGTCCGCAGGCCCTCAATGCCCTCAATTCCGAACTGATCGACGAACTCAACGTCGCGCTCGCCGCCTTCGACAAGGCGGACGATATCGGCTGCATGGTGATCACCGGCTCGGCCAAGGCCTTCGCCGCCGGCGCCGACATCAAGGAGATGCTGCCGAAGACGTTCATGGACGCCTATCTGGCGGACTTCATCGCATCCTCGGAAGGCGTCACCCGCATCCGCAAGCCGATCATCGCGGCGGTGGCCGGCTTCGCGCTCGGTGGCGGCTGCGAGCTAGCCATGATGTGCGACTTCATTCTGGCCGCCGATACCGCCAAATTCGGGCAGCCCGAAATCAAGCTCGGCGTCATGCCGGGCGTCGGGGGCACCCAGCGCCTGACCCGTTTCGTCGGCAAGTCCAAGGCCATGGAAATGTGCCTTACCGGCCGCATGATGGACGCCGCCGAAGCCGAGCGCTCCGGCCTCGTCTCGCGGATCGTGCCGGCCGACGACCTGGTCGCCGAAGCGATCAAGACGGCGCAGACGATCGCCGGCTTCTCGCGGCCAACCGTGATGATGACCAAGGAAACCGTCAACCGGAGCTACGAGACGACGCTCACCGAGGGTATCCGGTTCGAACGGCGCGTCTTCCACTCGATGTTCGCGCTGGAAGACAAGAAAGAAGGCATGTCGGCCTTCGCCGAGAAGCGGCCGCCGAAGTTCCGAAACCGGTAGGGCAGGCCGAGACGTTGACGCGAGCCGGTTTTCTGCATATGAAACCGCCGTCGC
>JAGRKN010000005.1:0-26528 GCA_020442275.1 Rhodoblastus sp. | reverse complement strand
CCAAAAAGGCCGTTCGCAAGATTGCTCGCCGTACAGCGGTGCGCCGCGCGCGCCGCGGCCAAATGCGCCCCTATTTGCGCAAGGTCGAGGAAGCGATCGCCAGTGGCGACCAGGGCGCCGCCGCGGCGGCCCTGTCCTCCGCCGCCCCGCTGGTCATGCGGGCTGCCCAAAAGGGAATCGTTCACAAGAACACCGCTTCCCGGAAAGTGTCGCGTCTGACCGCGCGCGTGAAGGCGATGGCGAGCTGATCGTTTCGATCATTCGAATGAAAAGAGAGCCGGGCGGATTGTCCGGCTCTTTTTTTTGCCCGCACCGAACGACACATTAATAATTTATTAGCTGCCTCGTGTGCAGGCGCGCATGTGATTGCGCAACGATTCAATGCGTTGTCGTCAAAGGCGCTGTGCACGGATTTTCGAGCGCTCTTGACTCGTGTTTTTCGACTCATGTGCGCGGCTCGACGCGCAGAGCGAAGCCCATATTGAAGAGCGGGAAGAGTCCAAACAGAGCGTCAGGAATCAGCCCGTTAGCGATAGCAATTTCCTTGAATCAAAAATTGCGCGCGCAGGCATGTGAAAGATTCGTGACCCGACGGATTGGCGCCGAAGTGAGCGGCCGGTATCGTCAATTTCACTGAGGCAATCGATTAAGACATCGCGTCTCGGACTGCGGCAAACCAAAAATTCGACGCCGACTTTGGCGCGACATGTTTGATCGTCGTTCCGCGCGATGTCATTGGGCGGATTGTGCGGCGAGTGTCTCGCTCGTCGCATGAAGGGGCGGGCAAGTGCGAAACGAAATCAAAAAGAAACTGTTCAGCGGCATCCACATCCATAATTTTGTCACTCGTTCCGATGTGAGCGCCGCACGCGTCCGTGACAGCGTTTCCTTTGCGTGCGATCGGTTCGATCGAAGTTAGAATCCCCTCTCACTAATTGAGATCATCTGCGCGTTCCTCGCAGGGCGTGAACGCGTACGGTCGTCGCTTGCATGCGGCGCTCGACGCTATTTCTGTGACCGCAAGACCAGGCAACAAAATGAACAAACCTGTTTCGGGCGCTTTCCGCGCAAGTCTCGCCGAGTCGAAGGACCGCGTTATGGATGTTTGGTGGAATCGCGTGTGCAAGCGATTGCGCGCGGAACTCGGCGACGCGAAGTTCGACTCGTGGTTTGGTCGAGTCGAGCTCGACGCCGTGCATGCGAGTGTCGTCTACTTGTCCGTTCCCACGACCTTCCTGAAGAGCTGGATCCAGCGCCATTTCCACGAGAACATCAAGAATGCGATCGCGGCAGACAGGCCCGAACTTGTCGAGGTTGTCATTCGTATCCGCTCATCGGTGCGAACGCCCGCAACTTCCGAGACCGACGACAACCGCGTGACCAAGCCCGCCAGCGCCAAGGCGCCAGAAAATGCTGGCCCTGGAACATTTTCGGCAGCCAGGCGTCCGGGCCGAACTGACGACGCCGGCGAAGGTCAGCGCTTCATCGGCTCGCCGCTCGATCAACGCATGACATTCGAAACGTTTCTTGTCGGCCCATCCAACGCGATGCCGCACAAGGCTGCTACGCGCGTCGCGTCATCAAAAGTGGGCGACCATATCGAATACAATCCTCTCTATATCCATGCGAATGTCGGACTCGGCAAAACGCATCTCGTGCAATCGATCGCGCAATCCGTCGCTTCCAGCGGACGAAACGTCCTGTACCTGACGGCCGAAAAATTCATGTATGGCTTTGCCTCCTCGCTGAAGACGCAAACAACCCTTGCGTTCAAGGAACAGCTTCGAGCAATCGACCTTCTCGTGGTGGATGACGTGCAATTCCTCAATGGGAAAGTCATTCCGCACGAGTTCGGCCATGTTCTGAATTCGATGCTGGATTCCGGTCGACAGGTCGTTGTCGCCGCCGATCGGCAGCCGAGCGAGCTCGACAATCTCGACGAGCGCGTGCGGTCGAGGTTGATGGGCGGCGTGAGTCTGGAGCTTGGACCGCTCGACATAGAATTGCGGCGAGCAATTCTTGCGTCACGCATCGCCATCGCGCAGCAAAGGCAGCCTGGTTTCGAGGTGCCGGCCAATGTCGTCGATTATGTCGCTCAGGCGATCGACAGCAACGGACGCGATCTCGAAGGCGCCGTCAATCGTTTGCTTGCCCGGGTGACGCTCAGCGGCGCGCCTTTGACGATCGAGATCGCCGAGACCGCGATTCGCGATCTCGTTCGCACGCGCGATCCTAAGAAGGTCAAGATCGAGGACATCCAGAAGCTGGTCGCGAACCATTATAACGTAACGCGAGCCGACCTTCTTTCATCGCGTCGCACCGCCTCTGTCGTGCGGCCGAGACAGATCGCGATGTTTCTTTCAAAGGTTCTGACCCCTCGGTCCCTGCCCGAGATCGGTCGTCGTTTCGGCGGACGCGATCATACAACGGTGTTGCACGCGGTTCGCAAGATCGAAGGGCTTTCTTCGACCGACCATGGCCTGGCGCAGGATATCGACTATCTCAAGCGCATGCTGACGGAGATCTGAGAGCTTGTCCGATCAGACAGGCGTTTGCGCGAGCAATTCCGACAGTATCTGCTCGGGTCGCGCGCCGTAGTGTTGAATGACCTCGGCGGCGGCCAGCGCGCCGATCGCGGCGCAGCGCTGAAGCGGATATTGGCGCGCTAGCCCGAAAAGGACTCCGGCTGCGAACAGATCGCCGGCTCCGGTCGTGTCAACGAGCCGCTCGATCGGCGCGGCCGGCGCCGTCTGAACAGCGCCATGATCGACAATCACGCATCCGGACGCAGAACGCGTAACGAACGCCAGCGTCTTCTCGGCACAAAGAGCCTTGATCGCCGTATCGAAATCCGCGGTCTGGTAGAGCGCATGGAGTTCGCTTTCGTTGGCGAAGAGAATGTCGACGTGCCCGGAGCGGATCAGATCGAGAAACTCGTCACGATAGCGGTCGACGCAGAAGGAATCCGACAAAGTGAGAGCGATCTTGCGCTTGGCGTTGCGCGCTGCAATCGCTGCGCGGCGAAATGCCTCTTTCGCGCGCGGCGGATCCCACAGGTAGCCTTCGAAATAGAATATGCGCGCGCTCGCGATCAACGCCTCGTCGACATCCTCCGGCCCCAGAGCAACGCATGCGCCAAGATAGGTCGACATGGTGCGCTCGCCGTCTGGCGTCACCAGGACAAGACAGCGCGCGGTCGTCGCGCCGTCGGTTGCGGCGGGCGTCGCGAAATGCACACCGGAGGCTTGAATGTCGTGGCGGAAAGCGTGTCCGGGTTCATCATCGCGGACCTTGCCGATAAAGGCCGCCTTTCCGCCTAGGCTGGCCAGACCGACCATCGTGTTCGCCGCCGATCCGCCTGATATGACGGTCGTCGAGCTCATGGCCTCGTACAAGTCGGACGACTTCGCCTCGTCGATCAGCGTCATGCCGCCTTTGTGAAGTCCGTGGCCAACGAGAAAATCGTCTTCCGCCCTGGAGATCACGTCGACAATCGCATTGCCGATCGCGACAACGTCATATTTTGCGTCTGCAGTCATCCGGGAACACTCCTGATCGCGGACCTTGTAGGGGGCGCTCTGGACCAGATCAATCCTTGGCTTTTCGCGCATGAGCCGCTTCGACGATCTTCGTCATCTGCAGGAAGTCGTCGTTACCAAGCTCGGCGATCGAGCGCGCCAGCAAATTCGCGAAGGCCGTCGCCTCGGGGATCGCGCCGGAGGTATCGATCTTGATCCTAGGGTCGGAGGATTGCGCGAGACGGCAAAGTTCCTCAGCATCGTCCCAAATGATGTTGAAATAGACGATAATGCGCTGAACGAGGAACCAGGTAGGGGCGCCCCGCTTTCCGTGCTCGAGCGCGGACAGGTAAGCTGGAGAAACCCCTATCGCATGCGCCATATGCTTGAGCGTCACGCCGCGTTCAGCGCGCATTTGCCGGAGTTTCGCGCCGAGCGGCGTCATCGGCCGGCCTCAGCGTCTTCTGAGGCGCACATAGAGAGCGCCTGCGCCCCCATGCGCGGGGGCGGCCTCTCCGAAGGCGGCGACGACATGTCGCAATCTGGGATCGGCCAGCCACTGTGGCGCCTGACGGCGCAAAATGCCGACTTCACCGTCGCTGTATGCTGATCCAACGCCCGCGCGCACGCTGCCTTTCCCGGTCACGATCAGCACGACACGCGCGCCCTCGCCCTGCGCCCGCCGCAGGAATTCGTTGATCGCCTGATGAGCGTCGGCGACGCGCCGGCCGTGGAGGTCGATCCGAGCATCAATTTGGAGGCGTCCTTTCGAGAGTTCCTTTTGCTGGCGCCGGTCGATCGAGCCGAGCGGCCGCAACATCGGTTTCGCTTTCGTGGAAGTTTCGACGAGAATGCGATGTTCGGACTTTGGAGCGGGCTTTTGCTCGGGCTGCGGCCGAACCGCAGCCAATTTTCGGGGATCGCGCGGGCGGACCGTCGCCGTAACCGCTCGCCAGAGTTCGATTTCTTCAGCGGAAAGTTGCCGGCTCACTTGATCACGCTCCGCCAAGCTCGCCAGTTCCATCGGGCGCCAAAACGATAAATCGCGCGGAATGGCGGATAAGGCCAGCAATCTCGCCGGCGCGATCTCCAGAACCGATGAAGAGATCGCCACGTGAGGGCCCGACGATCGCGGAGCCCGTATCCTGAGCGATCATCAAACGTCCGGTCGGACCTTTTCCCAGACCGGCGCTGCTGAGATCGCCGCCGATCCAGATCGGCGTTCCATATGGCCAGACTGTCCGGTCGACGGCCATGGAATGCATTGGCGCCAATGGAATCCCCTGTCCGCCGATCGGGCCTGCAGAATCGTCATCGTCCAATCGAAAGAAGACGTAGGACTCGTTCATCTGCAAAACGTTGCGACCAGCATCGCCCAGCCGCAAGCCATTCGCCCGCAACCATGCCTTGCACCGGGCAAGAGACATGTCGTCCGCAGGAATTTTGCCCTCACTGATCAAAATCTTGCCTATCGAGGAATAGGGGCGCCCGTTCCGACCGGCGTAGACCAGTCGCTTGCGTCTCCCATCCGGCAGACGCACCCGCGCCGAGCCCTGGACCTGCGCGAAGAAGACCTCGACGTGGTCGCGCAGCCAGATAATCGGCCGTGTTGAGGCGTCGATAGCGCCACGCTCGATCTGCGCGCGGGTTGGATAGGGCTCCAGCGCGCCGTTGCTGGCTCGCCTGGCGCCCTCGAAGATGGGGTCCCAATTCTCCAGCCGCTCGCCGCGCATGTCGATCAAGTCATGAGGTCGCGCAAGGATCGGCGCCTGAAACCGGACGTCCGGAGTTTCCGTACCCTCGATTTCCGGTTCGTAGTACCCCGTCACGAAACCTTCTGAAATTCCTCGGGAATCTAGGACCTCTTGGGGTCGGAAATGGTCCATAAGAAATCTTGAGACGATGGCCGGATCGTTGGGAAGTTCGAGCGCTCGTTTACCGAGATCGAGCGCTTTTTCGGAGGGCTTAGCGCCAGCGCGCAGCGGCTGACGATTCGCCATCAACGCTTTGCAGGAAGCCTGAAAAGCGGGCCACGCGGCCGCCAATTCTCGCGGATCCCAGCCCGGAAGCTCATCAAATCGCAACGGGCGCAATTGCATCGGCCAAGCTCTGGCTCAGGCCTTGAGATCGCTTTCCGTCGCTATCAGGCGCCAGGTCGGATCCGGGCTGCCGATCTGCTTCGAGAAGGTCCAGAGGTCATCCGTGGAGATCACGAGATCCGGGTCACCCTGCACGACTTCACCCGAGGCGTTGCGCGTCGCGGTGATCATCTTCGCAGAAAACCTTAGTGAAATCTGTGCATTACCGTTCTTGACGAAACCCTCGGCGAAGTCTGCCTCGTCGATCGACACGAGCTTGGTCGAGGCCTGCTCACCGGCCTCCCTGCGCTGATCGATCGCGGTCGCAAAGCCCGCGTAGACTTCGGGACTGAGAAGGTTGCCCAGCGTCGTTTTGTCGCCATCGGCGAAAGCCTTCACGATCATTTCGTAAGCGGTCTTTGCTCCGCCTACGAAGCGGCCCGGGTCGAATCCAGGATCGGCAGCGATGATCTCGGCGAGACCGGCGCGTCCTTTTTCCGTCGATGCAAAGCTCGACACATCATAGCCCGCGCGCTGCTTCGCATTGCCCGTGCGATCAGCAGCTCCGGGAAGGCGTATCACTTTCCCACTTTCTCCGGGTTGGCCGGGAGGCGTAGCCGGTCCTGAAACTGGCGGGCGCTCTATGTCCACGCGCGTGCCTAGTACGGATTTCAGCCTCCAGACGACGAAAATCGCCAGAAGCGCGAAAATGATCGTAGTCGGGTCAAGCTGCATCGTCGGTCGGCTCTTTGACGCTATCGCGAATGTCTGTTCCTTACATAAATGGGCGCCGGCGGGCTGACAAACCAGATCTGGCCGAGCGAGACGGCAATCCTTGTTCCCCGGCGGTAACCGTGCTACCGGGCGGCCGACGAATTTTCGAACCTTGGCCATCGCCCGCGAATGCGTGGCTCAGCGCCAAACAAGGAGCAACACGATGGCCGAGACCAATGGAGCCGGCGCGGCAGGCGCCGCACCCCAGATCAACACTCTGGCGCAGTACGCGAAGGATCTCTCGTTCGAAAACCCCAACGCGCCCCGTTCGTTGACGCCGCAGGAACGCGGCCCAAACATCTCGGTGCAGGTCAATGTGAACGCGCAGCAGCTCGCCGAATCCGATTTCGAGGTTCAGCTCAAGCTCGAGGGTTCCGCTGGGGATGGCGCTGAAGCGCTGTTCAAGTTCGAGCTGGAATATTGCGGAGTGTTCCGGCTCATGAACATTCCCCAGGATCAGGTTCACCCGGTCATCATGATCGAGTGCCCGCGCATCCTGTTCCCGTTCGCCCGCCAGATTGTCGCAGACGCGGTTCGCAACGGCGGTTTCCCGCCGCTGTATCTAGACCCCGTAGATTTCGCTGCGCTCTATATGCAGCGGCTTGCCGAGGCGCAGCAGGGTGGCCAGCCCTCAGCTTCCCTTGCTTGATCCGTAAGAAGCGAATTTTCGCCAAACGGCACGATCGCCAAGCGCCTCGTTCAGCGCGTTGTGCACGTCGAGTTCGGCGCTGGCGACGGTCAGCGCGAGCGGCGAGGGTCTGACCTCGACCAGGTCGACGACCTTGCGCTCCACGCGGCGTTCGGCAGCCTGCAGGGTCAAGGTCGTCTGACGCCCGCCCGAGAGTTCGAGGTAGACTTCAGCGAGTAGCTCCGCGTCGAGAAGCGCGCCGTGTTTCTTGCGGCGCGACGAATCCACGCCGTAGCGTGAACACAGCGCATCCAGTGAATTTGCCCCCCCGGGATGCTTGCGCCGTGCGAGCGCGAGCGTATCGAGAACGCGCTCTGGCGCGAGTGGTGGAATTGCAAGCCGTGCAAATTCGGCATTGATGAATTTGACGTCGAATTCGGCGTTGTGAATCACAAGTCGATCTTCAGCGATAAACGCGGAAAAATCGGCCGCGATCGCAGAGAAGACGGGATGGCCGCTTAGAAATTCAGCCGACAGACCGTGGACCCGGAACGCTCCTTCCGGCATATCTCTTTCCGGATTGATATAAACGTGGAAGTTCTCCCCCGTTGGCACGCCATTGAGCAATTCGACCGCGCCGATTTCGACCACGCGGTCGCCCGTGGCTGGGTCCAGTCCAGTGGTTTCGGTATCGAGAACAATCTCTCGCATGCTTAAAGCCCCAAAGCGAAGAGGAAGTCGAACACCTGGCGGCGCGCATAGTCAAAACCGCGACCGCTGTTGACCACATAATGTGCGCGCCTGCGTTTTTCGACATCGGGTGTCTGCTTGCCGCGGATCGCCAGAAATTTTTCTTTGGTCATGTCGGGCCGGGCGAGAACCCGTCGTTCCTGCTCTTCGGCGCTCGCAGATACGACGACCACGACGTCGACGTTGCGATCACCGCCAGTTTCGAAGAGCAGCGGCACATCGAGTACACACGTTGGCGCGCCTCGCTCACGGGATCGCGCCAGAAAACCAAGACGATCGAGTCCTACTAGTGGATGCACGATCTGCTCGAGACTTTTCAAAGCTGCCGCGTCACCGAGCACAAGTTTCGAAAGGATCGCGCGATCGACACGGCCGTTCACGATTGCCGATGGGAAGACGGCGCGGATCGGCTCCACGGCCACGCTCTCGTACAATCGATGAACCGCTGCATCCGCGTCGTAGACCGGCGCGCCCGCCTCTTGAAACATCTTGGACGTCGCGGATTTTCCCATGCCAATTGAGCCGGTCAGGCCGATTAGTATCATCCGACTTCGTCCTCCACGCCAATTACGCCGATAGCTCGGAGTTTCGCCAATAGTTGCAGGAGGGGCAGCCCCATCACCGTGAACATGTCTCCGTTCACGCTTTCCATCAGGTTTGCGCCGAACCCCTCGATTTCATATCCGCCGACGGTCGACATGATCCGCGCTCCCATCGACTTGGCATAAGCGCGTAACGTCGCCTCGCCGAGTCTGCGCATTCGTATTTCTGCGACGTCGACGATTTCGAACAGAGTTTCGTTGTCGCGGACACAAGAGACGGCCGACGTGAGGCGGTGAGCGGATCCAGCCATCGCGCGAAGCTGACGCAGCGCTTCATCGATGCTAGTCGCCTTGTGCAGAATGCGGCCTGACAGGTCGAGCGTTTGGTCGGCGCCCACGACGATCCGGCCGGGAAATCTGTGCGACACGAGCCACGCCTTTTCGAGCGCCAGCCGTGACGCCTGCTCGCGGGCGTCGAGCTCGTCGATACCAGCGACGTTGCGCTCGTCGAGATTGGAATCACATGCCTCGAAGGGAACACCCGCATGTTCGAGCAGGCGTGCGCGCGCGCTGCTCTTCGACGCAAGAATGAGTGGCGCGGCGCGCCAGAGACCGCATTCGAGCAGTGCTGCCATTCGATCAACTGACCGCTATGAACTTCAGTTTGTGCTCGCGGTAGAGATCAATGATCGCGGCCGCCGTCTCCTCGATCGAACGCCGTGACACGTCAATGGTTGGCCATCCCCGCGATTCATACAGCCGACGCGAAGCCGCGATTTCGTCAGCTACCAGACTACGGTCGACATAGGGCGTGTCGTGATCGGCGTTGAGCGCGAGTAATCTATTTTGCCTGATCTGAACGATCCGGTCGGGCGAGGCGAGCAAGCCGACGACGAGCGGCTTGCTCACATGGTCGAGCGCGGCGGGCAAAGGCACGTTCGGGACAATGGGAATATTCGCTGTCTTGATCCCGCGATTGGCGAGATAGATGCTCGTCGGCGTTTTCGATGTCCGGCTTACGCCCAGCAGGACGATATCTGCGTCGTCAAGGTGCTCCGGCAGCTGTCCATCGTCATGCATCATCGTGAAATTGAGCGCATCGATTCGCTTGAAATAGTCGGAGTTCAGCATGTGCTGCGCGCCCGGCCGCGGGGTCGAGGCTGTCCCGAGATAGGATTGAAATAGTCCCAGGATCGGTTCGAGAACCGAAAGGCTCGGACAGCCCGAGTTTTCGCAGGCTGCTTCGAGTTGCGCGCTCAAATTCTCATCGACCAAGGTGTACAGGACGATGCCCGGCGCCGCCTTGATCTCTGCGATCGCCTTGTCGAGCTGCGCCTGGTTGCGGACGAGCGGATAGACATGTTCTATCGACGAGACGCCCTGATATTGGGCGGCCGCGGCGCGGCTTACCGCGATCAGCGTCTCGCCCGTCGCGTCGGAAACGAGATGCAGATGAAAATAGTTTCTCCCGACCAATAGCTTTTCCACAAGGCTTGTGAATCGTACGGGGACGATAAGACATGGCGAAGCTGGTGTCAGGACCCACGGTGGGCAAGTTGCGCCGCATCGCACATTTCTTACGGTGGGAGTGGCCGCGCGTCGGAACGAAACGAATCTTTGTTTGTGCACATTCCGACTTCGTATCGCGAAATTGCCTCCCTAATATTCAGATTTCGTTCAATCTTTTGATTTTTCCCCGCTGTTGGGAAATCGCCGTCGCGTGAAACCGAGAGAAACAGAACGGTTCAAAGGTTGTGCGATTTGAGGAATGCCCCTAATCCGGGCTCAAGCAGCAACAACAGAGAATCTCTAAAGGTATTTTATGAGTCCCGCTGACAAGCCGTCCATACGCAAGAAGATGCTCGCCGTCCTGGAGGGCGAGACCTTCGCGTCGCCCCCTCTGTGGTTGATGCGTCAGGCCGGTCGTTATCTGCCGGAATATCGTGAGGTGAGAGCGACAGCCGGCTCGTTTCTCGATCTCTGCTTCAATCCTAGACTAGCCGCGGAAGTCACGCTTCAGCCGATCAGACGATTTGGCTTTGATGCTGCGATCCTGTTCAGCGATATTCTCGTTCTGCCGCATGCTCTCGGTCAGAAAGTGTCCTTCGAGGAAGGGTACGGACCACGCCTCGCGCCCGTACTGACCGAAACGACGATAGGCGATTTCGCCCAGTTTAAGCTCGGGCGGCTGTCGCCGGTGCTTGAGACGGTTGAACTGATCAAGGCGGCCTTGCCTGCGGAGACGACGTTCATCGGCTTCTGCGGGTCGCCCTGGACGGTCGCGAGCTATATGATTGCCGGCGCCGGGTCAAAGGATCTCGCGGCCGTGCGACTATTCGCATTTCGTCATCCAAGCGCTTTTTCGAGACTGATCGATACGCTCGTTTGTGCGTCAATTGACTATCTAGCGGCACAGGCGGAGTCGGGTGTCGAGGTCGTTCAGATCTTCGATTCCTGGGCAGGGCTTTTGCCACCTGATCAATTCGAGGCGTGGTGCATCGAGCCGACGGTACGTCTTGTCGAGGGCCTGCGAGCACGGGCGCCAGATCTCAAGATCATCTGTTTCCCTCGAGAAGCGGGATCCAAATTGCAGTCGTTCGCCAAACGCGTTCGCGCCGACGGTCTTGCATTGGGAACGGCCGAGGATGTGGGGGTCGTTAGATCCCAGCTGGGATTTGACGTGGTTCTGCAGGGCAATCTCGATCCCTTGTCGCTCGTTGCCGGTGGCCAAGCGCTCGAGGACGGAGTCAGGCGGGTCCGAGAGGCTTTTGCTGGTGTGCCGCACATTTTCAACCTTGGACATGGCATCTTGCCGGAAACGCCGATTTCGCATGTGGAGCGTCTGGTTCAACTCGTTCGTACGAACTAGGCAGGTCTTGCGTTTCTGATCATTCGGGGATATCTGTCGAGCCTCTCCTCATAGCGCTCGATGTTATTGCCGCGTTTCTTTCATGCGGCGCCGGAGCCTTCGTGGCTCTTGTTCGAGCTTTCCAATCTCGATTTCTGATCGATCAAGGAATGCATCCCGATGCGGGAAGTCAAACTACAAGACCTTAAGCTCAAGTCACCGACTGAACTTCTGTCGTTCGCTGAGGAGCTTGAAGTAGAGAATGCATCCTCCATGCGTAAGCAGGAGCTGATGTTTGCTATATTGAAGCAACTTGCGAACAATGAAGTCGAGATTATCGGTGAAGGTGTCGTTGAAGTTCTGCAAGACGGCTTTGGTTTTCTACGCTCTCCGGACGCTAATTACCTAGCTGGTCCAGATGATATTTACGTATCTCCGTCTCAGATTCGTCGATTTGGTTTGCGGACAGGGGACACGGTCGAAGGATTGATCAGAAGTCCGAAGGAAGGCGAACGTTATTTCGCTCTTCTTAAAGTCAACACGATCAATTTCGAGGACCCGGAAAAGGTCAGGCATAAAGTCCACTTTGACAACCTGACGCCACTTTATCCGGATGAACGGCTGAAGCTTGAAATCGAGGATCCGACCCGCAAGGATGTTTCCGCCCGCGTCATCGATATTGTGTCACCGATCGGCAAGGGGCAACGTGCGCTGATTGTCGCCCCGCCCCGGACCGGCAAGACGGTTCTGCTGCAGAATATCGCGCAGTCCGTCACGGCAAACCACCCAGAGTGCTATCTGATTGTTCTATTGATCGACGAACGTCCCGAAGAAGTGACTGATATGCAGCGCTCCGTGAAGGGAGAGGTCGTGTCGTCGACGTTCGATGAACCTGCCGTGCGTCACGTGCAAGTCGCGGAAATGGTCATCGAGAAGGCCAAGCGGCTGGTGGAGCATGGCCGGGACGTCGTGATTCTTCTCGATTCGATCACCCGTCTGGGTCGCGCATATAACACTGTCGTACCGTCCTCTGGAAAGGTCCTGACCGGCGGTGTCGATGCGAATGCGCTGCAACGCCCGAAGCGGTTCTTCGGGGCTGCGCGCAATATCGAGGAAGGGGGATCGCTGACGATTATCGCGACTGCGCTGATCGACACCGGTTCGCGTATGGACGAAGTGATCTTCGAAGAGTTCAAGGGCACTGGCAATTCTGAAATCATCCTCGACCGCAAGGTTGCGGACAAGCGCGTGTTTCCAGCTATCGACATCACGAGGTCAGGGACACGCAAGGAAGAGCTGCTTGTGGCGCCGGACATACTCAAGAAGATGTATGTCCTGCGACGCATTCTCAATCCGATGGGGACGATCGATGCGATCGAATTCCTGTTGGGCAAGTTGCGCGAAACTCCGAAGGGGAATTCGAGCTTCTTCGAGTCTATGAATACCTGAGTTTCTCAGTCGCCTTCGGAAGCCGGAGCTATGGCGGAATCCGATACGATCTTCGCCCTGGCAACCCCGCCCGGCCGGTCGGCGCTGGCGGTGTTTAGGATCTCAGGGGCACAAGCCGGGCAGATTCTCGTGAAATTGAGCGGGCGCGTGGTACCCGAGGCGCGTCGTGTGGTCCTCCGAGCGATTTTTGATCCTGATTCAGGTGAAAAGATCGACACCGGGTTGGCGACGTTTTTTGAGGGACCGGCGAGCTTCACGGGGGAGGACCTGCTCGAACTCACCGTTCATGGTGGTCGCGGGGTCGTCAATGCCCTTGCTTCGATACTGAGGCGGTTCGATAGAGTGCGCCCAGCGGAACCTGGTGAGTTCACGAGACGGGCCTATTCGGCTGGCAAGTTCGATCTTTCCCAGGCCGAAGCCATTGCCGATCTGATCGATTCGGAAACGGAATTTCAACGGCGACAGGCCCTGCGTCTGTTGGACAACGGGCTTGGCCATAAGGCCGAGGGCTGGCGTCGCACCTTGCTGCAAATTTCGGTCGAGTTGGAGAGTGTGCTTGATTTCAGCGACGAGGGCGATGTCGGCGAGGCTCAGGTCAAAGAGTTGATAGCGCGAGCCGAAGAACTTCGGGTCGAAATCTTGCGCACGCGAGACGCTGGCGTACGATCGCTCGCACTGCGCAATGGCTTCACGGTCGTGATCGCCGGGGCGCCCAATGTCGGCAAGTCGACACTCTTTAACATGCTCGCTGGCAGTGACCTCGCAATCGTGACGGAATATGCGGGAACGACGCGCGACCTGCTTTCGGTGGACCTGGATCTCGATGGCGTTCCCGTCAGGCTCGTAGACACCGCAGGCGTGCGCGATACATTGGACCCGGTCGAAGCAATCGGCGTAGAGCGTGCGCGCTCTGCAATCGTCTCTGCCGATCTAGTCGTTCGTCTGCAATCAGGCGATGTCGATTCTTGCAAGGATGGCTCCTCTAAGGATCTGACCGTATGGTCGAAGGCGGATCGTTTCACGCCTCCGAGCGGTCTGATGGCGATATCGAACTGCGATTTGGATTCGATTGCGAAACTAGTCGAAGCCATTCGGGATCGAGCGCTCAGCGCGGTCGGTGACGGGAGCGAGGGAATGTTGGCGCGGCAACGGCACCTCGACGCCATGACGGTTTCGTTGGACGCCTTGAACCGCTTGAAGGAATTGTGCCTTAGTGATCGGCTGGAGTTGGGGGCGGAGGAATGTCGAATCGTGAATGCCGCCTTGGGCGGTATTTCAGGGTCGTTTGGCACTGAAGAGCTCCTGGGTGAGATCTTCGCGCGCTTCTGTATCGGAAAGTGAGTGTTTCACGTGAAACACGATTCGCAGGCGGAAAGATTTGATGTCATCGTCGTCGGTGGCGGGCACGCAGGGTGCGAGGCCGCTACCGCCTCGGCGAGGATGGGAGCTCGAACGGCGCTTGTAACCAAGAGCATTTCGGACATTGGTGTGATGTCTTGCAACCCAGCCATTGGTGGGTTGGGCAAGGGTCAGATCGTCAGAGAGATCGACGCCCTTGACGGGTTGATGGGCCGGATGGCCGATCGCGCCGGCATTCAATTCCGGGTTCTGAATCGCTCGCGGGGGCCTGCCGCCCGCGGTCCGCGCGCTCAGATTGACCGACGCCTATATCAAAAGGCTATGCAGACTGAACTTGCGACCTATCCAAGTCTGTCGATTGTCGTCGGCATGGTCGATGCGCTGGTCTGCGAGAGCGGCGTGACGTCTGGAGTACGCCTCGATGACGGCAGAGATTTGATGGCAGGAGCCGTCGTTCTAACGGCAGGGACGTTTCTGCGTGGTGTAATCCACATTGGGCGAAAGCGAATTGTGGCCGGACGGGTTGGTGAGGCGCCGGCTGAACGTCTGGGACAAAATCTCGAGGCGCTCGGATTTCCCGTCGGCCGGCTCAAGACTGGAACGCCGGCGCGGCTAGTGCGGCGAACGATCGATTGGGATCAGCTGGAACGGCAACCTGGCGATTCTGATCCGGAACCATTTTCGTTCCTGACTGAAACACTTTCGACCCCTCAGGTTGAATGCCGCATTACGCGGACAACAGTTGGAACGCATGAGGTCATTCGCGAATCTCTCGTTGATTCGCCTTTGCGAACCGGGGCGATCGTTGGGCATGGTCCGCGATATTGCCCTTCCATCGAAGACAAGGTTTCACGCTTTGGCGACCGAGACGGGCATCAGGTTTTCCTTGAACCGGAAGGCTTCGATACCGACCTCGTCTATCCAAATGGCGTGTCTACAAGTCTGCCCGAATCGGCACAGGAACGGTTCATGCGGACGATGCCAGGTTTGGAACGTGTCGAGATTGCTCGATACGGCTATGCGATTGAGTATGATTATTTCGATCCTCGGGGGCTTTTTCCGACATTGGAGTCGAAGATTGTCGGGAGGCTGTTTCTTGCCGGTCAAGTCAACGGTACTACTGGCTACGAAGAAGCGGCGGGCCAGGGAATCGTAGCTGGCGTCAATGCGGCGCTGAGATCCTCCGGGGGCGATTCGGTTATTCTGGAGAGGAGCGCCGGCTTTATCGGGGTCATGATCGACGATCTCACGAGCCGCGGCGTGACCGAGCCGTATCGGATGTTCACATCGAGATCGGAATTCCGCCTTAGCCTCCGTGCGGACAATGCTGATTTGAGATTGACGCCATTTGGAATGAGGCTGGGTTGCGTTTCAGAGGAGCGGGCGTCGGCATTCCGGACTCGTGAGCGTGAGACGATAGAACTCGCGCAAAAGCTTTCGCGCTTGTCGGCGACGCCACAAACTACCCGATCCTTCGGGATCGACGTGAAAGAGGACGGCGTTCGACGATCCGCGATGGAATTGCTTGCGCGGGTGGACGTATGCTTCGGCGACCTCATCAGGATGTGGCCGGATCTGTCGCATGCAAGCGTTTCTGCTCGTATGCAGGTCGAGACCGACGCCAAGTACGCGGTCTATCTTGACAGGCAAAATGGGGCTGTGTCCGACTACCGTGCGCGTTTCGCATCCAAACTTTCCCCGGACCTGGATTATCGCTCGATACCTGGTCTATCGAATGAGATACGAAATCGCCTGATGCAGGCGAGACCGCTGACATTGGGACATGCTTACGCGGTCGAAGGTATGACCCCTGCGGCTATGACATTGTTGGCGGCCTACGCGAGACGTGTTGAGGCAGGCGCGTGAGCAACGACAAGAGCGTGGCGCTTCGTCTCGAGCCCGGGCTTGGAGATATTGCGGAGCGGCTCGAAGTTTATGAACGGCTCCTCGTACTATGGGGGCGAAAGATCAATCTAGTTGGTCATTCCACCTTGAAATCGGTTTGGACTCGGCACTTTATGGATTCCGCGCAGGTGGCGGGTTTCGCTCCGTTGGCGGGTTCGTGGGTTGATTTGGGATCTGGCGCTGGATTTCCGGGATTGGTTGTTGCGCTCCTGCAGCAATTTCATAGCGAAGGCGAAATGCATCTGATTGAATCTGATGTTCGAAAGGCCGCCTTTCTGAGAGAAGTTTCACGTGAAACAGGCGCGCGAGCGCATGTACATAATGCGCGGTGCGAGGATGTACTACCGTGTCTTCAGCCGACGGTTATCACATCGCGCGCCATGGCCGATCTCGGGCGACTGGTTGCCTACGCGCAGCCATTTGTGGAAAAGGGCACCCTGGGCCTCTTTCTGAAGGGTCGAGATGTAGTGGCGGAATTGACCAATTCCGCTATCCCTAGTAATTTTCGAATAGTGCTCAACCCGAGCAAGACGGATCCACGAGCGGCGATCGTACTGGTCCGAGCAATCTAGCCGATATCCTGGAGAATGCGCGATGCGCGTACTTGCACTCGCTAATCAGAAGGGCGGGGTTGGCAAGACCACCACGGCGATCAATCTCGGCACAGCCTTGGCGGCTATCGGCGAAAGAGTCCTGATTGTCGATCTCGATCCACAGGGCAATGCCTCGACCGGGCTTGGAATCGACCGCCAGAATCGTAAAATTTCGACTTACGATGTTCTCACAGGCGAAGCGCGGTTGCGTCAGGCGGTTACCCCAACTGCAGTCCCGCGACTCTGGATAGCGCCCTCAACTCTCGATTTGCTAGGTGTCGAGCTCGAAATCGCCAATAGCGCCGATAGAACATTTCGAATCCGAAAGGCTCTCAATGAGCTGGCGGAATCCGAGATCGAGCCGGGCGTCGAGATCAGTTATGTGCTGATCGATTGCCCTCCTTCGTTGAATCTTTTGACGATAAATTCTCTTGCCGCAGCAGACAGCGTCGTCGTGCCGCTGCAATGTGAGTTTTTTGCCCTGGAAGGTCTTTCGCAGCTCCTGTCCACGGTCGAGCAGGTCAAGCGCTCTCTCAATCCGAGGCTGACCATTCACGGTATCGTCCTGACAATGTTCGATCCTCGCAATAAGCTCGCCACTCAAGTCGTCGCCGATGTGCGCGACCACATGGGGGAGAAGGTGTACGACACCGTGATCCCTCGGAATGTTCGCGTGTCCGAAGCCCCGTCCTACGGAAAGCCGGCTCTACTGTATGACCTGCGATGCGCCGGCAGTCAGGCTTACCTTAAGCTGGCGTCAGAAATCATTCAGAGGGAGCGGCGCATCCGCGCTGCGTAGTCATCTAGCCAGTTGGAGTTTGCGCAATGGCCGAAGAGGCTAGACGTCTGGGTCGTGGCTTGGCCGCGCTGATTGGCTCGTCGCAAGACGAAGCTGAGTTTCCCGTTTCCGGCAAGTCGGCCCAACGTAAGGCGCCGGTAGAGTTCCTACGGCCAAATCCTCGCAATCCACGTCGGGACTTCGCGGAGGCGGATCTCGAAGAGTTGGTCGCGTCGGTCCGTGAGAAGGGCATCTTGCAGGCGATCCTGGTGCGGGCCGCGGCCGAAGGCGCCGATCTCTACGAGATTATCGCGGGCGAGCGACGCTGGCGGGCCGCCCAGCGCGCTGGCCTCCATGAGGTTCCGATCAATGTCATCGTCGCGGATGATCGGGAAGCGCTTGAGCTCGCCATCATCGAGAACGTCCAGCGATCCGACCTGAATCCCCTGGAGGAGGCGCAAGGCTACGAGCGCCTCATCGCTGAGCATAGTTACACGCACGGCGACATCGCGAAGGTGATCGGCAAGAGCCGCAGCCATGTCGCCAACATGACGCGATTGGTGAAGCTGCCGGAAAAAACGAAGGCCATGCTGGCCGATGGCCGGATTAGCGCCGGCCATGCGCGTGCGCTCCTGGCTGTCGCGGAGCCCGACCTGGTCGCCGCCGATATCGTCGACCGTGGCCTGACCGTGCGAGACGTCGAGCGGATCGCACAGGTTGAGGCGGAGAAAACCGAGACGCAAGTAACCCGCAAGCCCACGACCACCGGCGCCCCCGAAGATCCGGATTCCCGTGCACTCGCGAAACGCCTTTCGGATGCGTTAGGGCTCGATGTTCAATTGAAGTCGCGCGGCGAAGGGGGCGAATTGACAATTCGATATCGGACGCTGGAGCAGTTGGACGAGGTTTGCGCCCGGCTCGCTCCCCAAGGCTAGCGTTTACGAATTCTCGTGCTGGCTCCGAGCGATACGAGGGCTCGCTCGGAGAGGAGAGGCGCAAGCTGGCTATCCGAGCGGGTCTGGCGGATTGCGGATTGCAAGGTCATAGCAATCCCCCGAAGTGAAGCAGCGCTCAAGTTTTGGGCGACGCCATCCTGACGGGTCCGCCACTGATTGGCCTTGCCGCGGTATAGATTCAACGCAAGCCTGGAGGCAGCGCCGAGAGCCCCGGTTGCGTCGGAACCAGTGGCCTGCAATCTGTCCAGCGCAGCAGCAAGCGCCGCCAGATTTCCAGATAGTGAAGCAATCGCAACCGCGTCCGTCATGACTACCGAGTTGTCGGCGACGACATTGTCGACGTCGGCGAGGGATACGCGTCGCGAGACTCCAACCAGCAACGCAAGCTTTTCCACTTCGCCGCGCGCCGCCGCGCGCTCGTCGCCGAGCAGGGGAATAAGAAGCTCCAGTACGCCTTCTTCGAGCTGCAAACCCGCGCGTTCGAATTCGGTGGCGACGAAGGAATGAAAATCGCCAGCATTCTCGTTCGCACAAGCGACCAGCAGCAGATTGCCGTTCTTGACAACGTCGAATCGCGCGGCGTCCAAGTTTTCCGTATCGACCAGCAAATGCCAGTCGCCCGGCGGCGCTTGAAGAGCCTGCTGGATGATCGACTCCGACTGACGTTGTGAACTAATGGCGCGTATCAGACGGGAGCCGCCGAACATCGAGATAGCGCCGAGTTCATCGGCCAGCTTTCCCGGATCCGCTTCGATTGTGTCGTTGTCCAGGTGGGCGAGACGAAATGGATCGTCCGCCTCGATCGCGAGCGACTTTCTGAGCAAACGAAAGAGATCGCTCTTTGCCTGAACATTATCTCCGTGGAGGATGATTATCCTGAAGGACCGAGCCTGCTCCTCAACGGATTTTTCGAACTCCCTGGCCGAAAGCGAAGCCATCAGTTTCGGGAAGCCATACGAGCTGCAATTTGAGTCCTGATCTGTTCGGCAATGGCCTTTGCATCGCGGATCTCGGCATCGCGCGCCGCCCGGACGTTGGATATGCGTTGGCTGAAACGGTCATAGCCTGCCACGCTGAAGGCGACACCCTGCATGATCGGTTCGCTCGAGCCGAACGAGTACAATTCGAAGCTCGCGTCGCCAATCACGGTCGCCGCTGTCGCTCGGGACGTCACAGTGTCGACGACAGGCGCCTGAACGCGCTGCTTCAACTTCACAACCAGTCGATATTTCGGCGCGACGTCGAGACCAGTGCCATTGAACGCGAAGGCCAGCTCCTTTTCCAGATAGTGCCCGAAGCGATCCGGAATCGGCTCGATCTTGATCGCCTGCAGTTCGCTTTCGAGTCGACCAGGTCCAAGCGTGCCGTAAAGCGGTTGAATGCATCCTCCGAGCAGGGAGGCCAATCCGATCACCAAAGCCGCTCGGCGTAGGCGGCCGCTATATGACGACATTGACGATCCTCTCGCGCACGACGATTACCCGCTTGACTGGTCGGCCGTCGATCGCCTTCTCGACGGAATCATCCGCCAAGACCATTGCGCGTATCGTCGCCTCGTCGGCTTCGCGCGGCAAGACAACTTCCGCCCGCTTCTTTCCGTTTATCTGAATCGGAAGCGTAATCACATCCTCCCGAATCAGGGAGCGATCAGCTTCCGGCCACCGCGCCTGCGATACGAGATCGTCATGCCCGAGATCGGCCCAGCAGGTTTCCGCCAGATGAGGCATCATCGGCGCAACGAGCATCACAAGAGCTTCGGCTGCTTCCCGACAGGCATAGGCGAGATCCTCGCCGATGTCGGCGCTTTCAATCGAGCCGATCGTCTGGCCGAGTTTGTTCACGAGTTCGTTGGCATGGGCGATACAGCGATTGAAACGCAACCGGACAATGTCATCCTCGACCTTGGCGAGCGCATTGTGAGTAGCCTTGCGGACCGCAATCGCGGTTTCGCCGAACTGTGTCGGCGCGACGGCGCCTGTCGGGGCGGCTATCGACTTCAGATCGCCGATCAGGCGCCACACGCGCTGCATAAAGCGCGCGACGCCCTGAACGCCTTCTTCCGACCAGATCACGTCGCCCTCGGGTGGAGAGTCGGACAGCATGAACCAGCGCGCCGCGTCGGCGCCAAAAGTCCCGATGATCTCGTCCGGATCCACCGTATTGCGCTTCGACTTCGACATCTTCTCGATAGAGCCGATCTCGATTTCCGACCCGTCTGCAAGCGCGAAGGCCTTTCGTCCATCGGGCGCGCCTTCAATTCTGATCTCGGTCGGGGCAAGCCAGGAGCCGTCGCGCGACCTGTAGGTCTCGTGCACGACCATTCCCTGCGTGAACAGTCCCTTGAATGGCTCATCGAGATCGGCATAACCAGTCGCGCGAAGTCCCCGCGTGAAGAACCGCGAATACAGGAGATGCAGTATCGCATGCTCGATGCCGCCGATATATTGATCTACCGGTAGCCACTTCGAGATGACCGCTGGGTCTGTTGGTTCGTCCGTATTCCACGGATCCGTGAATCGCGCGAAATACCAGGACGAATCGACAAATGTATCCATCGTGTCCGTTTCGCGCCGCGCTGGGCCGCCGCATTTCGGACACGCCGTGTGCTTCCACGTGGGATGTCGGTCCAGTGGGTTGCCGGGGGTCCTGAAATCGACGTCCTGCGGCAACACGATGGGTAGCTCTCCGACGGGTACGGGAACGACATCGCATTTTGCACAATGGACAACCGGGATCGGGCATCCCCAGTAGCGCTGTCTCGAAACGCCCCAGTCTCTCAGCCTAAAATTGACTTGTCGCCGAGCCTGTGGCCGACTGAACAGGTCGCGCGACTCGAGTTTTCGCGCAATCTCGTCTTTAGCGTCCGAAATCGACATGCCGTCGAGAAAACGCGAGTTGATCAACAGGCCGTCGCCGTCGAAAGCTTCGCTGCCAATGACGATCGAAGCAGGGTCGACATCTGGCGGGCAGACGACTGGCGTCTTCGACAGCCCATATTTGTTTGCGAAATCCAGGTCGCGCTGATCGTGCGCCGGACAACCGAAGATCGCGCCCGTACCGTAGTCCATCAGGACGAAATTGGTCGCGTAGACTGGCAGCAGGATCGAATCGTCGAAGGGATGAACAACCTTCAGGCCAGTGTCGAAGCCTTGCTTCTCCGTCGTTTCCAAGACCGCCGCTGAAGTGCCGATTCGCCGACATTCGTCACAGAACTTCTCGAGAGCGCTGTCTTTCTCTGCCAGCGACTTGATGATGGGGTGATCGACCGCCAACCCTAGGAACGAAGCGCCGAAGATCGTATCCGGCCGGGTCGTGAAAACCTCGATGTCCGATTCAGAGGGAACGCGTGGATCCGGCGCGACCGCAAAGCGCATGCGGAGCCCTTCGGATCGCCCGATCCAGTTTCGCTGCATCAGACGAACTTTCTCGGGCCACTGATCGAGCGTATCGAGCCCCTTTAGCAAGTCGTCCGCGAATGTTGTGATCTTGAAGAACCATTGCGTGAGGTCGCGCTGCTCGACCAGAGCCCCGGACCGCCAGCCCCGACCGTCGATCACCTGCTCGTTCGCGAGCACCGTCTGATCGACGGGATCCCAGTTGACGCGCGCGGTCTTGCGGTCGACCAGGCCAACCTTCAGGAAATCTAGGAATATCCGCTGCTGGTGCTTGTAGTAGCTTGGGTCGCATGTCGCGATTTCGCGAGACCAGTCGAGCGACAACCCCATCGACTTGAGCTGGCGACGCATCGTATCGATGTTCGCGTAGGTCCAGGTGGCCGGGTGCGAACCGCTTTGCATGGCCGCGTTTTCCGCAGGCATGCCGAAGGCGTCCCAGCCCATGGGGTGAAGAACATTGTAGCCGCGCGCGCGCATGTAGCGGGCGACCACGTCGCCCATGGCGTAATTGCGCACATGACCCATGTGGATGCGGCCCGACGGATACGGGAACATTTCAAGCACGTAGTATTTCGGGCGTGGGTCTTCGTTGCTGGATTCGAAGATCTTTCGTTCGTCCCAAACGCGCTGCCAATGCGGCTCGGATTCACGGGCGTTGTAGCGGTCGGGACGCATCTTGGGCGCAAGCTCTTGTTGTTCGAAGGCGGCGGCAATGAGCCTCATTTCCCGCCATGGGTCAACAAGACAATCAACCACTGCGCCCGTGGGCAGAAGTCGCTGGCGCTGCTAGAACGTCGCCCTCCTCTGGATCGCACATGACGACATCGGAAACAGATCTCGATCGCCTCGAACACGTCCAGGCGCGCATCCGTCGAGCCGCGCGCGATGCTGGCCGGAAACCCACCGAAATCGAACTCGTCTGCGTCACCAAGACCATCTCCGCGGCGAGAATCGAGCCTTTGTTGCGCGCCAGCTGCCGGCAGTTCGGAGAGAATCGCGTGCAGGAAGCCATGGAGAAATGGCCGTCGTTGCGCGCCGCCTTTCCGGAGCTGACGCTGCGTCTGATCGGCCCGTTGCAGACAAACAAGGTTCGCGACGCCGTCCGCCTGTTCGACGTCATCGAAACAGTCGATCGGCCGAAGCTGGCTGCGGAAATCGCCACACAAGCGGTGCGAGAAGGAAAGACGCCGCGCTTGTTGGTGCAGGTCAATATCGGAGAAGAGCCACAGAAGGCGGGCGTCCTCCCGGAAGACGCCGACGCGTTTCTCCGAGTTTGCCGGGAAGACTTCGGGCTCGCAATCGAGGGATTGATGTGCATTCCGCCCGTCGACCAACTCGCCTCGCCCTATTTTGCCAAGCTCGCGGAGATCGCCGCGAGAAACGGCCTGTCCAAGCTGTCGATGGGCATGACTTCGGATTTTGAACAGGCCATCAAACTCGGCGCGACCGAGATACGGGTCGGTTCGGCAATTTTCGGCGCTCGCTGAGGATATCGATTCTGGAGCGCTGCCGCAGCAACGGGATCAGCTTGCTCATGGAAGCCGACGGCACAGCTACGCAACCAGCGGTCGGCTCAAATTCATTGCTACACAAATGAAAAAATATAGCGCTACCTCTGCCAAGAGTTTTCGCGCTAATATTATAATTCAATATTGCAATAACATCATATTTATTGTCAGCGCGCCACATGTTTTCGTGGCTCAATCTGGATGGCAAGCCTATCTGCGTGTTATACGATCCAGATCTTGGATCATCGCACCATCCATCCAAAGGCCGAATCACCCGGCGCCTGCCTAACGGACGCCGAACAACCTTGCCTTCCGATCGAAGCCGCCATTCGAGCATTTCGAAACGACCGATGGGCGTACAACCATCGCCCTCGCGCTTGGCGCGAGTAACGCCCGATCGTCCCAGCGAACAGCGAAAACGCCAGAAACCGGTGTCGAGAAAGCACAAAGCTCGCCCGTCAGAAGCGGTGGCGACGGTGCGGACCACCCGCAAAATCCCGACTGGCTTCAGCCTGACATATTCGTGTTTTGACCGTTGCATGAGCGCGCCCTAGGCTCGTGATCGCAGAATCGGACCAAGTCTAACGCGGGGAAATCAGATGGCGCAGGTGCGCAAGATCCTTCTTGTCGACGATGACGAGGACTTGCGGAGTTCACTGGCCGAACAGATGACCCTGCATGAGGAATTCACGATCATCCAGGCGGGAAACGGCGTGGAAGCTCTTTCAGCAGCGCGCACCCAGTCGCCGGATCTCATTCTGTTGGATGTTGGCCTCCCGGACATGGATGGCCGCGAGGCGGTCAAGCTGCTGCGGCGCGAAGGATATGCCAATCCGATCATTATGGTGACCGGTCATACGTCCGACGCCGATACCGTACTCGGCCTAGAATCCGGCGCGAACGACTATATCGCGAAACCTTTCAAATTCGCGGTGCTGCTTGCGCGCATTCGCGTGCAATTGCGCCAGTTCGAGCAAAGCGATGATGCTACCTTCGTCATCGGACCATACGTCTTCCATCCCCGGACGAAACATCTCTCTACCGCGCGTGGCGGCAAATTGCGGCTGACAGAAAAGGAGACGGCCATTCTGCGTTTCCTGCACAAAGCCGCGCCGGCCACGGTTACGCGCGATGTACTGCTCCGCGATGTCTGGGGCTACAATGCCAATGTGACGACCCACACGCTGGAGACGCATATCTATCGCCTGCGGCAGAAGATCGAAGAAGATCCTGTTCGCGCCAAACTTCTTGTTACCGACGGCGGCGGCTACAAGCTGGTGCCGTGATGCGCCTGCAATAGACGCCCTTCATTCCAACGCGCGAGATTTTTGTATGGCGCTCGACGACGATATCCGACTGTTCGAGCAAGTCCCGATCTTCCGGCTGCTGGAGCCAGATGCCCTGCGGTTGCTGGCCTTCTCCGCGGAGACAAAACTGTTGCGCGCCGGCGATGTGCTGTTCGCTGCGCCAGCGCGGCTCGAGGGCGGCTACCTCGTTCTGAAAGGATCCCTGGCGATCTTCGAAACCCGGGATGCGCTCGGCGAGCCCTCAAAGGTCGTGCATTCGCCGGGACTGGTTGGCGAACTCGCCATGATTGCCGAGACCGAAGCGGCGGGGTCGATCATCGCACGTGAACCAACCACGCTTCTTCGCGTTTCGCGCGTGGTTTTTCATCGCGTTCTGAGTGAATATCCGCGCAGCGCTGACGCCATCCGTCGCATGGTCAGCGAGCGGCTGTCTTCGCTCTCGTCGCAGTTGACGCCGCTCGCCTGATCGGCGGGATCATCCGACCACTTCGATCGATACCGGCACATGATCGGAGGGCCTGTCCCAACCGCGAGCCTCCTTTAGAATCTGAAGCCCGGCAAGGGAATCGGAGAGGCTAGGGCTGACCCAGATGTGATCGAGGCGACGTCCCTTGTCGGCTTTCTCCCAGTCCGGAGAGCGATAGCTCCACCACGTATAGAGTTGCTGCTCCGCAGGCACGAACTTGCGCATGGCGTCGATCCACTTGCCGGCGCGCATCGCCGCTTCAAAACGTTCGACTTCTATAGGCGTGTGGCTCACCACTTTCAGAAGCGCCTTGTGACTCCAGACGTCGGTTTCGAGCGGCGCCACATTGATGTCGCCGACAAGAATCGAATCGCGCGCGTGAGTCTTTTCGAGTTTCGCCCACTCGGAGAGCTCATCGAAAAACGCCAGCTTATGTGCAAATTTCGGATTGATCGCCGGATCGGGTTCGTCTCCGCCTGCCGGTACGTAGAAATTGTGCAGCTCGATGTCCCGGGCGCCGACCTTCAAGCCGACACTGATATGACGGGCGTCGCCCTTCGCACAGAAGTCGCGGCGTCGGCCATTCGACAACGGTCGACGCGATGCGATCGCGACGCCATGGTAGCCCTTCTGGCCATGAATCTCGATATGACCGTAGCCCAGTTCACGAAGGCCTGAAAAGGGGAACTCGCTGTCTCGGCATTTCGTCTCCTGCAAGCAAAGAACATCGGGTTTGTGTTCCTGTAGGTAGCGGGCGACGTTCGGCATGCGCAGGCGAACAGAATTGATATTCCAGGTCGCGATTTTGCAAATATCTTGAGCCATCCCGTGACTGAGCATGCTCGAGGCGGCGGCACAAGTGTCGTCGCGCGGCGTTCCACAAGGCAACCGGCGGATTGCCTAGTTCGGGTTCAGCATCCGCTCGTTGTTGATTTTGAAGAGCGACGAATCGGGCGTCTGCGTGAGGTCGACGTTGAAAAGCGAGACCAGGGTTTCGTAGCCCTGCGGATCCGTGACATGCCACTGCTTTAGCGCGAAGGTCTTGGGATCGAAGATCAGCTTGATCAACGAGGTGCCACCGAATGTGGCCTTGTCCTCGATCGTTATGACAACGCCCGTCTTTGTCTCGCGCACGTTGAGAATCTTGACGTCCCGGCGAAGGTCGATGCGCTCCTTCAAAAGAAATTTCAGGGGCGTCTGACTGATGAAATACATGTCGTTGGTCGCGAGCTTGCGATCGCGAATCGAAACGGAGGTTCCGTCGGCCACGATCTCGAGCGTCGCAGGCTGCGCGTATTCAAAGCGCAGACGGCCAGGACGACGGACGTAGAGCTTGCCCTCGGAACGCCTGCCGTCTGCGCCGACCTGTACGAAGTCGGCGACAAGACTTGCCGCGCTGTTGAGATAGGCGTTTGCGCGATCGATCGCCGCGTCCGGAGCAATTTTGTCGTTCGCAGCGGCTGGCCGTGTGTTCTTTGTCGACGCAGAACCCGGGTTGGTCTGGGCTATCGCGGATGTTGCGCCGATCAGAAGCGCCAAAGACGCGAGAGCCCGTAGTCGATGCTGCATGAAATCCATCCTTGGTCGCCGCCCATCTAGGCGCCAGTTATGGCGAATTGAAGAACAGCTCTTATTCGGCTTCGCTCGGCGCGAACGCGCCTCGATCGACGCCGT
>JAGRKN010000220.1 GCA_020442275.1 Rhodoblastus sp. | reverse complement strand
TGCTTCTCGCCCTCGACCGTCACCTGCACGGGGACGATCTCCTTCTTGAACTCGCCGGCCTGCGTCGCGCGGATCGCCTTCTGGTGGCTTTCGAACCCGAACAGGTCGAGTTCGTCCTTGGTCAGGCCGTATTTCTTGGCGACGGCCTCGGCGCCCGGAAACTGGCTGAACTGCACGCCGGGATAGCGCTCTTCCATGTTCGGGCTCTTGTAGAAGCCAAAACCGTGCTTGGCCGGCAGCGCGGCGGGCAGGCCCATCGGCACGCGCGACATGCTCTCGACGCCCGCCGCGATCACGATGTCCTGGAAGCCGGACATCACCGCCTGCGCGGCGAAATGCAGCGCCTGCTGCGAGGAGCCGCACTGGCGGTCGACGGACGTGCCAGGCACGCTCTCGGGCAGCTTGGAGGCGAGCACCGCGTTGCGGCCGATGTTGGTCGCCTGCTCGCCGGCCTGGCCGACGCAGCCCATGATGACGTCGTCGATCTGCGCGGGGTCCGCGCCGGCGCGATCGACCAGCGAGTCCAGAACCTGCGCTGCGAGATCGGCCGGATGCCAGCCAGACAGCCTGCCGCCCTTGCGACCGCCCGCGGTGCGCGCGGCGGCGACGATATAAGCCTCGGCCATTTTCAACTCCCTGCCTGTTCATTGTCTCGGATTGTCGAACAGCTTACGGGGCGGTCGCAGATTTAGTCAATCGACTAACTAAATCTTGCCCGCGTCCCCGCCATGCGATAAGTGCAAGGGACAAGCGTCACGACAAGACGCACCATGCTGGCGGGAAACAATCGGGAGGAAAATTCGTGGCCTACGAACACATTCTGGTCGAGCGCGAAGGCCCGATCACAATCGTCACGCTCAATCGTCCGCAGGTCTTCAACGCGCTGCACAAGCCTGCGCATTTCGAACTCGAGGACGCCTTCGACAAATTCTCCGCCGATCCCGATCAATGGGTCGCGATCGTCACCGGCGCCGGCGACAAGGCGTTTTCGGCGGGCAACGATCTCAAATATCAGGCGGCTGGCGGCGAACGCGGCTGGGGCAAGAGCGGCTTCGGCGGGTTGGTGTCGCGCTTCGATTGCGACAAGCCGATCATCGCGGCGGTCAACGGTTTCGCCATGGGCGGCGGCTTCGAGGTAGCGCTCGCCTGCGACCTCATCGTCGCCGCCGAGAACGCCGTCTTCGCGCTGCCTGAGCCGAGCGTCGGCCTCGCGGCCATGGCCGGCGGCCTGCTGCGTCTGCCGCGCACCATTGGCATGAAGCGCGCCATGGGCATGATCCTCACCGCCCGCCGCGTCAGCCCGCAGGAAGGCAAGGAACTCGGCTTCGTGCACGAGGTGACGCCGACCGGCGGCGCGCTCGCAGCGGCCAAGAAGATCGCGCAGCACATCTGCACGCTCAGCCCCATGTCGATCCGCGCCTCCAAGCAGGTCGCGATCCGCGGCGCCGAAATGTCGCTGGCCGATGCGCTCGTCGCGCAGAACGAATTCCCCGCCGTGAAGGCCATGTTCGGCTCGGCCGATCTCATCGAGGGCCCGAAGGCTTTCGCCGAAAAGCGCAAGCCGAATTGGACGGGGCGGTAAAGCCGCAATGATGCCAGTCATTGCGAGCTAAGCGAAGCAATCCATCCCCGGATGTTGATCGAACGGCAGGAATGGATTGCCGAGTCGCTTCGCTCCTCGCAATGACGGCGGGAAACATGCCTTAGGAATGCGGGAGGAATAGAATGACCAGAGCCACCGGCCCGCTCGCGGGCGTACGCATCGTCGAATTCGCAGGCATCGGCCCCGGCCCCTTCGCCTGCATGCTGATGTCGGACATGGGCGCCGACGTCATCGCCATCCAGCGGCCGGGCCATGGCCGCAATCATCCCGGCAATTTCGTCAATCGCGGCCGTCGCACGATCGAACTCGATCTCAAGAAGCCCGAGGACGTCGCGACCGCCAAGGCGCTCGTCGCCAAGGCCGACATTTTGGTCGAAGGCTTTCGGCCCGGCGTGATGGAGAAGCTGGGCCTCGGTCCCGACGAGGCGCTGAAGTCGAACGCAAAACTCGTCTACGCGCGCATGACTGGCTGGGGGCAGGAGGGCCCGCTCGCCATGGCCGCCGGCCATGACATCAACTATGTCGCGGTGACCGGAGCTTTGGACTCCTTTCGTGCGCGAAAGGGCGGCCTCGTCTCGCCGCTCAATCTCGTCGGCGATTACGGCGGCGGAGCGCTCTATCTCGTCATGGGCGCGCTCGCCGCGCTGATTTCGGCGCGGGCCTCCGGCAAGGGGCAGGTCGTCGACGTCGCCATGTGCGACGGCGTCGCCAGCCTCATCACCATGTTCCATGCGCTCAAGGCCATGGGCGTGTGGACCGGCGCGCCAGGCGAGAATCTGCTCGACGGCGGCGCGCCATTCTACGGCCCGTTCGAGTGCAAGGACGGCAGGTTCTTCACCATCGGCGCCATCGAGCCGCAGTTCTACGCCGAACTGCTGCAGCGCGCCGGTATCGACGATCCAGAATTCAAGGATCAGAACGACAAGGCGAAATGGCCCTCACAGCGCGAGAAGATGGAAGCGATCTTCAAGACGAAGACGCGCGACGAATGGTCGAAACTTCTCGAAGGCACCGACGCCTGCGCCATGGCCGTGTATTCGATGGAAGAAGCGAAGGCCCATCCGCATCTGGTCGCGCGCAAGACTTTCGTCGAACACGACGGCGCCGCGCAGCCCGCGCCCGCGCCGCGTTTCTCCCGCACGCCCTCGCAAATCCAGTCCGCGCCGATGGAGGGCCGGATCGAACCCGCGGCGGCCGTGGCCGCGTGGAGTTGATCGCCACAGCGATGTAAAAGGACCGTCATTGCGAGCGAAGCGAAGCAATCCAGAGCCGGGTTGCGATTCCTGGATTGCTTCGCTGCGCTCGCAATGACGGCTTCCACAAGAACCAACCGTCACCCACCCACGAAAGGAACCTCACATGGATCTCAACGGACTCTCGGTTTTCGTCACCGGCGGCGGCTCGGGCCTCGGCGCGGCGACGGCGCGGCTGATGGCGGCCAAGGGCGCCAAGGTCGCCTGCTTCGATCTCAACAAGGACAATGCCGAGAAGGTCGCCAAGGAGATCGGCGGCATCGGCCTCGGCGGCGACGTCTCGAGCGAAGCCGACGCCAAGGCGGCGCTGGACGCGGCCGAAAAGGCGCATGGTACGCCGCGCGTGCTCGTCAACTGCGCGGGCATCGGCAACGCCATCACGACAGTCAACAAGAACGGCCCGTTCCCGCTCGACGCCTTCAAGAAGATCATCGACGTGAACCTCATCGGCTCGTTCAACATGCTGCGCCTTGCGGCCGAGCGCATGTCGAAGCAGGAGCCGGTCGGCGAGGAGCGCGGCGTCGTCATCAATACGGCCTCGGTCGCTGCTTTCGACGGCCAGGTCGGCCAGGCCGCCTACTCCGCGTCCAAGGGCGGCATCGTCGGCATGACGCTGCCGATCGCGCGCGACCTCGCCCGCTTCGGCATCCGCGTCAACACGATCGCGCCCGGCCTGTTCCTTACGCCGCTGATGAAGGGCCTGTCGGAAGAAGCCCAGCGCAGCCTCGCCTCGCAGGTGCCCTTCCCCTCGCGTCTCGGCGATCCCTCCGAATATGCCGCGCTCGCCG
>JAGRKN010000219.1:12961-13121 GCA_020442275.1 Rhodoblastus sp. | reverse complement strand
GTCACCCAGCCCACGTCGGCCGTGCACCAGTAGATGTCGCCCTCGTGATAGTCGAAGACGTATTGATGCGTCATCGAGGCGTAGACGAGATAGCCGCCGGTCGTGTGCACCACGCCCTTCGGCGCGCCGGTCGAGCCCGAGGTGTAGAGCATGAACAGCG